>NZ_JBHSBI010000006.1:0-404608 GCF_042650645.1 Nonomuraea purpurea
GCGAACTCGCGCAGGTGACCGGGCGGCCGGCCCGCATCCTGGTCGTCAAAGCCACCGGACGCGGCAGCTACAGCCGAACCCGCACCAACCGGTACGGATTTCCCCGCCTGCGCCTACCCCGGATCAAGCACGTCAACGGGTTCGCCACCGGAGACCTCGTCCGCGCCACCGTCGTCAAAGGCAAGAACACCGGAGTCCACACCGGACGTGTCGCCGTCCGCGCCACGGGTTCTTTCAACGTCACCACCGTGGCCGGCACCCGCCAGGGCATCAGCCACAAGCACATCCGCCTGCTCCAAAGAGCCGACGGCTACGGCTACACCACACGTCAGGAGAGCATCATTGAACGGTGAACGTCAGGGCACGCTCAGGCCCTTGAGTGCCTTCCCGTTCCCGTTTCCTCCCCGGTCTGAACGCCGGGGTATCCACGGGAGCTTCTGATGACCGAGAAGACCACACCCGAGTCTCCGCTGCCGATCCGCACGGTCCTTCAGATGGTGGGCGGCTGGATCGGCAGGCTCGGCACGGTCTGGGTCGAGGGCCAGATCACCGATCTGAGCGCCCGCGGCGGCACGGTGTTCCTGACCCTGCGCGACCCGGTCGCCAACGTGTCGGCCCGGGTCACCGCGCCACGCGGCGTCTACGAGGCGGCCGTGCCCCGACCGGCCGACGGCGCCAGGGTCGTGATGCAGGTCAAGCCGGACTTCTGGGTCAACAAGGGTTCGTTCGCCTTCACCGCGCTGGAGATCCGCCCGGTGGGCGTGGGCGAGCTGCTGGCCAGGCTGGAGCGGCTCAGGCAGCTCCTGGCCGCCGAGGGGCTGTTCAACGCTGACAGGAAGCGGCGGCTTCCGTTCCTGCCCGGCACGGTCGGGCTCATCTGCGGCCGCGACTCCGCGGCCGAGCGCGACGTGCTGGAGAACTCCCGCAGGCGCTGGCCGGCCGTGCGGTTCAAGGTCGAGGAGGTGGCCGTCCAGGGGCCCTACGCCGTGGGCGAGGTGACCGAGGCGCTGCGCAAGCTCGACGCCGACTCCGAGGTCGACGTCATCGTCATCGCCCGTGGCGGCGGCTCTTTGGAGGACCTCCTGCCCTTCTCCGACGAGACGCTCGTCCGCTCGGTGGCCGCCTGCCGCACCCCGGTGGTGAGCGCGATCGGCCACGAGCAGGACAGCCCGCTGCTCGACCTGGTGGCCGACCTGCGCGCCTCCACCCCCACCGACGCCGCCAAGAAGGTCGTGCCCGACGTCGGCGAGCAGCTCACGCTCGTGCGCCAGCTCCGCGACCGGGGCCGCAGGGTGCTGAGCGGCTGGCTCGACAGGGAGATGTCCTGGCTGACGTCGGCCCGTTCCCGCCCGTCGCTGGCCGATCCCGTACGCGAGCTCGAACGCCGGGCCGAGCAGGTCGACGCGCTGCGCGACCGGACCAGGCGCTCGCTGTCGGGCTCGCTCGACCGGGCGGGCGACGGCCTCACACACCTGCGGGCCAGGCTCGTCACCCTGTCGCCCGCGGCCACCCTCGAACGCGGTTACGCCATCGTGCAGCGCCCGTCGGGCGAGGTCGTCCGCCTGGCCAAGGACGTCGCCCCCGGCTCCCCGCTGACGATCCGCCTCAGCGACGACCGCCTGAGCGTGCGCACCGAATCAGGGGACGCGTAACGGCCGATCGACCCACAAGCTTGTGGGTCAGCCGCCCAAGGACACCGCCGCCGAACTGTTGGAGTGACGTGCGGAAACCGGGCCTCTAGCCCTGTGTGATGGCTGCCGCCATGGTGGCCAGCCCTGATTTGATCTCCTCGACGGTCATGCCGCGCTGCTCCCGCTGCAAGGCGATCAGGCGGGCGTTGACGGGTGCGAGGAGGGCGTCGGCCAGGAACGCGGCGTCGGCCCGCGGGCAGGCCTGGGCGATCAGGGTGGCCAGGTGGATGTGGTGCACCCGGTAGGGGCCGCTGAAGCTGTCGGTCTTGCCGCCCCGCTCCAGCAGCAGGAACAGCCCCTGATCGGCCACGATGCGGTCGACCAGCGCGCGCAGGAACGCCGTGATCCGCTCGGCGGGCGGCGCTCCTGGACCGAGCGGCGGCAGCCCGGACAGGAACGCGGCCTGAAAACGCCGTTCGCTCTCGTCGATCAGCGCGTAGAGGAGGCCCGCCCGGTCGCCGAAGCGCCGGTAGACGGTGCCCACGCCGACGCCCGCCACACGGGCCACCTCGTCGAGCGAGAGGTTGTCGGCGCCGCACTCGGCGATCATCATCGCCGCGGTCTCAATGATCTTCTGCCGGTTCCGCGCGGCGTCGGCCCGCTCCTGCTGGGGCTGCCCGATGACGGGCAGCAGACGTTGTCCGCGCATGGCTGCAGCATACCGATGGAAACCGGAGGAATCTCCGGTTAAACTCTAACCGGAGATTCCTCCGATTCAAGGAGCTGACGATGCCCAACGACTTCAACCAGCAGGTCATAGATGAGTTCCGGGCCAACGAGGGCCGGGTCGGCGGCATGTTCGAGGGCGCGCCGCTGGTGCTGCTCACGACCACGGGCGCCAAGAGCGGCAGGTCGACGACCTCGCCGGTGATGTACCTGAAGGACGACGACCGCTACGTCGTCGTCGCCTCCAACGCCGGCGGCGACGCCCACCCCGCGTGGTACCACAACCTGCGCGCCACCCCTGCGGCCACGGCCGAGATCGGAAGGGAGACGTTCACGGTGCGGGCCGAGATCGCCGAGGGCGAGGAGCGCGATCGGCTCTACGCGCGGATGGTGGCGGTGCAGCCCACGTTCGCCGAGTATCAGGCCAAGACCAGCCGCCGCATCCCGGTGGTCGTCCTGCGCCGCACGTCGGCGGCGGGGAAGCCCTGAGCGCCACGCTCGACGCCCGGAACGCCGCCGACGCACCCGATACCCGGGTCAACGGAGTCGGGCCCGTAAGGGGCCATTGACGGCCGGGAAGGGCACTCACCCAACCGGGCCGGGGCCGGAAGGAGCGCTCGCCCAAGAGCGTCCGTACCGGGAGAGGGTCAGAAGGGGGCGTCGTCGCCGTGGCCCGCGCCCGGTTCGGACCGGCGGGCCATGGCGGCGGCCAGCTTGACCCTGGCCCCCTGCAGCCACTCTTCACAGACGGCCGCCAGCTTCTCGCCCCGCTCCCAGAGCTCGATCGACTGCTCCAGCGTCAGCCCGCCGGTCTCGAGGCGGCGCACCACCTCGGTCAGCTCCTCGCGGGCCTGCTCGTACGAGGGCGTCCTGTCGTCTGCTGCCACGTTCACCACCCTAGAGGTGCGCACCGACATCCGCGCCTCGACAGGCTCAGCCCTTGGGGCGCTGCTGAAGGACGGCGGCCAGCTCCGCGAGCTCGGCCCAGTCGGCCGTGCCGGTGATCACCAGCGTCACCTCCGGCAACGTCCGCACCAGCGAGCGCTGCTTCTTGTCCTCGCGGAAGCGCTGCTCCCAGGTGACCCCGCCGACCTGCTGCGTGCCGACGGGCTTGTCGGTGTTGGCCATGCGGCTGGCGAAGGCGGCGGCGGGCCGCTCGTCACTCTGGACGAACATCGCGTGCTCGCGCTTGCCCGTGGCGTAGCCGAGGTAGAGGACCTCGGCGCCGTTCTCGCCCTTGGCGATCCTGTTGCTGTTGGGCACCCAGTTGGCCGGGTCTTTCCGGGGCGCCCACACACCGTAGGGGACGGAGTGGCCGAAGTTGGCGACGGTGATGGAGTATTCGCGCTTCGGGATGTGCTCTTCCCTGCTCTGCGGGGTGATCAGCAGGAACAGCCCCGCGCCCGCGAGGCAGACGAAGAGGGCGACCGCGTAGCCGTAGAGTCCTTGGGTGAACCGTTGCACACTTGGCGAGGTTACCGGCTGGAGGAGGCGGTCGCGGAAGCGGCCGGGCGGATCTGCCCGATGATGGCGAGCACCTGCTCGGCCAGGGCGCGGTCGCCCGTGCGCACGACCTCCGACTGCGCCGCCGCCAGAGCCCCGGTGATCACGACGACGAGCGCCGCCTCGTTCTCGAACAGCGCCGCGTTGAGCTCCGCCCACGTGCGCAGCCGCTCGCGCATGACCACCTCGAACCCGGGCGGCCCGTCGCCGCGCAGGAACAGCTCGGCCAGTTCCCGCTCCTCCAGGCAGCCGTCGAGGTAGGCGCGGGCGGCGGCGAGGAAAACGCGCATCGGGTCGCTCTCGCCGGCGGCGCGGGCCTGGCGGGCGGCCTGCTTGGTTCTGCGCATCTGCCCGGCCTGGAAGTCCTCGAACAGGGTGAGGTAGAGGTCGGCTTTGCCGGAGAAGTGGTGGTAGAGGCTGCCCACGCTGGCTTCGGCCCTGGCCACCACGTCCGTCACGCCCGCCTCCGCGAACCCTTTGGAGACGAAGATCTCCCTGGCGGCGGCGAGAAGGGAGCTGCGGGTGGCCGCGCCACGCTCGGACGTACGCGGCTGGGTCGCCACCTGTTCCACATCGCTCATCGGGTTCTCCTCCACGGCGGGGCAGCCATGCTCCATGGTGAGGGCAAGATCCTTGGTGCGCACACCGTACGGCGCAAAATCCCGCTCTCCGTTTCACAGGGCGACCATGTCGAAGCTTACAGACGGCCCGCGGACCGAGGAGTAAGCCAGGCTGGGCAGATTATCCCCCTCTGACCGGGAATAGGGGGACAACTACGATCGAGAGAGTTGTTCTACGAGGAGGCCACCATCATGTCCGACACATCGGTCCCGGCGGCGCTCGCCACGGGCGAGCACGCCCCCGATCGAAACCTGGCCATGGAACTCGTCCGCGTCACCGAGGCGGCGGCCATGGCGGCGGCCCGATGGGTCGGCCGCGGCGACAAGAACGGCGCCGACGGCGCGGCGGTGAACGCCATGCGCCAGTTGATCAACACGGTCTCCATGAACGGCGTGGTGGTGATCGGCGAGGGAGAGAAGGACCATGCGCCGATGCTGTTCAACGGAGAACGCGTCGGCGACGGCAGCGGCCCCGACTGCGACGTGGCCGTGGACCCCATTGACGGCACCAGATTGACGGCGTTGGGCATGCCCGACGCGGTCTCGGTGATCGCGGTGAGCGAGCGCGGCTCCATGTACGACCCGTCGGCCGTGTTCTACATGGAGAAGCTGGTCACGGGCCCCGAGGCCGCCGACGTGGTGGACATCGAGGCCCCCGTCGCGGTCAACATCAACGCGGTGGCCAGGGCGAAGGGCTGCTCCCCTTACGACGTGACGGTGGTCGTGCTCGACCGGCCCAGGCACGAGCGACTGGTCAAGGAGATCAGGGAGGCGGGCGCGCGCATCAAGTTCATCACGGACGGCGACGTGGCCGGCGCGATCATGGCGGCCCGCGCGGGCACCGGGATCGACCTGATGCTGGGCATCGGCGGCACGCCCGAGGGCATCGTGGCCGCGTGCGCGCTCAAGTGCCTGGGCGGCGTGATCCAGGGCCGTCTCTGGCCGCGCGACGACGCCGAGCGCCGCAAGGCCGTCAACGCCGGCCACGACCTCGACCAGGTGCTCACGACCAACGATCTGGTCGACTCCGACGACGTGTTCTTCGCCGCGACGGGCATCACGCACGGGGAGCTCATGCAGGGCGTGCACTTCCGCGCCGGCTCCGCGGTGACCCAGTCGCTGGTGATGCGCGGCCGTTCCGGCACCATCCGCAAGATCGACAGCGAGCACCAGCTCTGGAAGCTGAAGGCCTACAGCGCGATCAACTTCGAGTCCGCGGGCTGAGGAGCGCGGGTACGCGGGACGGCTAACGACGGCGCTTGCGCCGCGGCGGCTCCTTGACCTTGACCTCGCCGGCGAAGTTGGTGGTGTGGACCTCGACGACGGGCGCGCCCGGCTCGGTCGGCTGCTTGGTCAACCGGACGGTCTTGTCCTTGGTGACCCTGATCACCTCCAGCCCCTCCGGCACCTGGATCTCCAGGCCGCCGAAGACGAGGGTGGCGTTGATGATGATCCGCCGGTTCTGCAGGATGGCGTCGCGGAAGTCCAGCTTGGTCGTCCCGAACATGGCCGTCACGCCCAGTTCGGCGGGCACGACCCAGCGTCCGCCGCGCTGTTCCTTCTTGAAGATGGCCGACACGGGCCGGCCGTCGAGGTTGAGCGGCTGCTGCTCGGCGGGCAGCAGGTCGGCGGTGAGCGCGGCCAGCTCGCCGAGCGTGCGGGCGGCGTAGAGCACGCCCAGCCGCTCCTCCAGCTCCTCAAGGGTGAGCCGGCCGTCGGCGTGGGCGTCCTGGAGCACCTGGGCGATGCGTTCGCGGTCGGCGTCGGAGGCGCGGAGCTCGTGGGGCTGCGGCGTGTCGGGCGACGCGGCCGGGCGGCGCGCCGACACGAACTCCTCGGCCAGCCGCTCCCCGACCTCTTGCAGCTTCGGCAACCACGATCCCGCGCGTTCGTTCACACTTCTGACGATATCTGGCGCTCGTCTGATTCGCTCGTGCCAATTGACCCGCTTCAGCGGATACGCACGCGTAGGTCGGTGTTCCCCTCCGCCAGGTACGCGTTCACCTCGGCGTGGCGGTTCCGCCGGCCCGTCAGCAATCGCATGAAACGGTATGAACCCCCCGGAATCTCCGCGGGTTCCGAGCCGTTGATCCCCGCAAAGGGGAGGTGCGTGCGCGTGCATCAACCGGCGCGGTGGGGTCTGGGCGCGGCAGGGACGGGCGTGGCGGTGATCGCCGGTCTGGAGCTGGCCAGCCTCGACGAGATCAACCCGATCAGGCGGACCATCAGCGAGCACGGCCTCGGCCCCGACGGCTGGATCTTCGCGCTCGGGGTGGGACTGCTGGCGGCCGGTTCCGCGGCCATCGGGGTGTCGCTGGCGCGCAAGAGGCTGGCCGGGATCTTCGGCACCATCGCGCTCATGAGCTGGAGCGCGGGGCTGTTCGTGACGGCCTGGTTCGAGAAGCACGACTGGTCGGTGGGGCCCTCCATGAGCGGGAGCATCCACCGGGCGGGCAGCATCGTGGCCTTCATCAGCCTGCCGCTGGCCGCCGTGATCATCGCCAGGCCGTGGCGGCACCGTGAGCGGTCGCGGGCGACGCTGCTCGCGTTCGGGTTCGGGATCTGCTCGGTGTTGTGGGTGGTGGGCATCGGCACGATGATCGCGATCGCGGCCCGCGACGGGCTGCCGTGGTGGCAGGTGATGCCGCTCGGGCTGGTCGAGCGAGGTCTGGCGGTCACGGAGGTGGCGGCGCTGCTCGCCCTGGGGGTGTGGGCGGCGGCCAAGCGGCTCGGGGCGGCGGACGAACCGCTGGCGGAGGAGGCACACCAGCCGCTAACCTGACCGCGCCTCACGTTTGATACCCCCCGATCAGGAGGCCGTCGTGCCGTCCTCGCGTGATCGCCAGGCCCGCCTCGCCACGTACGCCGTCTACGCCGTGCAGGGCCTGTCGTTCGCCTCGCTGCTCATCCAGGTCGCCAACCTGCAGGCCAAACACGGGCTCGACGAGGGCTCGCTGACGGCGCTGCTGCTGATCGTGCCGGTGTTCGCCGGCCTCGGAAGCGTGGCGGCCGGCGAGTTCGCGGCCAGGCGGGGCAGCAAGCCGCTGCTGCGCCTCGCCCAGCCGGTGGTCGCCGTCGCCGTGGTGCTGGCCGGGCTGGCGCCCAACGTGCCGCTGCTGGTGCCGGTGCTGCTGGTGTTCGGGGTGGCCGTCGGCGCGGTGGACGCGGGCATGAACATGCAGGGCGTGGCCGTCGAACGCAGGTACGGCGTCCAGGTGCTGAACGGCTTCCACTGCGTGTGGAGCGCGTTCAGCATGCTCGGGGCGCTGTGGGCGTCGGTGGCCGCCGACCTGCCGCTCCCGCTGGTCATGGCGGCCCCGATGGTCCTCGCCGTCGCCGGCTCGCTCTACGCGGGCCGCGACCTGTGCACGCGCGAGGAGGAGAAAGTGGCGCCCGCCGCCACGAGCGCCCCCGCCGCGCGCTTCCCTTGGCGGCCGATCATCCCGCTCTGCCTGGCCATGGGCTTCCTGTACGTCGGCGACGCCGCCGTCTCCAACTTCAACACCGTCTTCATGAAGGAGATCCTGGACGCGGGCCCCAAGGTGATCCCGCTGGCCTACGTCGCCTACCAGGCCACCACGCTGGCCGTCAGGCTCGGCGGCGACCTCGCCGTCAGGCGCTACGGCCCCGCCGCCATCGTCAGGATCGGCGGCCTGATCGCCACGCTGGGCTTCCTGGGCGTGGTCACCGCCCCGAGCCAGCCGCTGGCCATCGTCGCGTTCGGGCTGACCGGGGTGGGATTGTCCGTGGTGGCGCCGCAGTCGTTCTCGGCGGCGGGCCGGCTGGACCCGGCGGGCACCGGGGTGGCCATCGCCCGGGTGAACCTCTTCAACTACGTCGGCTTCATCGTGGGCGCGGCCCTGGTGGGCGTGATCGCGGACGCGGCGGACATGCGCATGGCCTTCGTGGCGCCGCTGGTGCTGTCCGCCGTGATCATCGCCCTGGCGCCGGGCTTCCAGCCGAAGAAGGCCGTCTCGACGACGTGATCGCCCCTCAGCCGGTCCCCAGCACCCCGTCCAGGAAGGCCAGGCTGCGCCGGACGTCCTCCATGGGCCGATCCTCGGGGCCGGAGAGGATGACGTCCTGCTCCATGACGAACCAGCCCTCGTATCCGCCGCCGTCGAGCCCCGCGACGATGCCCGCGACGTCGACGTCGCCCTGGCCGAGCGGACGGTAGACGCCCGCGCGCACCGCCTGCGTGTAGCTCAGCCCGCCGCCGGAGACCTGGCCCGCGATGCGGGCGTCCACGTCCTTGAGGTGCACGTGCGCGATCCGCGACGGGACGGACGTGACCAGGGCGGCCGGGTCGGTGCCGCCGATGAGCAGGTGCCCGGTGTCCAGGCAGAGCGGGATGGAGCTGTCCGCGAGCACCCTTTCAACCTCGTCGCGAGTCTCGATCATGGTGCCGACGTGCGGGTGCAGGCTGGCCCTCGAGCCGAGCGCGGCGGCGATCCTGTCAAGGTTGGCCAGCAGCGTGGCCCAGCCGGCGGCGTCGAGGGCGGGGCGCGCGTCGTAGCCGTCCGTCCCCGTGGCGGCCGCCAGGACCAGCGTGCCCTCCTCCGGCAGGTCCCGCAGCGGGTCGTGGCCGGGGTCGTGCAGCACCACGGGCACGAACGCGCCCGCCAGGCTCAGCCCGTACGACTCGATGAGCTCCCGCGTCAGGAAGCCCTGCGGGCCGAGCTCGGTCGCGGTGAGGCCGAGTTCGCGCATCTCGGACAGCACCCGCTCAGGTTCGAGCTGGAACCCCCAGCCGGGGACCTCGCACACGCCCCACGAGATGGGCGCCCCCGCCAGCTTCATCGCCGCACCTCCGCGACCTCGACCGGACGGCGTTCGCGCAGCGACAGATCGGCGGCCTCGGCCACGTAGAGCGCCTCCAGCGCGTCCCCGATCGTGCACGGGCTCTCGCCGCCGGTCAGGAAGCCGTCGATCTCGCTGCGGTAGGCGGCCTCGAAACGGGTGACGAAGTCCGGCCAGGGCTCCTCCGGCGTGTGCTCCTCGGTGTGGAGGGGGGCGCGCCCGTCCAGGCCCGCCACCATGGTGCGCCTGCTGCCCGCCAGCTCCATGCGCACGTCGTAGCCGCCGCCGTTGTAACGGGAGCCCTGCAGGGTGGCCAGCGTGCCGTCGTCCAGGGTGAGCAGCGCGGCGCTGTTGTCCACGTCACCCGCCTCCTCGAAGAAGGCCGCGCCCCTGTTGGCCCCCGTCGCGTAGACCGAGACGACCTCGCGGCCCGTCACCCAGCGCAGGATGTCGAAGTCGTGGATGTGGCAGTCGCGGAAAATGCCGCCGGAGGTCGCGATGTACTCGGCGGGCGGCGGCGCGGGGTCGGCGGTGACCATGTGGACGCGGTGCAGCTCGCCCAGCTCGCCCTCGCGCAGCGCGGTGGCCGCGGCCACGTATCCCGGGTCGAATCTGCGCTGGAACCCGATCTGCACCCGGTTGCCCGCGCTGGCCTCCAGCACCTTGACGGTCTCGGCCACCGTGGCGGCGACCGGTTTCTCGCAGAAGGCGGGGATGCCCCGCTCGCAGGCTCTGATGATCAGTTCGGCGTGGGTGCCGGTCGGGGTGGCGATCACCACGGCGTCCGACTCGAACGGGTCGCCCGGTCCGCCGTAGGGCGACGTCCGCACGGGGTCGGCCACGATCAGCTCGTCCACCAGCGGATGCGCGGCCAAGGTGGCGGCGTGGAAGGCTCCGATCCTGCCGAGTCCCAGCAGTCCCACACGCATGGCATCTCCAATCGGGGTGTGGTCTTTTCCTTCTTAGGTGAGATCGACTCCCTCAGTCAACATCTTGTCCTGACATTCTGACTTTTAAGCCTCGCACGGCCTCGGGGGCCTTGTGCGGGGGCAGCCGCGCGAACCCCACCACCACCGCCGGCGGCCCCTGAGACTCGCGCATCGGCCCCACAGGCTCGGCCGACAGCCCCAGCTCCAGCCCGTGCCGCGCCACGCGGGCCTCGTTCCAGCCGCCGGGCAGCTCCAGGTACACGTGCAGCCCCGCGTCGATGCCCCTGACCCTGACCTCAGGCAGTTCCTCGGCCAGCGCCGTGACCAGGGCGTCCCTGCGGCGGCGGTACTCCCTGCGCATGCGGCGCAGGTGCTTGTCATAGCCGCCGGTCCGCAGGAAGTGCGCGAGCGCGTACTGCTCGATGACCGGCGAGCCCAGGTCCAGCTCGCCCCTGGCCCTGCGCACGGCCTCGGCCACGTCCGCGGGCGCGGCCACCCAGCCCAGCCGCAGGCCGGGCGCGAGCGCCTTGCTGACGCTGCCCGCCAGGATCACCCGGTCGGGGGCCAGGCCCTGGAGGCAGCCGACGGGGTCGCGGTCGAAGCGGAACTCGGCGTCGTAGTCGTCCTCCAGGACCACCCGGTCGCCCGCGTACGCCCACTCCATCAGGGCGGCCCTGCGCGGCGGGGAGAGCACCACGCCCGTCGGGTACTGGTGCGCGGGCGTGACCAGCACGGCGTCGCCGCTCAGCCGCCGCACGTCCAGGCCCTCCTCGTCCACGGGGACCGGCACCAGGTGCGCGCCCGCGCGTCTGAGCAGCGGGAGCTGGCGGTGGCTGGCCGGGTCCTCCACGGCCAGCCGGATCGTGCGCTGCCGGCTCAGCACGTGCAGCACCAGGCTCAGCCCCTGGGCCACACCGCCGACGATCACGAGGTTCTCCGGGCGCACGTCGGCCGCCCTGACCCTCCTGAGGTAGCCGGCCAGCTCTTCTCGCAGGTCAGGCACGCCGCCGGGGTCCCCGTAATCGAACGCGTCCGAAGGTACGGTGGCCAGGACGTGCCTGACGGCCGCGAGCCAGCGTTCACGGGGGAAGTGGCCGAGGTCTGGAGAGGTGGGGCGATGGCCGTAGTACGGCGCGCGCACGGAGGCGCTCTGTCTCCGGCGCACAGGTGTGGCGGGGCGAGGCGCCTTCTGCCGGGAGCGTGCGGCGGGCGCGGGGGTGACCTGGGTGCCCACTCCGACCCTCGACGCGAGGAAGCCCTCGGCGACGAGCTGCTCGTAGGCCTCGACCACGACGCCTCTGGAGACCTGCAGGTCGATGGCGAGGTCGCGGGTGGCGGGCAGGCGGGTGCCCGGCGTCAGCCGGCCGTGGCGGATGGAATCGCGCAGCTCGGACGCGATCTGCCCGGCGATTCCCCCCTTATCTCGATTTATCTGGATATGGAGATCAGCCATATTGGTCCTGTCTTCCCGCCGGGCATTGGACTGATTGCGGGAACCATTGTCTCTCTAGCATCCTCCGCATGAACAAGGGCGTCATCGGTGCGGCCACCGCCATGTTCCTCGTCGGAACGCTGGCCGGAGTCTCGGGGCTGGTGGCCGGCTACCCCATCTACGGCGGGCAGGCCGTCCGGTATTTCGTGGGGGCGGTCACCCTGCTCATCATCACCAGGGTGCTCGGCCTGCGCTTCATCAAGCTGACCAGGCGCGAGGCCGTCTGCCTGGCCGGGCTCACCCTGCTCGGCCTGGTCGCCTTCAACGTCTGCGTGATCGAGTCGGCCCACGCCGCGGGCCCCGGCCTGGTCGGAACCGTTCTCGGCACCGTGCCGCTGGCGCTCGCGCTGGCCGGCGGCCGTCCCGCGCCCCGGCTGCTCGTCGCCGCGACCGTCGTCGTGGCCGGCGCCACGCTGGCCACCGGGCTCGGCAGCGGCAACCTGCCGGGGCTGCTGTGGGCGCTGGGGGCTCTCGTCGGCGAGGTGAGCTTCTCCCTGCTGGCCATCCCCCTGCTGCCGAGGCTGGGGGCGATCAGGGTGTCGGCGTACTCGACGGCGCTGGCCGTCCCCCTGCTGATGGTGGTCGGGTTCGTGGACGAGGGCACGGGCATGTTCCGCGTGCCGACGCTCGCCGAGGCCCTCGGGTTCGCCTACCTGGCGATCGTGGTCACCGTGGTGGCGTTCTTCCTCTGGTACACCTCGCTGCCCAAGCTGGGGCCGGGCCACGCCGGGCTGTTCGCGGGGCTCATCCCGGTGGCGGCGATCGTCACGGGGGTGGTGCTCGGGATCGCCACGCCCACGGCCTACGACCTGCTGGGGGCCGGGCTGGTGATCGCGGGGATCGTGCTCGGCCTCACCGCCAGGCGCTCACAGGCCCCCGTCGTGGCACCCAACGAAGCGTGACGTCCTCGGGCGGGCGGCCAGGACGGCGGGCGAGGGCGGGCGCGTAATCTCTAGGGGACTGACGCGTCCCTTTCGCGCACCCCGCACCATCCCCTGATCCGTCAGCGACGACACACGAAAGGAGGAAGCGCGGAACCTCCGCCTCCGGCACGAACCCCGGAGCGCTCCGCGTAAACCTCATGGGCGAGTTCGACTACACCGATCTGCTGCCGCTGGGAGCCGACGAGACCGAGTACCGGCTGATCACGACGGAGGGGGTGCGGCGGGTCGAGGCGGCAGGACGCACGTTTCTCGAGGTCGCGCCGGAGGCGTTGCGGCTGCTGACCGAGACGGCCGTCCACGACATCTCCCACTTCCTGCGCACCTCCCACCTCGCCCAGCTCAGAAAGATCGTCGACGACCCCGAGTCCAGCGGCAACGACCGCTTCGTCGCGCTCGACCTGCTCAAGAACGCCTCCATCTCGGCCGGCGGCGTCCTGCCCATGTGCCAGGACACCGGCACCGCGATCGTCATGGGCAAGCGCGGCCGCCACGTGCTGACCGACGGGCTCGACGCCGAGCACGTCTCGCGCGGCGTGTACGACGCCTACACCCGGCTCAACCTGCGTTACTCCCAGATGGCGCCGCTGACCATGTGGGAGGAGAAGAACACGGGCGACAACCTGCCCGCCCAGGTCGAGCTGTACGCGGAAGACCCCCACGGCCACGCCGACGAGTACAAGCTGCTGTTCATGGCCAAGGGCGGCGGCTCGGCCAACAAGTCGTTCCTGTACCAGGAGACCAAGGCCGTGCTCAACGAGAAGCGCATGCTGGCCTTCCTGGAGGAGAAGATCCGGTCGCTGGGCACCGCGGCGTGCCCGCCGTACCACCTGGCGGTCGTCGTCGGCGGCACCTCCGCCGAGTTCGCGCTGAAGACCGCCAAGTACGCCAGCGCGCGCTACCTCGACTCGATCCCGACCGAGGGCTCGGCGTCGGGGCACGGGTTCCGTGACCTGGAGATGGAGGCCAAGGTCTTCGAGCTGACGCAGAAGCTGGGCATCGGGGCCCAGTTCGGCGGCAAGTACTTCTGCCACGACGTACGCGTCATCCGCCTGCCCCGCCACGGGGCCTCCTGCCCGGTGGCCATCGCGGTGTCCTGCTCCGCCGACCGGCAGGCGCTGGCGAAGATCACGCCGGAGGGCGTGTTCCTGGAGAAGCTGGAGACCGACCCGGCCCGCTTCCTGCCGGAGACGACCGACGAGCACCTGTCGGAGGACGTCGTCCAGGTGGACCTCAACAAGCCCATGCCGGAAATCCTCGCCCAATTGACGAAATATCCGGTCAAGACCAGGCTCTCCCTCACCGGACCCCTCGTGGTCGCCCGCGACATCGCCCACGCCAAGATCGCCGAACTCCTCGACAACGGCGGCGAGATGCCGCAGTACCTGAAGGACCACGCCGTCTACTACGCCGGGCCCGCCAAGACCCCCGAGGGATACGCGTCCGGCTCCTTCGGGCCCACGACGGCCGGGCGGATGGACTCGTACGTGGAACGCTTCCAGGCCGAGGGCGGGTCGATGGTGATGCTGGCCAAGGGCAACAGGTCCAAGCAGGTCACGGACGCCTGCCAGAAGCACGGGGGCTTCTACCTCGGCTCCATCGGCGGACCCGCGGCTCGGCTGGCCCAGGACTGCATCAAGAAGGTGGAGGTGCTGGAGTATCCGGAGCTCGGCATGGAGGCGGTGTGGAAGATCGAAGTGGTGGACTTCCCCGCGTTCATCGTGGTCGACGACAAGGGAGATGACTTCTTCACCGATCGTACGGGCCCCGTCCTGACGATCGGCCGTCGCTGACCGGGCCGAACCGTCAGGCGGTGAAGGGGGCCGGGTAGGCGATCGTGCCGCCCGGCACCACCCAGGTCTTGTCGAGCACCAGCGCCATCATCGCCTCGTCGGGCACGTCGAAGGGCGCCCTGATCCCGTACGCGGAGGCGCGGACGAAGCCGAAGCGCGGGTAGTAGCTGGGGTGCCCGACCACGAGCACCAGATGCTCCCCCTGCTCACGGGCCCTGACCAGCCCGGCGGCGATGGCGGCCGAGCCGGCGCCCCTGCGCTGGTAAGAGGGCAGGACGGCGCAGGGCGCGAGAGCCAGGGCGGGAACGCCGTCGACGTGGCAGCGGGTGAGGAGGGCGTAGCCGGCGACGACCCCGTCGTGCTCGGCCACGACAGACAGGCCCGGCATCCAGGCCGGGTCCTTGCGGAGGGCGTCGACCAGGTCGGCCTCGAGCGAGGTGGGGAAGGCGGCGAGGTTGACCTCGCGCACCGCCGCAACGTCTCGCTCCTCCTCCGGCCTGGCGACCCAGGAGATCGTCACGCGGCGACCGCGGACCGGTGCGGCGCCACGACGGAGCCGTCGGGCAGCAGCAGACCGGTGTCCTCGAACAGCACGACGCCGTTGCAGAGCAGGCTCCACCCCTGGTCGGGGTGGGCCGCGATCACGACCGACGCCTCTCGGTCGGGCGAGTCGGCACTAGGGCAAGCGGGGTGGTGACTGCACATCGCGCACCTCTCAGATTGCGCTCCTGATTACGGGTTTCAAAAGGGCAGGGATCGCCCCGAGGGAGTGCGAAGGTCCAGCGTGGCTCTGGTCGGCCGCTTCAGCCGGCGACGAACCCGGGTCTGGCGCATCTTCATCACGTCCTTCGTGGTCTGTCATCAGTGGGAGGGACCGTGGCCTACCTCTTCATTGTGCGAACCGGGACCGACAGTTTCCGATCCGCCCTTATGGCCAGATCATGCCCCCGTCCCCTTTCGACACCCTTACAACTCGCTGACGGGGTCTCGTGGTTCCTGACGCAAGCCTGCCGTACGCCTGACAGTCCCCTCCTGGGCATCATGCACATTTATCGGAGACATGGGTGTGCCGCATGACACACCTGGCCCGCGAGCTGCGCGAACGCGCTTCGGAAAGCCGTGCGGGAGACGCGGCGCGGGCGGCGGTAAGGCCGCCCGCGCGGCGGGACCAATCTGACCGTTGTCACATTGCCAAGGGAAGACCTAGGAGCCTCGTCGGGCCACGTGCGCGATCTGGCGTGGAACCCCGTGTGAAGACCAAGTGGGCGACAAGGCCGCAGACGACGGTCCGCCCCTCTCCGGATATCGGGGTTCGGTTCCCCACCGCGGCGACAGGGAGGGTGTGGCAGGCTGGGCAGTGAGTCACGCTGCCTGACGCGGACCGGACCGTCGACGCCATCGACGGCGAGGAGCTGCAAGCTCGGTCGTTTCCGGCCGAGAAGCTGGCTATCGCAACGTGCGCCCCGACTACGTCGAGAAACTGTGGGGGCTCGTCAACTGGGCCGATGTGGCCCGGAGGTACGCTGACGCTACGAGTCACGCGGCTTGACTTAGATTCGCAACAAATTATCGGCCCCGCCTCTACTGGTCGGTTTACACAAATAGGTAAGCTGCCAGGCATGCGTGCGCCATCCGGTTACCTCCTCGCCGCGCGCTACCGGCTCATGGAGCCGGTTGGTCGCGGCGGCATGGGCACCGTTTGGCGGGCGCATGACGAGCTGCTCGACCGCGACGTGGCGGTCAAGGAAGTGCGGCTGCCCACCGTTCTCGACGAGGAACTGCGGGCCGAGCTGTGCGCCCGCACCGAACGCGAGGGCAGGGCGACCGCGATGGTCGCGCACCCGTCCGTTATCACCGTCTTCGACGTGGTCACCGAGGACGACCGTCCCTGGATCGTGATGGAGCTGCTCAGGGCCAAGTCCCTGGAGGAGCTCATCCAGGAGGAGGGACCGCTCCACCCGCGAAAGGCCGCCGAGATCGGCCGGCAGATCCTCGGGGCGCTGCGCGCGGTGCACGCCAAGGGCATCCTGCACCGCGACGTCAAGCCGAGCAACGTGCTGGTGACCGAGGATCGCGCGGTGCTCACCGACTTCGGGCTGGCCGCACTCGAAGGTGACGTTTCCATCACCCAGGCGGGCATCGTTCTGGGGTCCGCGGGATACATCGCTCCCGAGCGGGTTCTGGGTTCCAAAGCCAGTCCCGCGGGCGATCTGTGGTCGCTCGGCGCGACCCTCTACACCGCCGTCGAAGGCCGCGGCCTTCATGGACGCCGTACGGCCGCCGCCGCCCTCGCGGCCCTGACCAGCGGCGAGCCGATCCCGATGGCCAAGGCGGGCCCGCTGGGTCCCGTGCTTGACGCGCTGCTCAGAATCGACCCGGCGACCAGGCTCGACTCCGTCCGCGCCTCGCTGATGCTCACGCGAGTGGCCGCGGGCGGCTCGGCCGAGGAGCCGCTGACCCCGCGCAGGTCCGTACGTCCCGCGCAGATGTTGACGCCGCCCTCTTTCTCACGCAGGCCCGCGCACCGCGGGCTGCACCGGGCCGAGCCCCCCGCCGCCACCGTTTCCGTGCCCCCGCCGAGACTGGAACGCAAACCGGGCGAAGGCGTGCATAGGAAGCGCGTTGAGCAGCGGCCGACGCCGTCGGCTTATGCCCGTTTCAAAGCGACGGTGATAAAGTTGTGCCTTCCTCGGCGGTTCTGGCCAAGAGAACTCCGCAAGCGAGGGTAAAGCACTTCCTAAGCGAGAATCGATATCTTCTTCTCATGCCGGAACAGCAGACACGCCTGCTCGCGAAGCGCTACGAGCTCATAGCCCCCCTCGGCCGGGGCACCATGGGCACCGTGTGGCGCGCTCGCGACCGCGCGCTCGGGCGCGAGGTGGCGTGCAAGGAAATCCGCCAGGACCCCGGGCTCACCGAGGAACAGCGGGCCGAGCTGCGCGAACGCATGGTACGCGAGGGCCGCATCGCCGCACGCATCAACCACCCCTCCGTGGCCTCCATCCACGACGTGCTGATCCAGGACGACAGCCCGTGGATCATCATGGAGCTCATCGAGGCCCGCTCGCTTGAGCGCGTGATCGAGGAGGAAGGGCCGCTGCCGCCCCGGCTCGTGGCGGAGATCGGCGTGGACCTGCTCGGGGCGCTGCGCGCCGCGCACGCCCAGGGCATCACCCACCGTGACGTCAAACCCGGCAACGTGCTCATCACCGAGAGCGGCCGCGTGGTGCTGACGGACTTCGGCATCGCCAAGGCAGAGGGCGACTCGCGGCTGACGAAGACGGGCATGGTGATCGGCTCCCCCGGCTACACCGCTCCGGAACGTGCCAGGGGCGAGTACACCGGCCCCGAGTCCGACATCTGGTCGCTCGGCGCCACCCTCTACTTCGCCGTCGAGGGGCGGCCTGCGTACGAGCGGTCCACGATCGCCGAAACGCTGGCGGCGCTGCTCACCGAGAGCGCCGACCCGCCCATGCAGGCGGCGCAGCTGCGTCCGGTGCTGAACGGGCTGCTGAACAAGGACTATCGGCAGCGGCTCAAGGCTGCCAAGGCGGAGACCATGCTGCGTATGGTCGCCGACACCCCGACGAGCGAGATGCCGGTGCTCACCGCCGAAGCTCTCATGGCGCAGGAGGCCGCATTGCCCGACTCGTTCGCCGCGCCGCAGACCCCGGCCGGGCAAGGAGCCGGAGGTCCGGGCGGCGGACCACGGCCAGGAAACAACCGCCCCGGCGGCCCCATGCCGGGCAACGGCCCAAGGGACCCCGGCGGCGGTCCAGGCGGCGTCGCACCCGGTAGCCCGATGGCCGCAGGACCGGGCGGCCCCGGCGGACGTCCCGGAGCACCAGGCGGCCCAATGGCCGGAGGTCCGGGCGGACCAGGGGGACCAAACGGACCTGGCGGACCTGGCGGACCGGCCGGACCTGGTGCGGCTGGGCCCCACGGCGGGCCTGGGTTGCCAGGCGGGCCTGGAGCGCCGGGCGGGGCCGCTGGTCAGGGGCCTCGTGGGCCGGGGACGCAAGGGCCTCCCCAGCGCCCCTTCGGTCCTCCTGGAGCGCAAGGACCCCAAGGGCAGATGCGCGGGTCGAGCTCGCCCACCGTGCCGCAGAACACCGCCCCCGGACGCCCGCCGCAGGCGCAACCGTACGTCCCTGGAGCCGGTTCACCCGGCCCCGCAGGACCGGGCGCGGGACAGGGAATGAGACCAGGGGCGAGACCGGGGCAGGGAGCACGCCCGACCCAGCCAGGCCCGACACAGCCGGGCGCGGGTCCGCAACGACCCGGGATGCCCCCGACAGGACCGGGCACCGCGCCGACAGGCCCAGGCCCCAGACCGGCCGGGGCAGGAGCCGGTGCGGGGGCCGGGGCAGGGGCCTGGGCTGCGGCCGGGGCGGGGGATTACGATCCCGAGCAGACGATCAGCATCGCGCGGCCCAAGGGGCCGTTCCCCGCCGTCCCCGAGCCGACCCAGCCACCCCAGCGCCCCACCGACGAGGCCGCCATCGTCACCACCCGCATCCAGACGCCGGTGAGCGGATCGCCGGGCCAGCAGGTGTACCCCCCGGCGGCCCAGCCGCAGGGCGGCCCGCAGCAGCCGGCACCGCAGCGGCCGCTGCCGCAGGTGCCGCAGATGCCGGGGCAGAGCGGCGGTTTGGGGACGGACCTGTTCGCCATCGCGGGCCAGCCGGAGAAGAAGCCCGCGGGCAACCGTAACGGCATGCTGATCCTGATGGCGGTGGCGGCGGCCGCGGCCGTGGTGATCGCCATTCTCATCGTGGCGCTCCTGTCCAGCTAGGGTCTCCGGGCCGAGCACGCGGCCGTAGCGCAGACTGGGAGTCATGAGTGAGTTTCGGATCGAACATGACTCGATGGGCGAGGTCCGTGTGCCTGTTGGCGCCAAGTGGCGGGCGCAGACCCAGCGGGCTGTGGAGAACTTCCCGATTTCCGGACGCCCGCTGGAGTCGTCCCATATAGCCGCGCTCGCCCTGATCAAGGCGGTGGCGGCCGAGGTCAACGGCGAGCTGGGCGTGATCGACAAGGACCTGGCTGAGGCGATCGCGCAGGCCGCGGCGGACGTGGCGGAGAACGAGCACGACGCCCATTTCCCGATCGACGTCTTCCAGACGGGTTCGGGCACCTCGTCCAACATGAACGCCAACGAGGTGATCGCGACGCTGGCCGAGGAGCGGCTGGGCCGGCCGGTGCACCCCAATGATCATGTGAACGCCTCCCAGTCGTCCAACGACGTCTTCCCGACCTCGATCCACGTGGCGGCGGCGACCGAGGTGACCTACCATCTGCTGCCTTCGCTCCAGCATCTGGCGGCGGCGCTGCGGGAGAAGGCGATCGAGTTCGACGGCGTGGTGAAGTCGGGGCGCACGCACTTGATGGACGCGACGCCGGTGACGCTGGGGCAGGAGTTCGGCGGGTACGCCACCCAGATCGAGCACGGTGTCGTACGCGTCTCTTCGGCCCTTGAGCACGTGCTGGAGCTGCCTCTGGGCGGCACCGCGGTGGGGACGGGCATCAACACCCCGCCGGGGTTCGCCCAGGAGGCGATCACCAGGTTGCGGGAGGCGACGAGCATCCCGTTCGTCGAGGCCGGCGACCACTTCGAGGCCCAGGGGGCCCAGGACTCCATCGTCGAGTTGTCGGGGCAGCTCAAGGTCGTGGCGGTCTCGCTCAACAAGATCGCCAACGACCTTCGCTGGATGGGCTCCGGCCCGAGGGCGGGGCTGGGCGAGATCAACCTGCCCGACCTGCAGCCCGGCTCGTCCATCATGCCGGGCAAGGTGAACCCGGTGATCCCGGAGGCCACGGCCATGGTCGCGGCGCAGGTCATCGGGAACGACGCGGCGATCACGTTCGCGGGCGCGTCCGGCACCTTCGAGCTGAACGTGCAGCTGCCGATCATCGCCCGCAACATCCTGGAGTCGATCAGGCTGCTGGCGAACGTGTCGCGGCTGCTAGCCGACCGCTGCGTCTCCGGCGTCACCGCGAACGTGGAGCGCCTGCGCGAGTATGCCGAGTCGTCCCCGTCGATCGTCACGCCGCTGAACCGGTACGTCGGCTACGAGGAGGCCGCCAGGATCGCCAAGCAGGCGCTGGCCGAGCGCAAGACCATCCGCGAGGTCGTCATCGAGCGCGGCCACGTGGCCGACGGCACCCTGACCGAGGACCAGCTCGACGCCGCGCTCGATGTGTTGTCGATGACCAGGCCGTGACGGTCAGCCCCGTGATGCGTGCGCCCGCGTGGCCTCCGACCAGCGGTTGAGCAGCGCCAGGGCGGCGCCGGAGTCCACGGCGTCCGCCGCCCGCTTGCGGGCCGCCGCCAGGGCGGTGGTGAGTTCTGGCGCGCGCGGCGTCCCGTCGGCGGCCACGACGGCGGCGGCCGCGTTCAGCAGGACGATGTCCCGCACCGGGCCCGGCTCGCCCGCGAGCACGGCCCTGGCCACGTCCGCGTTGTGCCGCGCGTCGCCGCCGCGCAGGTCGGCGGGGCGGGCGCGCGGGATGGACAGGTCGGCGGGGTCGAACGAGGTGCGGGTCACGACGCCCCTGCGCACGACCCAGACCGTGGAGGGGCCCGAGGTGGTGAGCTCGTCGAGTCCGTCGTCGCCGCGGAAGACCAGCGAGGAGCAGCCGCGCTCGGCCAGCACACCGGCGATGACCGGGGCCAGGTCCGGGTGGAACACCCCGACCGCCTGAGCCGGTGGCAGCGCAGGGTTGGCGAGCGGGCCGAGGAAGTTGAAGACCGTGGGGACGCCCAGTTCGCGCCGCGGCCCCGCCGTGCGTCTCAATCCTGGATTGAACGCCGCCGCGAAGCAGAACGTGATGCCGACCTCGTCCGCGATCTTGACCACCGCGGCGGGTGGCAGTTCGATGACCACGCCGAGCTCTTCGAGCACGTCGGCCGAGCCCGCCTTGGACGAGGCCGCCCGGCTGCCGTGTTTGACCACCTTCACGCCCGCGGCGGCGGCCACGATGGCGGCCATCGTCGAGATGTTGACGGTGCCGGCCCGGTCGCCGCCGGTGCCGACGAGGTCCACGGGGTCGCCGGAGACCCTGATGGCCGTCGATCGGGAGAGCAGGCCGTCGGCCAGGCCGGACACCTCGGCCACGCTCTCGCCCTTGGCGCGCAGCGCGATGGCGAACGCGGCGATCTGGGCGTCCGTCGCCAGGTCGGAGATGATCTGGTTCATGGCCCAGGCGGCCTGGCGTGAGGTGAGCGAGTCGCCGTTGAGCAGGGTCGTGAGCAGTGTCGGCCAGGTGTTCATGGCAGGCGCCCCTTTCGTCTGTTCGCTCGACGGGGGCGCGGATGCGGATGCCGCCGGCGGCCTCGTCGAGGCGGCCGGTGCGTATGCGCTGGGAAGGTCCGCCTAGGAGGCGGGCCACCACTGGAGCGAATACGCGATCATGCGGACAACATAACAGATCTCGGTGATCCACATAGCGTGCGACTCATCTATGTCGCCCGCACCCATGCGTCGTGGCGCGGGGAGCGCCTAGGGTTCGGGTTATGGCGAAGGAGCTGACGGGGCGGACCGCGCTGGTGACGGGGGCCGGGGGTGGCATCGGGGCGGCCTGCTCCCGGCGACTGGCCTCGGCCGGGGCGAGAGTGCTGGTCGTCGACATGCGGGCCGAGTCCGCCGAGAAGGTCGCCGCCGAGGTCGGCGGCGCGGCCGTGGTCGCCGATCTGAGCGACCCCGAGTTCGGCGCGTCCCTTCCGGACGAACCCATCGATATCGTGGTGAACAACGCCGGGTTCCAGCACGTGGCGCCGATCGAGGAGTTCCCGCCCGAGGTGTTCTCCACGATGCTCAGGGTGATGGTCGAGGCGCCGTTCCTGATCGCGCGCAGGGTGTTGCCCGGCATGTATTCCAGGGGTTGGGGGAGGTTCGTGAACATCTCGTCCGTGCACGGGCTGCGGGCCTCGCCGTACAAGTCGGCGTACACGACGGCCAAGCACGCGCTGGAGGGGTTCTCCAAGGTCATGGCGCTCGAAGGGGCGGCCCACGGGGTGACCTCGACGTGCGTGTGCCCGGCGTACGTGCGCACCGGGCTGGTCGAGGCGCAGATCGCCGACCAGGCCAAGGTGCACGGCATCGAGCCGGACGAGGTCGTCGAGGACATCATGCTGCGGCCCGCCGCGATCAAACGGCTGATCGAGCCCGAGGAGGTCGCCGAGCTCGTCGCCTACCTCTGCGGCCCGAGCGGCGCCTTCATCACCGGCGTCTCCCTCCCCCTGGACGGCGGTTGGACGGCCCGGTAGTGACCCCTTACCTTGAGTTGCTGGCCAGGGAGGCGTCGGCGGTCGAGTTCGAGGGGCCGATCATCGAGGCCAGGGCGGCGGGCGCCGATCCTGCCACGATCGAGGCGCTGGAGCAGGCCAAGGTCGAGGCGCTCAAGGTCCGCGCGCTGCTCAAGCGCCGCGCCAGGCGGGAGGCCGAGCTGTCGGCGCTGTACGACACGGCCGGCGACCTGGCCGCGCTGCGCGACCTGAACGCCGTGCTGGAGGCCATCGTGCACCGGGCCAAGCAGCTCCTCGCCACCGACATCGCGTACATGACCTTGCACGACCCCGAGCGGGGCGACACCTACATGCGGGTCACCGACGGGTCGATCTCGGCGAAGTTCCAGGCGTTGCGGCTGGCCATGGGGGCGGGGCTGGGCGGCCTGGTCGCGCAGACGGCCACGCCGTACGCGACCGCCGACTACTTCGCCGACGCCAGGTTCAGGCACAAGGACGACATCGACGAGGCCGTCAAGGAGGAGGGCCTGGTCGCGATCCTGGGGGTGCCGCTGCGGCTCGGGCAGCGGGTGATCGGCGTGCTGATGGCCGCCAACCGCAGCGCCAGGCCCTTCCACCAGGAGGAGGTGTCGCTGCTGGCCAGCCTGGCCGCGCACGCCGCCGTCGCGATCGACAACGCCCGCCTGCTGCAGGAGACCAGGAACGCGCTGGAGGAGCTCTCGCAGGCCCACAGGACGCTCAGGGAGCACGGCGCGGCCGTGGAACGGGCGGCGCTGGCCCACGACAGGATGACCTCGCTGGTGCTGCGGGGCGGCGGGATCGAGGACGTGGCGTCCGTGGTGACGGACGTGCTCGGCGGTTCGCTGGCCGTGCTCGACGACCTGGGCCGGGCGATCACCGGCGAGGTGGGAGAGCTTGACGCCGGGGTGTTCGAGGCGGCGCAGGCGTCCAGGGCGCTGGGGCGCACCGTGCGCCGGGGCGACCTGCTGATCGCCTCCGTGGACGTGGGCGGCGAGCCGCTGTGCACGCTCATCCTGCGCAGCGACGACGCCGACGGGCGGATCCTGGAGCGCGCGGCCCTGGTGTGCGCGTTGATGTTGCTGTTCAGGCGGAGTGTGGCCGAGGCCGAGGGGCGGGTCAGGGGCGAGCTGCTCGACGACCTGATCTCGCGCCCCGACTCCCCCGGGCTGGCCGACCGGGCGCGGCGGCTGGGGGTCGATCTGTCGGCGCCGCACGTCCTGGTGGTGGCGCGGCACGAGGGGCAGCGGGAACGGGCGGCGTTCTGGGCCTCCTCGCAGGCCGCGCTGGGGCACGGCCTGGCCGCGGGACGGGCCGGCGAGGTGGTGCTGCTGCTGCCGGGCGAGAACGCCGGTGCCGTCGCGCAGCGCGTGGCGGCCGAGCTGACCGCCTCGCTCCACAGCCCGGCGACCGCGGGCGCGTCCAGGACGAGCCTGACGGGGGACGTCCCCGGCGCCTACCAGGAGGCGCGGCGGTGCGCGGAGGCGCTGATCGCGCTGGGCCGGGCGGGCGAGGGCGCGGGCGCGGCCGAGCTGGGCTTCGTCGGCCTGCTCGTCGGCGACGGCCGCGACGTGCGCGGCTTCGTCACCAGGGTGCTCGGCCCCGTGCTCGACTACGACGCCCGCAGGGGCACCGCCCTGGCCGGCACGCTGGCCGCCTACTTCGGCACGGGCGGCTCCCCCTCGCGTACGGCCGAGGCCATGCACATCCACGTCAACACCGTCACCCAGCGGCTGGACCGCATCGGCAGGCTGCTCGGCGACGGCTGGCAGGAGCCGGAGCGCGCGCTGGAGATCCAGCTTGCCCTGCGCCTGAACCGGCTCAGCCACACATCCACCCGGCAGACTGTGGGCCCCGGCCCCATATGAGTGACACCGGTCACAACCTACGGTGACCGGCATGGCCACTTCCATCAAGAAGATCGTCGCCGCCAGCCTGATCGGCACCACCATCGAGTGGTACGACTTCTTCCTGTACGGCTCGGCAGCCGCGCTCGTGTTCAACAAGCTCTTCTTCCCCGAGTCCGACCCGCTGACCGGCACGTTGTTGTCGTTCCTCACCTACGCCGTCGGATTCGTCGCCCGCCCGCTCGGCGGCCTGGTCTTCGGCCATTTCGGTGACCGGCTGGGCCGCAAGACCCTGCTGGTCGTCAGCCTGCTGATGATGGGCGCGGCGACGTTCCTGATCGGCTGTCTGCCGACGTACGAGAGCCTCGGCCCTGCCGCGGCGCTGCTGCTGACCGCGCTGCGGCTGGTGCAGGGCTTCGCGCTCGGCGGCGAGTGGGGCGGCGCGGTGCTGATCGTCTCCGAGCACGGCGACACGGCCCGGCGCGGCTTCTGGGCCTCCTGGCCGCAGGCCGGCGCGCCCGGCGGGAACCTGCTGGCCACCGGCGTGCTGGCGGCGCTGGCCGCCTTCCAGTCGGAGGAGGCGTTCCTGTCGTGGGGGTGGCGGGTGCCGTTCCTGCTGTCGGGCGTGCTGGTGCTGATCGGGCTCTGGATCCGGATGTCGATCAGCGAGTCGCCGGTGTTCCAGCAGGCCGAGCCGGAGCCGAGGGCGCCGATCGTCGGCGTGCTGCGCCACCACTCCAAGGACGTGATCGTGGCGATCGGCGCCCGCCTGGCCGAGAACATCTCCTTCTACCTGCTGACCGTCTTCGTCATCACATACGCGAAGACGAACGGGATCGCCAACTCCACCGTGCTGAGCGCGGTGCTGATCGCCTCGGCCATCCACTTCATCACGATCCCGATGTGGGGCGCGCTGTCCGACCGCTTCGGCCGCCGCCCGATCTACCTGGCGGGGGCCGCCGGAATCGGCGTGTGGATCTTCGCGTTCTTCCCGCTCGTGGACACGGGGAACTTCTTCACCATCACCCTCGCGGTCACCGTCGGCCTGCTCTTCCACGGCATGATGTACGGCCCGCAGGCCGCCTTCTTCTCCGAGCTGTTCGGCACCCGGATGCGCTACACCGGCGTCTCGATCGGCGCGCAGCTCTCGGCGATCGTGGCGGGCGCGCTGGCCCCGATCATCGCGGTCGCGCTGCTTCAGGCATACGGCAGCAGCCTGCCCATCTCGCTCTACCTCGCTCTGGCGGCGGTGCTCACCCTCGTCGCGGTCTACGCCGCCCGCGAGACCCGGGGCAGCGACCTGGCGGACAGGACGCCCGCGCGATGAAGGTCACCACCCCCCGGCTGACGCAGCACGTCCTGACTGGCAGGACCACCGGCGAGCCCGTGCTCTTCGTGCACGGGAACGTCTCCTCCAGCGCCTTCTGGCGCGACAGCCTGGCCGCGCTGCCGGAGGGGTACCGCCCGCTCGCGGTGGACCTGCGCGGCTTCGGCGAGACCGACCCCGAGCCCGTGGACGCCACGCGCGGCCTGCGCGACTACTCCGACGACGTGCTGGAGCTGATCGAGGCGCTGGACCTGGACGGGGTGCACCTGGTCGGCTGGAGCCTGGGCGGCGGCGTCGTGCTGCAGGCCCTGCGCGACCGCCCGGCGGCCGTCAGGAGCCTCACTCTGGTCAACCCCATCTCCCCGTACGGGTTCGGCGGCACGGAGGGCCACGACGGCCATCTGACGCATCCGGACGGCGCGGGCTCCGGGGCGGGGGCCGCGAACCAGGACTTCGTGGCCCGTCTCAAGGCGGGCGACATGTCGGATGAGTCGCCTACGTCCCCACGGAACGTCCTCCGCTCCTCCTACGTCAAGAACCCCGCCGTCCCCGACGAGGACTTCTACCTGCGCGCCATGCTCACCACGAGGGTGGGCGAGGCCCACTACCCAGGCGACCCCGCGACCTCCGACGCCTGGCCGCACGTGGCCCCCGGCAAGCTCGGCGTGCTCAACGCCATCGCCCCCACCCACTTCCGCCTGGACGACCTCCACGAGATCACCCCCAAACCGCCCATCCTGTGGATCAGGGGCGCCGACGACGTGATCGTCTCCGACACCTCCCTGTTCGACCTGGCCCACCTCGGCACGCTCGGCGCCGTGCCCGGCTCCCCCGGCACCCCGGCCCAGCCGATGGTCTCCCAGACCAGGGCGGTGCTGGAACGCTACGGCCGCTACCGCGAGGCCGTGATCGACGACTGCGGCCACAGCCCGCACATCGAGCACCCGCAGACGTTCCTGCGGCTGCTGGCGGCCCACCTGAGGGAGGCGTAGATGTTACTGGCGCTCACCCTGGTGGCGAGCCTGCTCACGCCCGTGCAGCACCTCACGGTGCCGGGCGCGGAGCGGCAGGTCATCGCGGCGCTGGACGACCTGACCACGGCCGGCACCGTCAAGAGCGGCCACACCGACCCGTCCGACTGGGCCGGGCTGCACTCGGCCGCCACGGTCAACCCGACGGGCGTGCCCGGCGTCCAGATCGACGGCTACTTCCCCGACACCTCCACCACCAACGCCACGCACGGCTGGAACCACGACTCCCAGTTCGTGATCAGGCTGCCCGACAAGTGGAACGGCGGCCTGGTCGTCGGCGGCACCCCCGGCAACAGGGAGCAGTACGCCAACGACTACACGATCTCCGACTGGGTCCTGGCCAAGGGGTACGCCTTCGCCGCGACCGACAAGGGCAACGTCGGCGCCGCCTTCCACGAGGACGGCCGCCGCCCCGGCGACGCCATCGCCGAGTGGAACGAGCGCCTGACCCAGCTCACCGTGGCCGCCAAGACGGTCGTCAGGCAGCGGTACGGGACCAAGCCCCGGCGCACGTTCGTGGCGGGCATCTCCAACGGCGGCTACCTGGTCAGGTGGCAGTTGGAGAACCGGGGGTGGCTCTACGACGGAGGCGTCGACTGGGAGGGCACGCTCTGGCGGGTCAAGGGCGACAACCTGCTGAACTTCCTGCCGCCGGCGCTCAAGGCGTACCCGGACGAGGCGGGCGTGCGCGCGGCCGGCTTCGCGGCGGGCTCGGAGTTCCTGTGGCCCTTCCACCGGCAGTACTACTGGGAGCTCACCCAGCAGCTCTACCAGAAGGAGCTCGACCCCTCCTACCAGGGCGCGCCGGCCGACTACGACTACGACAAGCGCAGGCCGTACGCGGCGGTCGCGAAGATCGCACTCACCGGCCGGATCACCAAGCCGCTGATCACGATCCACGGGACGCTCGACACGCTGCTGCCCATCTCCCGCGACTCCGACGTCTACGCGGAGATGGTCGGCCCGCACCGGCCCTTCCGCTACCACCGGGTCGAGGGCGGCAACCACCTGGACAGTCTCGTGGACGCTTATCCGGGGCAGCTCACCCCCATGCTCCCGGCGTTCAGGAACGCCTTCGAGGAGTTGGAGGGGTGGGTCAGTCCTTGAGGTAGCGGTGCTTGCCCGCGCGCGCCAGGCGCACCAGGTGCCGCGCGCCGGGCAGCCGCCGGCCGATCCTGTGCAGCACGGTGTCCCTGCCCAGGGGCGAGCGCCGTCCCGGATTGACCGCGGTGGTGGGGCGGGTCGCGATCCTGCCTCTGCGCATCTCCAGCGCGAACCGCAGCCCGATCTCCTCGTCGGAGGAGCGCAGCGATGACAACCAGCCGCCGGGGCCGAGCCGGTCGGGGCCGGGGAGCATGCGCTTGACCGGTACCTTGGCCACGAGCTGCCCGGCCAGCACGCCCGGCACCCCGGCTTCGACCAGCGCGGGCGCGCTGATCTCGCGGACGCGCCTGCCGGTGCTGCGCAGCACCAGCTCCAGCGGCGGCCCGCCGCTCGGCGGCACGTACGGCACCGGCAGCACGACGTAGGCGTGCCCGTCGACCTGCTTGACCTCCACGCCCGGTGACACCAGCGCGATCGACTCGGTGAACGAGCGCGGCTCGACGGCCAGGCCCAGCTCCCCGTTGTCGCTCCAGCACGGCACCACCAGCCGTGTCCTGGGCCGCTGGGCCAGCACGCCCAGGCAGTTGAGCGGCCCCTCGGGGCGGCTGACGCGGCTCTTGGCCTGGTTGGCCCCGCTGAACATGCGGATGTGCAGCTCCCACTGCCCCGGCCGCAGCGGCCGGCCGAACGCGACGCTGGTCACGTCGATCCTGGTCTCGGCCTTGATCTGGATCCGTACGCGGCGGCGCCCCTCCTTGATCTGCTCCACGTGCTGGGTCAGCGGCAGGAAGTGCACCACGCCCGTGTCCGTGTGGCGGATGTAGAGCTCCACCTTGGCCCGGTCGACCGCCTCGGTGATGTCGGTGACATCATCGGTCAGCGACCTGGCGCCCAGGGAACGCGGCGGGATCCAGTGCAGCCGGTCGCCGTCCACCCGGTACCTGTCGGGTGTGCCGTCGCCCGACATCACCTCCACGGTCATCCCGAGCACCAGGACGTGGGCGTCCCAGCGCACCTCGGTGAGGTCGGAGCGCAGGCCGGCGCGCCTGGAGGAGCTGGCCATGAGCACGATCTGGTCCAGGCGTCCCGTGCGGACGTAGGCGGCCACGGCCCGGAGCTGGACGGGCAGGTAGCTGTCGAGGCTCTCGGGGAAACGCTCGGCGACGAGTTCCTGCACCGCGCGGAAGTGCATGCCCCGGTCGACGGAGGAGTCGGCGAACTTGGCGGTCATCAGGGGGCGCAGCAGGGCGTAGCGGAGCCAGTGGGCGTACATGCGGTCGCGCTGGCGGCCGGCGTCCATGAAGCGGTCGACGTCGTCCAGCAGCGCGCGCAGCTCCTTGACGATCGCCCGCGGGTCCTCCTCGGTCGCCGGCCGCTCGCCGAGGTGGCAGCAGACGTGCTCGGCCAGCACGGTGATGACCTTGGCCTGCAGGAAGGCCCGCAGCGCGAACGCCTGCTCGGCCAGCCGGCCGCCGGGCACCGAGTAGCCCAGCTCGTGCTCCTCCAGGAACGCGCGGCGGTAGAGCTGCTCGGGGACGAGCAGCGTGAGCAGGCGGTCGCGCAGGATGTCGGCGCGGGCGGTGCTGCGCTGGAAGGCCGTCGTCGGGGTGCCCTGGTCGCGTACCAGGCGGCCGACGAGCACGTCGGCGTCGGTCTCCACGGCGCGCTCGTACATGCGGGCGAGCGCGTCCTTCTCCAGGCGGTCGCCCGGGTCGAGGAAGAAGACGTATTCGCCGGCGGCCGCCGCCAGGCCCACGTTGCGGCCGCGCATCGGCGAGCCCGTGTGCGGCAGGTGCAGCGTGCGGGCGTTGTCACGGACCGCGGCGATGGTGTCGAGGCGTTCGCCGATCCCGTCCGTGGATCCGTCGTCCACGAAGATCACTTCGTAGTCGTGCGCGGGCAGCGTCTGATCCAGCGCGGAGCGGATGCACGCATCGGCGGTGTTGCCCGGATTGTGGACATTGACGATCACACTGACCTTCACACCCATGCGGCCAAGCCTGAGCCCGTCTACACGATTCGGGCGCGGCGGCTTGCCGATTGGAGGAGGAAAGTTGACCTGTTAGTACCAACCCACCGACTGAGAATGGCCCCACGCGGCGCACGGCGAGCCGTAACGACCCTTGATGTAGCCCAGGCCCCACTTGATCTGGGTGGCCGCGTTGGTCTGCCAGTCGCTGCCCGCGCTGGCCATCTTGGTGCCCGGCAGGGACTGCGGGATGCCGTACGCGCCGGAGTAGCGGTTCATCGCCCGCTCGTTCCAGCCGCTCTCCTTCTGCCAGAGCCGCTCCAGGCAGCCCCACTGGTCGCCGCCGAACCCCGCCGAGGCGAGCATGGCCTTGGCGGTGGCCTTGTTGCTGCCGGGCGAGGGGTTACTGCCCGGCGGGAAGTTGACCGGAGGGAACCCGTCGCCGGACGGGGCCTGCTTCGGGACCACCCAGTCGACGTCGTCGGGGTCGGTGTCCGAGCGGCCCTTCTTGAGCTGGTCGGCCTTGAAAGCCTGCACCGCGGCGTTCTTGCGCGCGTCGTTCTCGGGGTCGGGCGCACCGAGCTGGCCGTTGGCCAGAGCACCGAGCTCCTTGACGGAGAATGCCTCGGCGGGCGGCTTGCTGGCGTTCTCCATGGCGCGGTTGACGACGTAGCCGCCACCGCCGAAGACGACCGCCAGGCTGACGACGGTGATGACGATGCGCTTCGGGGTGAAGCGCGACGGCCGACGCGCCGGGGGGAAGTCTTCCTCCGGGGGGCGGCGTCGGCGCTCACTCAACTGCGGACCGTGGCTCACGATCCATGAGCTTGCCCTGTCCTGGGGGGTACTCCGCAACCGAAACGCGAGAATCGCTTGGCGTTGGCTTGGCTAACCAGCAGGTAAGCACGGCCTTTCCGAAATAGTGTGATATTCCTCACACGTGGTGGCTCCCCCTCAGGCGCCCGTATCCGAAGGGAAGCCCCTTAGAGCCTTTCGCCCAGACTTCGGGATCCCATCTACGTAATGTCACAGTTTGGTGACACAAGCCGGGTATTCGGGACATGGAATAATAATGTGCGCGTGGCTGGCATCCTCCTTGTTGAAGACGACCCCTCGGTCCGCACGGCTCTCGAGCTGGCGCTGACCCGTCAGGGGCACTCCGTCACGTCCTACGCGACTGGCGAGGAGGCGCTCGACCACATCAGGTCCCGCCGCCCGGAGATCGCGATCCTCGACGTCATGCTCCCGGGCATCGACGGCGTCGAGGTCTGCCGCCGCGTACGCAAACTCGACCAGCTCCCCGTCATCCTGCTCACGGCCCGCGGCGACGACCTCGACGTGGTGGTCGGTCTGGAGGCCGGCGCCGACGACTACGTGGTCAAACCGGTCGAGCCCAGAGTCCTGGACGCCCGCATCCGCGCCGTCCTGCGCAGGGCCGAGTCCGCCACCTCCGACCGCATCACCTTCGGCGACCTCGTCATCGACCGCGGCGCGCTCAAGGTCATGCTGGCCGGCAAGGAGATCCACCTGACACCGACCGAGCTGCGGCTGCTGCTGGAGCTCGTCCGCCACCCCGGCCAGGTGCTCAACCGGCGCTACCTGCTGCGCGTGGTCTGGGACCACACGCACATCGCGGACTCCCGGCTGGTGGACGCCTGCGTGCAGCGGATCAGGGCGAAGATCGAGCCGAAACCCGCCGAACCGGTCTTCATCCACACGGTGCGCGGATTCGGCTACCGGTTCAGCCCCCCGTGATCCCGCTGCCCACCGGGTTGCGTGCCCGCCTCGTCATCACCTTCACGCTCGTCGCCGTCACCGCCTCGGTGCTGGTCGCCACCATCGGCTACGAGCTGGCCAAGGCCGCGCTCATCACCCGCGCGGAGAACACCTCGCTCGACCTGGTGACCAGGGAGCTGGCCGACATCAGCTTCCCCATCGGCAGGCTCAGGCCGGGCGAGGCCGCGCCGACCGACAAAGAGCTCGGGATCGTGGCCAACGCGCTGAACGGGCCCGGCAGGGGCGTGCTGGTCGAGTACGGCACCCTGATCGCCTCAGAGGGCCCCATGGCCATGAGCGACGTGCCGAACGAGCTGTACGGCCGGGCCAAACAGAGCCTGGTCACCCAGCGCAAGGTCATCCGCAACCAGCTCTGGCTCATCGTCGGCGCCGAGGTCTACCGCGACGCGGCGGGCAAGGCCGAGGCCACCGGGCTTCGGGCGTTCGTCTTCTTCCCGATGCAGGACGACGAGAGCCAGCTCGCCACGCTCAGAGCCACGCTCGCCCAGGCCGGCGCGGCGATCGTGCTGATCGCGCTGGTCGTGGCGCTGCTGTCGGCCAGGCAGGTGCTGCTGCCCGTCAGGCGGCTGAGCGCGGCGGCCCAGGCACTCGGCCAGGGCCGGCTGGACACCCGGCTGCCCGTCCACGGGCAGGACGAGCTGGCCGAGCTCACCGCCAGGTTCAACGACGCGGCGGCCGCGCTGGAGCTGAGCGTGGCCGAGCTGCGCTCGCTTGAGGCCATGTCGCGCCGGTTCGTCGCGGACGTCTCCCACGAGCTGCGCACGCCGCTGACCGCCATGACGGCCGTGGCCGACGTGCTCTCCGAGGAGGCCGGCCGGCTGCCAGAGGCGCCCGCGGAGGCCGTACGGCTGGTGCTCAGGGAGATCGAGCGCCTGCGCGAACTGGTCGAGCACCTCATCGAGATCAGCCGATTCGACGCGGGCACCGCCACGCTCAACCTCGAACCGGTGAACGTGGCCGACGCCATCGTGGACTGCCTGGTGGTCCGCGGCTGGAGCGACCAGGTCAAGGTGAACGCCTCCCAGGGTTTGACCGCGAACCTCGACCCGAGGAGGTTCGACGTCATCGTGGCCAACCTCGTCGGCAACGCGCTCAAGCACGGCGCGCCGCCGGTGCAGGTCAACGCCAGGAGCACCGAGAACGGCCTGGAGGTCAAGGTGCGCGACCACGGCAAGGGCATCCCCCGGGAGGCGCTGCCCCACGTCTTCGACCGTTTCTTCAAGGCGGGCACGGGCCGGGCCCGCAGCCAGGGCAGCGGGCTGGGCCTGTCCATCGCCAGGGCCAACGTCCACCTGCACGGGGGGACGATCTCCGTGCGCGCCCAGCAACCCGGCACACTCTTCACGGTCTGGCTGCCACACACATGAAAGCCCTGCTCCCCCTGCTCGCCCTGCTGGCCGTGACGGCCTGCGGCATCGCGCCCACCGACGTCCAGGACAGGGGCAACGCCCCCACCATCAGGATCCCGCCGCCGTCCAAGACCATCTACCTGATCAAGGACGGCGACCTCAGCCTGGAACCCGCCGACGTCGAGGACGACACCGTGGACAGCCTGCTCGGGGCGCTCTTCCAGGCCTCCACGCAGCCGCTCGGCGACCGGGACACGGCGCTGCGCGGGTTCACGTACCAGGGGATCAAGGACTCGCTGAACCCCGTGCGGCGCGACGAGATCAAGCTGCCGCGCACCTCGACGCTGACCGTCATCATTCGCGGCGAGGGCACGCTGACCCCGCTCGGCAAGGCGCAGATCGTCTGCACGGCCCAGCAGGACGCGGCCTACGAGGAGGTCAAGATCGTCCGCGTCGAACAGAACCGCCCCTCCAGATCGGAGGGGCAGTTCACCTGCGGCGAGTTGAAGTGACTACAAAGTCACGTCTTCGAGCATCTCCGTGACCAGGGCGGCGATCGGGGAGCGCTCGGAGCGGGTCAGCGTGACGTGGGCGAAGAGCGGGTGGCCCTTCAGCTTCTCGACCACCGCCACCACGCCGTCGTGCCGGCCGACCCGCAGGTTGTCGCGCTGGGCGACGTCGTGGGTGAGCACGACCCGCGAGTTGGCGCCGATCCGGCTCAGCACCGTCAGCAGCACCCCGCGTTCGAGCGACTGGGCCTCATCGACGATCACGAACGCGTCGTGCAGCGACCGGCCGCGGATGTGCGTCAGCGGGAGCACCTCCAGCATGCCCCGGTCGAGCACCTCGTCGATCACCTCAGGAGACGTGATCGCCCCCAGCGTGTCGTAGACGGCCTGCGCCCACGGACCCATCTTCTCGCCCTCGGTCCCCGGCAGGTAGCCGAGCTCCTGGCCGCCGACGGCGTACAGGGGGCGGAAGACGACCACCTTGCGGTGCTGGCGGCGCTCCAGGACGGCCTCCAGGCCCGCGCAGAGCGCCAGCGCCGACTTGCCCGTGCCGGCCCGGCCGCCGAGCGAGACGATGCCGATCTCCGGGTCCATCAGCAGGTCGAGCGCGATGCGCTGCTCGGCGGAGCGGCCGTGCAGGCCGAACACCTCGCGGTCGCCGCGCACGAGCCGCACCGACTTGTCGGGCTGCACGCGCCCCAGCGCCGAGCCCTTGGCCGACAGCAGCCGCAGCCCGGTGTGCGCCGGCAGGTCCCTGGTCTCCTCCAGGTCGGCGGTGCCCTGATCGAAGAGCGTGTCCACGTCCTCAGCGGTCACCTGGATCTCGGACATCCCGGTCCAGCCCGACTCGTGGACGAGTTCGGCGCGGTACTCCTCGGCCGCCAGGCCGATCGAGGCCGCCTTGACCCGCATGGGCAGGTCCTTGGACACCAGGACGACGTCGCAGCCCTCGGCGGCCAGATGGCGCGCCACGGTCAGGATGCGCGTGTCGTTGTCGCCCAGACGGAACCCGACAGGCAAGATGGATGGATCACTGTGGTTGAGCTCAACCCTGATCGTGCCGTCACCCGTGGGCATGGCCTCGTCGAGCCTGCCGTACTGAACGCGCAGGTCGTCGAGGTAGCGCAGGGCCTTCCGCGCGAAGTAGCCGAGCTCGGGGTGATGCCGCTTTCCCTCCAGCTCCGTGATGACCACTATGGGAAGGACGACGTCGTGCTCTGCGAAGCGGGTCATTGCCGCCGGGTCGGCTAGCAGGACCGAAGTGTCCAGCACGTACGTGCGCTTGGCCGACTGGTGAGTAGGGTTGCTCGAGGACACTGCCACACGTTCTCCCCCGGGCGCCCATACGTGCGGGCGCCCTGCAGACGAGGCGGGAAATCGGACCGGACCCGCATCCCCGACCGCGAACTGCCGTCAGAGCCGGGTTCCGGCCCCCTCGGCAAATGTTGGTGCAAAGGCGGGCCCTCTCCGGAGTGTCCGGCCTGTGACCGGACACTTCCAACGTTACGTCCTGGATACCCACATGTCGCGTCAGGAACCGTAACGCCGGTGTCTCGCAGCGTAGTCACGCAGCGCCCGCAGGAAGTCGACCCTGCGGAAGTCCGGCCAGTACGCCTCGTGGAAGTAGAACTCTGAGTGAGCGCTCTGCCAGAGCATGAAGCCGGACAAACGCTGCTCGCCCGAGGTCCGGATGAGGAGATCCGGGTCGGGCTGGCCGCGAGTGTAGAGATGCTCCGCGATGTGCTCGACATCGAGTACCTCGACGAGGTCCTCGATGCTCGCCCCCTTGCTCGCATGCTCCTGGAGCAGTGAGCGCACCGCATCGGCAATCTCACGTCTTCCTCCATACCCAACTGCAACGTTCACAATCAGGCCTGGACGGTGAGATGACTCTTCTTTTGCACTTTTCAGGACATTCGCCGTTCGGTCGGGCAGAAGATCGAGCGCTCCCACCGGGCTGATCCGCCAGCCCTCCGCCACGAGCTCCCGCGTCACGTCCTCGATGATGCGCAGCAGGGGCTCCAGCTCTTCCCTCGGCCGGTTGAGGTTGTCGTTGGACAGCATCCAGACCGTGACGACCTCGACACCGGTCTCGCGGGACCAGTTGAGCAGCTCGGAGATCTTGTCCGCGCCCTTGCGGTGGCCCGTGGCCACGTCACGCATGCCCATGGCGCGCGCCCAGCGGCGGTTGCCGTCGATGATCACCCCGACGTGCCGGGGGACGCTGTCCTTGGACAGCTTCGCCTCCAGCCGGCGCTCATAGAGCCGGTAGACCAGATCGCGCAGGCCCACGGAGTTCCTCCCGGGAGGGGTGCTCTGCCTTCGGTCGAATGACCCAACAGGCAATTATCACCGCGATTCAGGCGTGCCTGCTCCCTTCACTGGATTCGTGGCCAAGTCTCTGCCTTCCAGACATTCTGCGGCTTCCTTCACGAGACCTCCCACGAACGCCGACAACTCCGCCGACGTCAGCACCGCCCGCATGCCCACGCCCGTGGCGCCCCACGCCTCCACATACGCCCGCCTGGTCACCCGCCACTCGCGCCGCCCCGGCTGCCACAACGGGATGGTCCGCAGCTGGCAGCGCAGCTCCCCACCGCCGACCAGGCCCGACCTGGTGCGATAGCGGAAAGAGAACAGCTCGCTGTCGGGCTCCTGATCGGGGAACCTGTCGTCGGGATCGGCCCACTGCCTGGCCGCTCCCCTGCCCTGGCGGGCCTCGTCGACGCCGCGCGCCAGGCGGGCCAGCAGCCAGCCGCACCGCTCGCCCACGCTGCCGTACGGGGTGCCGTCCCGATGCAGCTCCAGCGTGACCTCGTACGGCATGCCGACGCTGTCGGTGCACGCGACCGGCGTAACCGTCAGATAGCTGCCATCGACACAGCGAAGTCCCCCCACGCCCCTCCCGTTTCCGGCGGAAAGTCACCTAAACGCCACGCAGGAGGCGCGACCACCACCGTGACCTGCGCGGCGGGTCCGGCATCCGTCCCCGCTCGCGCAGCCAGGCGGCGAAGTCGTCGGCGTCGGTGCGGTAGTTCGGCGGCGGCTCGCCGCGGGAGCGGGCGTAGGCGGCGAACTCCGCGGCCAGGTCGGGACCGGCCGCCACGGCGGTGTCCGGCCTGATCCTGGCCACGATGGCACGCCGCTTGGAGACCAGGCTCGCCGCCTGCGCCCGCATCCGCCCCGGGTCGAAGCCCCGGGGCACCTCCGCCAGGGCCACGCGAGCCGCCACGACCCGCGCCTGCGCCTCGGCCAGCCGCTCCCTGGCCCCCGCCGGTCCCTCGACGTCCGAGGGGCCGGCGGTCGGCTCGGGCGCCCCGACGCGTGGGTCCGTCATCCGGGCTCCCGGGCGAGGGACATCGCCGTGCGGATCTTCGCCAGCTCGTTCTCCAGGGCGGCGTCGCTCGGGTACTCGTCATCCCACTCCAGCAGCACGCCCGGCGGGCCGGCGCGGGCGCACAACTCGGTGAGCAGGTCGAGCACGGGCTGCGGCGCGGCGGTGGTGTGCGTGTCGTGCCAGATCCCGTGGTGCTCGTACCCGCCGGCCACGTGCACGTACGCGAGGTGCTCCAGCGGCAGCGCGTCGAGCGCGGCCACGGCCGACAGGCCCAGGTTGAACTGGTTGGTGTAGAGGTTGGCCACGTCGATCAGCAGCCCGACCCCGGTGCGCTCGACCAGTTCGGCGAGGAACTGGGCCTCGGTCAGCTCGTCGTCCGGCCAGCCGAAGATCGCCGCGACGTTCTCCAGAGCCAGCGGCACCGGCAGCGCGTCCTGAGCCCGGCGCACGTTCTCGGTGACGACCCGCAGGGACTCGTACGTGCGGGGCACGGGCAGCAGGTGACCGGCCTCGATCCCGCCGCCCCGCACGAACGCGAGATGCTCGCTGACCAGCGGCGAGCCCAGCGCCTGAGCGCAGGCGGCCAGGTGAGCCAGCCTCGCCTCCGAGGGCGGCTCGGCCCCGCCGACCCCGAGCGACACCCCATGCGGGATCACCGGCAAGCCCCTGGCGCGCAGGAGGCGTAACGACTCGGGCAGGCGGGCGGGCTTGATGTTCTCGGCGACCACCTCGACGAAGTCGACGCCGCTCATCCGCTCGATCGACAGGTCCAGCTCGGCCCGCCAGCCGATGCCCACCCCGAGACCGGCCATGTCAGCTTCCTCCCCCGCAGCCGCCGCCACCGCAGCCGCTTCCGCCGCCGCAGCCCGACGTGCCACCGCCGCAACCGCTGGACGCCGAGCCACAGCCTCCGCCACCGCTGTAACCGGCACCGGCACCGCCACCGTACGCCACCGAGCTCCGGCGGCTGCGACGTGCCGGGCGGCGCACGAGGTGGAGTCGCAGGTCGCGGTCGTCGAGCTCGCTCAGCCCGTGCAGCGCGAGAGAATCGGTCCCGGCACCGCCTCGGAGGTGCTCCTGCCGGGCCGCCGCGAGCGTGTCCCGGCCCGACGCGGTCAGCATGGCCGGCGTGCGGCGCCGGTGGATGGCGAGGACGACCGCCGCGGCCGCTCCCGTGACCGCCAGGAGCAGCATCGCAAGCACCAGGACCGCTCCGCCCGTGCTTCCGACCCCGACCAGCACCAGCATGAACACGGCGCCGGCGAACGCGATGAGCTTGATCTCCCGCAGCCACCTGGCGAGCCTGCCGACCCGGACGCGAGCCTCGTCGGGCGCGAGCAGTCCCAGCCCCGTCAGGCGCTGCCTGAGCGACTCCATGGCCAGGCTCCGGATGATTTCCTCCTTGAGCACCCACACACCCAGGCCCGACCCGGCTGCGACGACGCCCAGCGCGAACTCCTCCAGGGGAGTCCGCGGCATGACATCCGTGGCGACGTGGTGCACGTGTCCCCCGCGTGACAGCCGGATGGCCTTGGCCCCGGCCAGCAGCGCGATGACCGTGTCCGCCACCCTCTGCGGCCCTCCCGCCAGGTAGGCGAGGTCGGTGTGGTCGAGGTCGCGAGCGCGCGAGCCGGTTTCCGTCCCCCGGATGGCGGCGTGGGCGCGTCTGAGCGTGGAGGCGGTGACGACGGCGACTGCCGCCAGGGCCACCGAAAGGATCAGCAGGAACAGGTCCATTTAGGCCTCCCTCCGTCAGCCGTATTTGGCTGGTTACCGGAAGGACGCGTAAGGCAGTGGTAAAGGTTTCGTTCTGCTCATTTAGATTATTCGAATTTCATTACCCTCAATCAACACCAGGGAGCGCGAGACGGCGCCGGTCGTCGTGAGGACGCCGGCGCCGTGTGGGTGGGCCGCCGGAGAGGTCCGCGGCGGCCCGGTCTCGTGGTGTGGCGGCCCGGCCGAGTCGGACGGGCCGCGCGAGTCAGCCCAGGCGGTCGACCAGGGCGTTGTACTCGTCCCAGAGCTCCTTGGGCAGCTGCTTGCCGAACTTCTCGAAGTGGGCGGGGATCAGCGACGCCTCCTCGCGCCACACGTCGCGGTCGACCGACAGCAGCGTGCGCAGGTCCTCTTCCGACAACTCCAGGCCCTCGGTGTCGAGGTCGGCGGGCAGCAGGCCGATCGGCGTGGGCACGGCCTTGGCCTCGCCGTTGAGCCGGTCCACGATCCACTTGAGCACGCGGCTGTTCTCGCCGAAGCCCGGCCAGATGAACGCGCCGTCGGCGTTCTTGCGGAACCAGTTGACGTAGTAGATCCGCGGCAGCCTGGCGCCCTCGCGGCGGCCGATGTCCAGCCAGTGGGCGAAGTAGTCGCCCATGTTGTAACCGCAGAACGGCAGCATGGCGAACGGGTCGTGGCGCAGCTCGCCGACCTTGCCCTCGGCGGCGGCGGTCTTCTCGGAGGCGACGTTGGCTCCGAGAAAGACGCCGTGCTCCCAGCTCAGCGACTCTGTCACCAGAGGCACGGCGGTGGCGCGGCGACCGCCGAACAAGATCGCTGAGATGGGCACGCCCTCGGGGTCCTGCCATTCCGGTGCGATGGTCGGGCACTGGGCGGCCGGGGTGGTGAAGCGGGCGTTCGGGTGGGCGGCCGGCTCGTCGCTGTCAGGCGTCCAGGAGCGGCCCTTCCAGTCGGTCAGGTGCGCCGGCGGCTCGTCGGTGAGGCCCTCCCACCACACGTCGCCGTCGTCGGTGAGGGCGACGTTGGTGAAGATGCTGTTGCCCCAGAGCGTCCTGACCGCGTTGGCGTTGGTCACCTCGCCGGTGCCGGGCGCGACGCCGAAGAAGCCCGCCTCCGGGTTGATCGCGCGGAGGCGGCCGTCGTCGCCGAAGCGCATCCAGGCGATGTCGTCGCCGATCGTCTCGACCTTCCAGCCCGGGATCGTGGGCTGGAGCATGGCGAGGTTGGTCTTCCCGCAGGCGCTGGGGAAGGCCGCGGCGATGTAACGGGTCTCGCCGGAGGGCGGTGTGAGCTTGAGGATGAGCATGTGCTCGGCCATCCAGCCCTCGTCGCGGGCCATGGCGCTGGCGATGCGCAGGGCGTAGCACTTCTTGCCGAGCAGGGCGTTGCCGCCGTACCCGGAGCCGTAGGACCAGATCTCGCGGGTCTCGGGGAAGTGGCTGATGTACTTGGTGGAGCTGCACGGCCAGGGCACGTCCTCCTCGTCCGGCCCGAGCGGGGCCCCGACGGAGTGGACGGCCTTGACGAAGTCGCTGTGCTGATGGTCGCGCTTGCTGCGGCCTCCGTTGGCTCGTTCCTCGCTCTCTCCGGCCTTTCGCGCCGCTCCGTGCTGATGGTCGCGCTTGCTGCGGCCTCCGTTGGCTTGTTCCTCGCTCTCTCCGGCCTTTCGCGCCGCTCCGCGCTCCTCGATGAGCCGCAGCGCCCTGTCGCCCATGCGGGTCATGATCCGCATGGACACCGCGACGTACGGGGAGTCGGTGATCTCCACGCCGAGCTGGGAGATCTCGCCGCCGAGCGGGCCCATGCAGAATGGCACGACGTACATGGTGCGGCCGCGCATACAGCCTTTGAACAGCTTGCCGAACGTCTGGCGCATCTCGTCGGGTGCGATCCAGTTGTTGGTGGGCCCGGCGTCCTGCTCACGTTCCGAGCAGATGAACGTGCGGTCCTCGACCCTGGCGACGTCGGTCGGGTCGGATTTGGCGTAGAAACTGTTGGGCCGGGCGGCCAGGCGCGTGAGCGTGCCCTGCTCGACGAGAAGGTTGGTCAGACGGGTCCACTCCTCCTCCGAGCCGTCGCACCACTCGATCCGGTCTGGCTGGGTCAGGGCTGCGATCTCGCTCACCCACGCGACCAATTCGCGATTGGCGGTGGGCGCGGGAACTTCCACGGAAACGGACACGACTGTGACTCCTCCACTCTCTCAGGGCCCAGTCATCATTAACGACGAAGCGGCTCGGAGGCCAATTGGCATAGACCTGTTGGCGCGACCGTCGCCGCAGGCAGAGGCCCTGGCGATTGGGGGAGCCTACCCAAGAGGAGGGGATTTAAAAGAACGAATTTCCGCCATTGGTCCACACCAATGGCGCTGGTCTAAACCAATTATCGCAGTGGTTTAGTCCATTCGCGGAGCCGTTTCCCCTGGGTGGTCTCAGGAATTGAGGTCCGGCCCCTCCGAGCGAACTCTGTCGACGTGCTGGAGCGCGTCGCGCAGATCGGCGAGCCATGTGTCGGTGTGTCTGCCGACCAGGCGCACGCACCAGGCGAGCGCGTCGCTCCTGCTCCTGGCCACGCCGGCGGCCACGAGCGTGTCGAGAACCTGGCGCTCCGACTGGCGGAGCCGGGTCATCACCGGCACCGAGAGTGTGGTGAACATCACGGTCTCTCCACCGCAGACCACCCCCCATGACACCTTTTGCCGGAATTTGCGCTCGGCTTCCGCGGCGATCTCGATGCGCCGTTCGCGTGTCTCCTCCCTGAACCTCCTGGCCAGCCCCTCGATGAGGGCGGCGCGTTCGGCCTCGGGCACGTCAGGCGGGAGGTCGGGCAGCGTGCCGAGCACCGCGATCTCCTCGCGGTCCCTGACGATCTCGGGTGCGCCGGTGAACCAGCCTTCGGGCATCCGCCCGGTGAACCAGCCGCGGATCTGTGCGGTCTCGTCCTCTGTAGCCATGTAATGACGATTACACAGTTGCACGAGAAATGCACGCACTCGGATCGCGCCAGATTGGACGGAAGGCGGGTCAGCGAACCTTGGACGCCGCGGCCGGGCTCACCCTGACGACCCCCGCGAGATTGCGGGTGTGCACCGGGGAGATCTTGACCACGTCGCCGGTACGCGGAGCCTGGATCATCTTCCCGTCACCCCAATAGATCGCCACGTGGGAGATGTAGTCGGGATTCGTCGGGTCGAGGCGCCAGAAGATGAGGTCGCCCGGCTGCATCTGCTTGAACGGCACCTGCGGCCCCGCCAGCCACTGCTGGTGCGTCACCCGGGGCACCCGCACCCCCGCCTGCGCGAAGGCCCACTGGACCAGTCCTGAGCAGTCGAAGGTGTCAGGGCCCTCCGCGCCCCACACGTACGGCCTGCCGAGCTTGGACCCGGCGGCCTTCAGCGCCACGGTGAGCTGCTCGCCGGTCATGAACGAGCCGGACGGCCAGTTCCGCTCCGGCTTGGCCTGGGGCTTGGGCAGCACCGGGTTGACCATGGCCACCTGCGTGCCCTTGGGCAGCGCCTTGAGTATCGCCTTGCGCAGTGCGTCGGAGTCGGCCTTGGGGGCGCTGACGATGAGGGCGTTGTCGCGCGGCAACCCGAGCGCGCGGCCGACGTCCTTGGAGACGACGGCGTCCACGGCGCCGAAGCCGGTGGTGGCGTACGCGCCGATCCGCAACTGCCCCGACGGGGCCGCCACCCGGCTGTGCAGCGGCAGCCCGCCGTCGTTGCCCAGCACGAACGAGACCGCCACGTCACCGGCCGCGACGTTCTGCCACAGCGCGTCGGACGAAGCGGTCACCTTGGGTGTGTAGGCGCGAAACGTGGACGGGTTCACCGCGAGTGTCTGCACCCGCTTGTCGTCGAGCATGACGGAAGCGGCGTCGGCCAACTCCAGGGCCCGCACGCCGCGCAGCTTGGCCACCTTCTGTAACAGCTCATTGGTGAAGGGCTTGCGGGTCAGGACGAACAGGTTGGGCTTGTGCAGATTGCCCAGCGGCTTGACCGGCATGACGGCCGGCTCCTGCCGCTGCGGTTGTTGCTGCTGCGGTTGTTGTTGCTGTTGGAGCTGCTCCCGCCGCTGCTGCAGCAGGAGCGTCTGATTGGGGGTGGCGGCGGCCTCTTCGACCCGCTCCGGCGGCTGGACCAGCAGCAGGATGTCGGCGGTCAGCACCGCGACCAGTGTCACCACGATGAACGGCACGAGTTTGAAGGGGTTGCGCCGCTTGCGAGACTTGACCAGGAAGCTCAGGTCCTGACGGATACCTGAGGAATGCGTGAATTCCGCCGGGCCGGCGTGGGCCCGGCGGTCGTGGTCCAGGGGTGTCAGTTGCCGATGTACGGCACAGCCTCGAGGATCTCGACGGTGTTCTGGCGGCCGTTGGGCATGGAGTAGGTCGCCTTCTCCCCGATCTTCTTGCCGTTGATCGCCGCGCCGAGCGGGGACTTGGGCGAGTAGACGTCGATCGGCGCTCCGCTCTCTTCGCGAGAGGCGAGCAGGAAGGTGACCTCGTCGTCGTCACCGACGAACCGGATGGTCACGGTCATGCCGGGGCCCACCACACCCTCGGCCTTGGGGGCCTCTCCCACCTGGGCATTGTCGAGGATCTGCCGGAGATGGAAGATGCGGGCCTCCATCTTGCCCTGCTCGTCCTTGGCGGCGTGGTATCCGCCGTTCTCCCGCAGGTCGCCCTCTTCGCGGGCGGCTTCGATCTTCTTGGCGATGTCGACGCGCCCGGGGCCAGAGAGATATTCGTACTCCGCCTTCAGGCGGTCGTACGCCTCCTGCGTCAGCCATGTGACGTTCTCATCGCGAGAGTCGGCCACGGGTTCTCCTTGCTTGCCTAGGGGGCCCTAAGATCACTTGAGGTTGCGAACGGTTGAATTGCGAAAGGCTAACAACTTAACCGCTCGAACGCTTCCCCAAATGTCTCACTATACGAGATTGCAGTACTGGATGTGGACGGAAGTCGCCTGACCACTCGTGTCAAGACTTTCCTTGAGCTGCTTACTACCCCCACCAGCCGGGATTCTTACTTCCTTGCTCCCAACTTCCCCGTGGCCCACGTCCAGAGCCCTGATCCGGCAGACGGCCACCCTATCGTCTGGCTTGTACACCTCAAAGGTGATCTCGGCGCGGTCCGGCCTGTCGACGTTGAACGTCACCACCTGAGCCGGCGCCTCCGAACCGCCCGCCGTCATCGACCACATCACGTAGCCCCATCCACCTGCGATGATGGCCACCAGCACGCCGATCACCACGTGGACGACCAGCCGGCCGCCTCGCTTGGGACGGTCGGGGTAGTCGTCGGGTGTGCCGAGAACAGGCCCGTTCTCGACATCTCTGGTGACCATGGCGGAATCTCCCTGCACTCCCTCGGCGTTATCCGAGACAATTGTCGCCCGCGGGGGGTGTGCCCTCGCGACCGCCCAGCAGAAACTAACCTCTCTGGGCCAGTGACTGGTCCTCCGACTGAGGAACACGCTATGAGGAGAGCTCGCCAGTGAGTGCACCGATGAGGCTGATGGCCGTCCACGCCCACCCCGACGACGAGTCGAGCAAGGGCGCCGCCACGATGGCGCGCTACGTGCGCGAAGGCGTGGAAGTGCTGGTTTGTACCCTCACGGGCGGCGAGCGGGGGTCCGTGCTCAACCCCAAGATGGACCGGCCGGAGATCGTTGCCAACATCGGGGAGGTGCGCAGGGCCGAGATGAACCGGGCCCGCGAGATCCTCGGCGTGCGGCAGCAGTTCATGGGCTTCGTCGACTCCGGCCTGCCGGAGAGCGAGGAGGAGGAGCTGCCCGAAGGCTGCTTCGGCCTGCAGAAGCTGGAGGACGCCTCCAGGCCGCTGGTGGCGGCCGTACGCGAGTTCAGGCCGCACGTCATCATCACCTACGACGACGACGGCGGCTACCCGCACCCCGACCACATCATGACCAACCGGGTCTCCGTCGAGGCGTTCGAGGCGGCCGGCGACCCCGACCGCTACCCCGGCACCGGCGACCCGTGGCAGCCGCTGAAGCTCTACTACCACATGGGCTTCACCAAGGAGCGCTTCGAGGCGCTGCACGAGGTCATGAACGAGCGCGGGCTCGGCTCCCCGTACGCCGACTGGATCTCCCGCTGGGAGGACCGCCCGGCCAAGTGGCCGGTGACCACGCGGGTGCCGTGCGGCGAGTACTTCCAGATCCGCGACGAGGCGCTGCTGGCCCACGCCACCCAGGTCGACCCGGACGGGTTCTGGTTCGTCTGCCCGCGCGAGCTGCAGCAGGAGATCTGGCCGACCGAGGACTACCACCTGGCGCGCTCGCTGGTCGACACCGAACTCCCCGAGGACGACCTGTTCACCGGCATCCACGCCGACGACGTCGAGCCCGCCTGCCACTGAGCGGGGACGCCGGGGGGCTCGGCCCTGCCGTGCGCTCCGGGCTCGCCTGCCGCTGAACGGACCGCCGCCCCAGGGTGGCAGACTGGAAGTGTGACAGTTCTGGCAGCCGGCGATGTGAGCCCGGGCGTACTCGGCTTCATCGTCGTGGCGCTCCTCGGCGTGGCCCTGTACTTGCTGATCAAGTCGATGAACAAGCAGATCTCGAAGATCCAGGTACCGCACGCGCACGAGGGCGACCCCGACAAGAAGGCCGATTAGATGCCCATGGAAATAGTCGACAACTCGACGGAGAGCCGTTTCGAGCTTCTCTTGGACGGCAAGGTCGCCGGGTTCGCCGACTATCGGCTGCTGCCCACAAAGATCGTTTTCACGCACACCGAGGTGCTGCCCGCTTACGAAGGGCAGGGGCTGGCGGGCAAGCTGGTCGGGTTCGCGCTCCAGGCGAGCGCCGACACCGGCCTGCGGGTCGTCCCCGTCTGCCCCTACGTGGCCAAGTACATCGAGCGCCACCCCGAGTTCAAGGACCTGGTCGACGCTCCGACCAGGTGACCAGGTCCTTCGCGTCGTCGATCAGTCGGCAGCGGGCGACCAAGCACGCTCCAACGCCTTCGGCAGCCCCCACCAGCCCAGCGGGGTGAGCACGTCGCCCTCGTCCACGATGCCGAGGTAGGCCCACAGGCTCACCACCGACGCGAACATCCCCTCGGTGGCGTCGAGATCGTCGTCGTCGTGGGCGTCGGCGTCGATGTCCTCCGACTCGGCGATCAGCCGCGCCATCCGCTCGGGCGAGGCCAGCACCCCCGGGCCCATCCTGGCCAGCGCCGCCACCCCGGCCAGCCAGTCGGCGTGCTGGATCGCGCACAGGTTGGCCAGCGCCGTGTCCTCCAAGCTGAGCTCCCCGTCCAGATCGGCGAACTCCTCCAGCACGTCGCCGCTGTCCGACAGGTCCGAGACGGGCCCGGCGATGCCCGCCGCCACCGCCAGCCACAATTCCCCGTCGTCGTCGGGCAGCGGACGCTCGTCGAAGCCCGCGCAGGCCCGCAGCACGTTCGCGGGGTAGCCGGGCAGGGCCAGCAGCGCCCGCAGACGCGCCCCCGCCGCCTCCAGCTCCCCAGCGGGCAGCGCGGGCTGCTTGGCCAGCCCTTCGACGATGCGCCGCAGCTCCGACAGCGCGAAGGCCTCCTCCTCGTCCCAGGCCGCGAACAGCTCCTCGTCCTGCTCGTCGCTGACCGCGAACCCGGGCACCCTGCCGTCGGCCAGCGGCGTGCTCAGCCACCGCTCCTGGAGCTCCTCGTAGGCGCCGCGCGCCTCCTGCTCGCCGGCGGCCAGCGCGTCGGGATCGATCTCCCCCGCCGCCACCCGCTCCTCCAGGTAGGAGACCAGCCGGGTGAACATCTCGTCCGCCACGGGCCCGCGCTCGTCCTCCTCAGGCCAGACGAAGTAGCTGGGCGTCATGAGAATCGGCTCGGTGCCGGTGGACTCGACCCAGCGCTGAACGTCCCCCACCGTGGCCACCCCGGCCTCGATGGAGCCGAGCGTGGCCTTGGCGGAGTCCCAGAAACGGAGGGAGAGCGGGTTTCCCGTCGAAAACATCGCACGCCGCAGGTCGGGCAGCGCCACCAGCGCCACCCCTGACGGGACGGCGAGCAGCGCGCGGGCCACGTCCCTGCGCGTGAGATCGGTCGCCGGACGGCCGGCATGGGCACACACGAACTCCATATCCACGCCCCGTAACCTACGCCGTCCCACCCTCTCCAGTCAGCCGCAGTCCCCGCGAGAGCGAGCTTGGGGAGCGGACTAGGCTGATCAGGGGAGGTCCTGATGAACCGCTTGAAAGACGCCACGAGCCCCTACCTGCTGCAGCACGCGGCCAACCCCGTCGACTGGCATCCGTGGGGCGAGGAGGCGTTCGCGGAGGCCCGCGACCGCGACGTGCCGCTGCTCATCAGCGTGGGCTACTCGGCCTGCCACTGGTGCCATGTCATGGCCCATGAGAGCTTCGAGGACGCCGAGACCGCGCGGCTCATGAACGAGCACTTCGTCAACATCAAGGTCGACCGCGAGGAGCGGCCCGACGTGGACGCTGTCTACATGGGCGCCACGCAGGCCATGACCCGCCAGGGCGGCTGGCCGATGACGGTGTTCGCCACGCCGGAAGGCCACCCGTTCTACTGCGGAACCTACTTCCCGCGCCCCCACTTCCGGCGTCTGCTCACCGAGGTCCACAACGTGTGGACGGGCGACAGGGAGACCGTGCTGCGGCAGGGCGCGAAGGTGGTGGAGGCGCTCAACCAGAGCACCACGCTCCCCAGCGGGCCCCTGCCGGACGAGGCGGCGCTGGCGCGTGCCCTGGACAACCTGCGGGCCTCGTTCGACGCGGCCAACGGCGGGTTCGGCGGGGCGCCCAAGTTCCCGCCGTCCATGGTGCTGGAGTTCCTGCTGCGGTCAGGGGAGCGGGAGATGAGCGGCGGGACGCTGGAGGCGATGGCCCGCGGCGGCATGTACGACCAGCTCGGCGGCGGGTTCGCGCGCTACAGCGTGGACGCGGAGTGGGTCGTGCCGCACTTCGAGAAGATGCTCTACGACAACGCCCTGCTGCTGCGGGTCTACACCCATTGGTGGAAGGCGGGCGGCGGCGACCTGGCGCGGCGGGTGGCGCTGGAGAGCGCCGAGTGGATGCTGCGCGAGCTGCGCACCCCCGAGGGCGGCTTCGCCTCGGCGCTGGACGCCGACAGCGAGGGCGTCGAGGGCAGGTTCTACGTCTGGACGCCCGAGGAGCTGCGTGAGGCGCTCGGCGACGACGACGGGCGCTGGGCGGCCGGGCTGTTCGAGGTGACCGGCACGTTCGAGCACGGCACGTCCGTGCTGCAGCTCCTCACCGACCCCGACGACCCCGCGCGCTGGGCGGAGGTGCGGGCGCGGCTGCTCGCGGCCAGGGAGCGGCGGGTCAGGCCCGGACGCGACGACAAGATCGTGGCCTCGTGGAACGGCCTGGCGATCGCCGCGCTGGCCGAGACGGGGGCGGTGTTCGAGCGGCCGGACCTCGTCGCGGCGGCCACGGCGGCGGCCGAGCTGCTCGCCGGCACCCACGTGGTGGACGACGGCAGGCTGCTGCGCACCTCGCGCGACGGCAGGGCGGGCGCGAACGCCGGTGTGCTCGACGACTACGCCAACCTCGCCGAAGGGCTGATCTCCCTGTACGGCGTGACCGGCGAGGTCAGGTGGCTCCGGCTTGCGGGTTCGCTGCTGGAGACCGTGCTCGACAGGTTCGCCGACGGCGCGGGCGGCTTCTACGACACCGCCGACGACGCCCAACGGCTGTTCCAGCGCCCACAGGACCCCACCGACAACGCCACCCCCTCGGGCCAGTACGCGGCCGCCGGCGCGCTGCTGTCGTACGCGGCGCTGACCGGCTCGGCCCGCCACCGGGAGGCCGCCCACGCCGCGCTCGGCACGGTGTCGGTGCTGGCGACCGGGCACGCCAGGTTCGCGGGGTGGGGGCTGGCGGTGGCGCGGGCGGCGCTGGACGGCCCGTTCGAGGTGGCCGTCGTCGGCCCCGCCGACGATCCCCGCACGGGGGCGCTGCACCGGGAGGCCCTGCTGGCCGACGTTCCCGGGCTGGTCGTGGCGCTCGGGCACGGCGACGGCGCGTTCCCCGCGCTCCTCGAAGGGCGCGGGCCGGTGGACGGGGCGCCCGCGGCATACGTGTGCAAGGGGTTCACATGCCGGATGCCCGTGACCACCGTCGAGGCGCTACGGGCCGAGCTGTCGAGCTAGTCGGCTCGTCATCGGCGGGTCGCCGATGACGAGCCGGTCAGCCGCCCGTCGTGGGCGGGTTGCGGCCGATGTTGCCGACGCCGCCGTCGTCCTGGGTCGTCGGCGGGTCGTTGAGCTGCGTGGGCGGCACGTCGCTCTGCTGCGGCTGCTCGCTCTGCCGTCCGAGGTCGGGGGGCCCGTCCGAGGTGGGCGGGGCCGTCCGCGGCGCATCGGTGAAGTCGGGCTCCGGCGTGTACCAGCCGTCCGGGGGCATGGTCGGCGCCGGCTCCCGCTGGGGCATGTCCTGGTTCGGATCAGGTTGTGAGTAGTCGGGGGCGTAGCCGTACCCGTAGTCGGACGGCTCTGGGAACTCCTCGACCGGCTTGCCCGCCATGGCCTCGGTCATGAACGCCCGCCAGATCTGCGCGGGGAGCTGGCCGCCGAACTGCGTGCCGTACCCGGGGATCGTGACGGTGGCGTTGTCGTCGCGGAACATGTCGACCGCCGTCGCGAGCTGCGGGGTGAAGCCGTTGAACCAGACCGACTTCGACTCGTCCGTGGTGCCCGTCTTGCCGGCCACCGGGCGGTCGTAGAGGCGGGCGGCGGTGCCGGTGCCGTACTGGACGACCTGCTGCATCGCGTACGCGGCGTCGGCGGCGGCCTGCTCGCCGACCACCCGCGTCGAGGCCGGTTTGACGTCCTTTTTGATCCCCTCGGCGTTGGTGACCGACCTGACCACGTGGGCCTCCATGTGGACGCCCTTGTTGGCGAAGGTGGAGAAGCCGGAGGCGTTCTGGACGGCGCTGACGGAGGCGACGCCGAGCGGGAAGGAGGCGGCGTTCTGGTGCTGCTCCAGCTGGCCGGCGGGGATGCCGGCGGCCTCGGCGACCTTGGCGACCTTGTCCAGGCCGACCTTCTGGCCGAGGTCGACGAACGCGGTGTTGACGGAGTTCTGGGTGGCGCTGACCAGGTCGATCTGGCCGTAGGAGCGCCCGCTGTCGTTCGGGATCGGCTTGGAGGCCGAGGCCACGCGCATCGGCGAGTTGCCGTTGACCCTGGTGGACAGGTCGAAGCCGTTCTCCAGCGCCGCCGCCAGCGTGTACGGCTTGAAGGTCGAGCCGGCCATGACCTTGGCGGAGAACGCGCTGTCGTAGTAGGTGGACTGCGTGGGACGGCCGCCGTAGAAGGCCACGACCTCGCCTGAGGAGGGATCGACGGCCGCCAGCCCCGTGCGGACCTTCGAGGGCGTCGCGTCGGGCAGCGTCTCTCTGACGGCCCGCTCGGCCGCCGCCATGAGCTTCTTGTCGAACGTGGTGACGACCTTGAGCCCGCCGCCGTTGATGTCCTCGTCGGTGTAGCCGCGCCGGTTGAGCTCGGCGGTGACCTGTTCGACCATGTACTGGGCCTGGCCCTTGAGCTCGAACGGCTTCTTCGGCGGCCGCAGCTCGGGGAACGTCTGGGCGGCGGCCTGTTCGGGGGTGAGCGCGCGCGTCTGCCGCATGGCGTCGATCACGGACTGCCAGCGGGCCTGGACCATCTCGCGGTCGGAGCCCTTGGGGTCGGCGAAACGGCTGGGCTGCTGGATCACGGCCGCCAGGTAGGCGCCCTCGGCCACGCTGAGCTTGTCGACGTCCTTGCCGAAGTAGGCGCGCGCGGCCGACTGGACGCCGTTGGCGCCCCGGCCGAAGTAGATCGTGTTGAGGTACTGCTCCAGCACCCAGTCCTTCGACTTGGACTGGTCGACCTTCATCGAGATGAGGATCTCTTTGAACTTCCTGATGACGGAACGTTCCTGGCTGAGCCCGCTGTAGTAGTTGCGGACGAGCTGCTGGGTGATGGTGGAGCCGCCCTGGAGCTGCTGGCCGCTGATGGTGGACCAGACGGCCCGCGCGGTGCCCTTGATCGACACGCCGCCGTCCTGGTAGAAGGAGCGGTTCTCCGCGGCGATGACCGCGTCGCGCACGTGCTTGGGCACCTTGGCCAGTTCGACGTTCTTGCGGTCGATTCCGCGCCGCGCCAGCACGGTCTTGCCGTCGCGAAAGTAGATCACCGAGCCCTGCGCGGTGGCCTGCTTCTGCGTGGTGTCGGGAATGGGCGTCAGCGCCCATGCCACCGCGAAAAGCCCGACGAACACGAGGATTCCCGCGCCAAAACTAATCAGGACAACCCGGAGAACCCGCCGCTTTCGCATTCCTTTTCCACCGCCGATCCGCACCCTCGACCCCCCTAGGCAAGCTTCACCCAACCCCCGCAAGCTGGGCGAATGTCAAGGGTAAATGATCGATAATGCTGCCTCGTCCCTAAGCGATACTACGGCGAACGCACGCCGCGACGTGGAACATCGGCGACCAACGGCACCACTCGGTACGGAACCGGGGTGTCCAGGACGATGATCGAATTAGTCCTCAGCACACCCTGAACATCCACGATTTCATCGATTACCCGCTGCAAATCGGCGTTCGTGCGTGCGACGACCCGGCAGAGCAGATCGCTGTCGCCGGTGATCGTGTGCACCTCCAGCACCTCGGGGATGCGGGCCAGCCGGTCGGCCACCGGGTCATGCCCGGCCACCTGCCTGATCTCCATGCTGACGAACGCGGTCACGTCATAGCCGAGCGCCTCCGGCGACACGTCGGGCCCGAACCCCTTGATCACGCCTCTGGCGATCAGCCGGTCGAGCCTGGCCTGGACCGTGCCGCGGGCCACGCCGAGCCGGCGCGAGGACTCCAGGATGCCCAGCCGGGGCTCGTCGGTCAGGAGGGCGATGATTCTGGCGTCCAGTTCGTCGATCGTCATGCTGTACAGATTTACCGGACTTCTCAGGATCCGGCTAGGCAGATTGCCCACTCATTGAAGTAACTGTTGCGCAACTCGTCCAGGAAATTCGAGAGTTGACGGTATGAGTGATGTCTTTCCCGTTCACGGCATGGACGCCGTGGTGTTCGCCGTGGGCAACGCCAGGCAGGCGGCCCACTACTACTCGACCGCGTTCGGCATGAAGCTCGTGGCCTACCGGGGGCCGGAGACCGGCAGCCGGGACACGGCCGCGTACGTCCTGACCTCGGGTGGCGCCACGTTCGAGTTCAGGGCCTCCATCCGCCCCGGCACGGAGCTGGCCCGGCACGTCGCCGAGCACGGCGACGGGGTGATCGACCTGGCCATCCAGGTGCCCGACGTGGAGGCGGGGTACGCCTACGCCGTCGCGCACGGGGCGACGGGGCTGGCGGAGCCGCACACCGTGGAGGACGAGCACGGCAAGGTCGTGCTCGCGGCGATCGCGACCTATGGCCAGACGCGGCACACGCTGGTCGACAGGGCCAACTACGCGGGCCCCTACCTGCCCGGATACGCGCCCGCCGAGCCGCTGGTGGCGCCGCCCCCGACGAAGGGCGGACGGCTGTTCCAGGCGATCGACCACTGCGTCGGCAACGTCGAGCTGGGCAAGATGGACGAGTGGGTGCAGTTCTACCGCGACGTCATGGGCTTCACGAACATGGCGGAGTTCGTCGGCGACGACATCGCCACCGAGTACTCCGCGCTCATGTCCAAGGTCGTCGCCGACGGCACGCGCAAGGTCAAGTTCCCGCTCAACGAGCCGGCCGTCAGCCGCAAGAAGTCGCAGATCGACGAGTACCTGGAGTTCTACGGCGGTCCGGGCGTGCAGCACATCGCGCTGGCCACCAACGACATCCTGACCACGGTCGATCACATGCGGGCCGCCGGCGTGCGCTTCCTTGACACGCCCGGCTCCTACTACGACGACCCCGAACTGCGGGCGCGCATCGGGCAGGTGCGGGCGCCGATCGAGGAGCTGAAGAAGCGCGGGATCCTCGTGGACCGCGACGAGGACGGCTACCTGCTGCAGATCTTCACCCAGCCGGTGCAGGACCGGCCCACGGTCTTCTTCGAGCTGATCGAGCGGCACGGCTCGCTCGGGTTCGGCAAGGGCAACTTCAAGGCGCTGTTCGAGGCGATCGAGCGGGAGCAGGAGCGCAGAGGCAATCTTTAGGTAATCCATGCTTTGCGAATGGTTTGTTAAAGGTTGGCGACGGCCATCACGCATTCATGGGATCGCCATCGCCGGGACTGGCGGGACGCTGGCGGCGCCTGTTCGCCGGCGTCCTCGACTGGATCATCGTGAACGTCGTCTCCGCCGCCTTCAACTGGACAAGTTGGGACTACGTGTGGAACGCCCAGGGGGGCGCCTGGGACCGGTTTCCGGTGGAGCACACCTTCGTGGTCGGCCTTTTGGCCTTTCTTTACTTCTGGCTGTTTCATGCCTTCTGGAATGGTCAGACGCTCGGCAAAAGATTGTTCGGCATTAGAGTGGTCCAGGAAAACGGCGCAAAGCTGGGTGTGGGCCAGGCGGCGGTACGACAGGGCCTGGCGACCGTGCTCGAATGGCTCTGCTGCGTCGGGCTCCTGCTGGACCTCGGCTGGATCCTCTTCGATCCACGCAAGCAGGCTCTCCACGACAAGGCGGCAAGGACGGTCGTCGTCAACGCCTGACCCAGCGTAATATCCTGGTCACGAAACGAAGGGGGCTCGTTCGCCTATGCGTTCCAACAGGCGTGGCGTGGCACTGTTTGCCGCGCTCATCAGCGTGCTGGCCTGCTCGCCCGTCAGCGAGCCGCATCAGTCGAACGCCTACCAGGCGGGCGCGCCCGGCATCGGCGACGCCGACTTCCCCACCGACGGCAACGGCGGCTACGACGTCTCCCACTACGGCCTGGCCATCGACTACACGCCCGCGACCAAGCACCTCCAGGGCGTGACCACCGTCCAGGCCTCGGCCACCGAGGGCCTGTCCAGCTTCAACCTCGACCTGGCGGGGCTGCGGGTGCGCGAGGTCAGCGTCGACGGCTCGTCAGCGACGTTCACCCACAAGGGCAACGAACTGACCGTCACGCCGGCCGCGCCGATCGACAAGCAGGACCGGTTCACGGTCAAGGTCGTCTACGACGGCACGCCGCAGCCCGCCAAGGACAGCGCGAACCTGGGCACGTACGGATTCATCCCCACGGCCGACGGCGCCTTCGTGGCCTCCGAGCCCAACGGCTCCAAGACCTGGTTCCCCAGCAACGACCACCCGGCCGACAAGGCCACCTTCGACTTCGCCATCACCGTGCCCGCGGGGGTGACGGCCCTGGCCAACGGCGAGCTGACCGGCCGGCCCACGACCACGGACGGCAAGACCACCTTCAACTGGAGCGAACGCCACCCGATGGCGACCTACCTGGCCACCGCCACGGTCGGCAAGTTCCAGCTCCGCCAGGGCGCCAGCCCCGGCGGCATCCCCACCGTGGCCGCCGTCGACCCCAAGTTCGCGAGCGTGCTCGACAAGCTCTACACCGAATCCGGCAGGATCACCGACTACTGGTCCACGGTCTTCGGCCCCTACCCGTTCTCCTCGACCGGCGGCGTGGTCGACGACTACTCCGCGGGCTACGCGCTGGAGAACCAGACCAAACCGCTCTACGGCGGCTTCGACCCAGACGAGATGATCATGGCTCACGAGCTGGCCCACCAGTGGTTCGGCGACAGCCTGTCCATCAAGCGCTGGAAGGACCTCTGGCTCAACGAGGGCTTCGCCACCTACTCCGAGTGGCTGTGGTCGGAGCACATGGGCAAGCGCACCGCGGACGAGATCTTCAAGACCGTCCACGCCCGCCCGGCGGGCGATCCGATCTGGAGCTACCCGCCCGGCCAGGCCAAGCCGGGCGACCTGTTCAACGAGTCCGTCTACACGCGCGGCGCCATGGCCCTGCACGCCCTGCGCAAGGCGATCGGCGACCCGACGTTCTTCAAACTGCTCAAGACGTGGACCGCCCGGCACCGCTACGGCAACGTCACGACCAAGGACTTCGTCGACCTCTCCGAGCAGTTGTCAGGCAAGAACCTCGACCCGCTCTTCGACGCCTGGCTCTTCCAGCCCCACCGCCCGGCCTGACTCCCTGAGAAACGCTTTTCGTCGCTCGGCCCAAGTACCCGTGTAAGGCGAACGACGAAGGGAGCGAGGCCGTGCGCCTCAACGAAGACCCCGCGGCCTTTGAGGCCTTCTATCGCCGCCACGTCGATGCCGTCATGAGATTCGTGGTCCGGCGGGTGAGCGACCCCCACCTCGCCGCCGACCTGACGGCGGACATCTTCCTGGCGGCCGTGGACTCGGCGCACACCTACGCGCCAGGCAGGGGCAGCGAGATCGGATGGCTGTACGGCGTCGCGCGCAACGTCGTGTCGGCCCAGCAGCGCAAGACGGCTCGGGAGGCGCGGGCGTCCAGCCGCGTCGCGGGCCGCCGGCTGATGGACGACGACGATCTCGTCCGGATGGAGGAGCGGATCGACGCCGAGCGCCGGATGCGCGGCGCCCTGGAGGCCATGCGTGGCCTGCCGGAGGGCGAACGCGCCGTGCTGGAACTCGTCGCGATCGACCAGCTCACCGTCACAGAAGCTGCCAAGGCCCTGGGCATCAGGCAGGTGACCGCCCGAGTCAGACTCCACCGGGCAAGGCGTGCCCTCGGATCCGTCGCTTCGCCAACGACCGTGTACGTGGAAGGACAGGCATGAGCAACTTCGAAGAGCGCCTTCTCGCTGCACTCAAGGACGAGATCACGACCAGGACGGCGGGGAACGAGATGACCACGACGACATCGGCCCGGCGGCGCTACGCGGGGCTGTCCGCCGCGGTGGCGGGGGCCGCGGCGGCCACCACCGCCGTGGTGCTGCTCACCTCCGGCAGCCCGGCGTTCGCGGTCACCACGAGTGCCGACGGGACGGTCAGCGTGCGGATCAGCGAGTTCAGGGACCCCGAGGGGCTGGAGGCCGAGCTGGGCCGCGCCGGGGTCAAGGCCGTGGTCGACTACCTGCCCGAGGGGCAGACCTGCAAGGGGCCGCGGGGCGAGCGGGGCAGCGCCACCGGGCAGTTCCAGTCGAGTATGGGGAAGGACGGCGGCGGGATCTGGTTCAAGATCGAGAAGGGGCAGGTGCCGGCGGGCGAGACGCTCGTCCTGGCCGTCTCCAAGAGCAGCGGCGGCGACGATCAGGCGCCGTTCGCGACCTCCCTGGAGATCGTCAAGGGCACGGTCTCGGACTGCGAGGCGATCCCGATGCCGGCTCCGGGCTCCCCGGGCACGCGGGACGGGGGCGGCGTGCAGTCGGGGACCGGCGAAGACGGCCCCGTCCTCCATTCCAGAACCGAGGGAAGCGACCCCACCCCGCACACCGGCACCAACGGCCAGGAACCGGCACCCACCGTAACCTCCCGATCCGGCTGACGCCCCCACCACCCCGGACCGAGGGCCCTCCGCCCAGCAGCCCTCGGCCCGGCCAACAAGGCCGCCGGACGGCGTCTTGAAGAGCCCCTGCGACGAACCGAAGGGGTGGGAGGGGACGATGGGGCGGCCGTCCGAGCGTCAAGCGCCGGTCGGGTCAGGAGCTGCCCGTGGAGAACACCAGGACGGAGGCCGTGAAGCCGTGCACGTGGTTGTGCCCCGCCACGGGCCCCACCTCCCCCGCCGCGAAGAACCCCGCCACCCCGATGGGCCCGAGCGTGTCGCGCAGCGCGACCGGGTCGTGGTCGGCCGTCCCGAACATCGCCGAGCCGCGCCCGTTGCAGGAGAACAGCAGCGCCCCGTCCACCCTGCCGTGCTCCTCCCGGTGAGCGTCCAGCAGGTCGTAGAGGTCCTCGTCGGCCGTGGCCGCGTCACGGACCTGGAAGCGGACGGTACGGCCCACCTCGACGATGTCGCCGATGGCCACGGCCTCGCGTTCCGGGTCGATGCCGATGACCCCCCTGATCAGGAAGTCGCCGCGTTCGTGGCGTTCGGCGTATTCGTCCATGGCCAGGCCGATCTGCAGCCCGGAGGCGACCAGTTCGCGGTCGTCCTCGTCCAGCTCGCTGACGATGTCTTCGAGCCGGGCCAGCGCGGGTTGTCCGGCCAGTTCGAGCAGCAGGTTCTCCTCCGAGGCCGTCACCACCATGCTGGGCCCGATCGGGCGGCAGCCCTGGCTGACGACGGTGCTGATCTTGATGGGTCCGCTGAGCAGCACGCCGATCGCGCCCTCGGTGTAGACCTCGCCGTCGGCGAACAACCGTACCGAGCCCCGTCCCTGCAACCCGTTGGCGAGCCCGCCGATCAGCGGCAGGTCGCCGAGCACGTCGACCGAGCGTTCGACGAAGGCGTCGGTCGGAAAGCTGTACGGGTCGGTCAGCAGGATCGCCACATGATCGTCCCGGCTCCGTTCCGGCAGGCCGACCACCACGAACCGATCTTCTGCCGTCAGGGTCTCCAACGCGAACGTCGTGAGCCTGGCCCCGTCCAGCGTGGCGGCCCAGGCGCTGACGGCGGGGGTCAGCTCCACCCCCTGCCCGTCTCCGATCACCCCCGTGGCGCTGCATCCGATCACGTGCGCCTCGGGTGCGAGTTTCATCGCGGCCGCTCCGGCCCTGGCGACGTCATCGGGGTCGTCTCCGCAGATGAAGAAGCAGACCAGGTCGGCCTGGCCGCTGAGCCTCGACAGTGCCCGCCTGACGGCGGTCTCCGCGGCCTCCACCAGGTCGGAACCCACGGCGAGGCCGTCGGCGAAGCGGCTCGTCATCACTGCCATGGGTCTCGCCTCCCTCGACATGTCCTACGTTCCCTAGGCCCGATTCTCCCCACTAAAGGGACAAGCACGCCCACTTACCGCCACCCAATAGTCAAGATCCGAAATCTCCGCCAGATGCGAAACTCTCTGCCGCATTCCCCCAAGGGGACGTAGTCTCGTTCCCGTGCATCAGCCACGTATTCTCCGCGAGTTGCGAGAGAGCGGCCACGTTCATCGCACCGTCAAAGCCGAGGTCAGGGAAAATCTGCTGGCCAAGCTCCGGGCCGGCGAACCCCGCTTCCCCGGCATCGTCGGCTTCGACGACTCTGTCCTGCCGCATCTCGAGCGGGCCCTGCTAGCCGGGCACGACCTGGTCCTCCTCGGTGAGCGCGGCCAGGGCAAGACCCGGCTCATCCGCACCGTCACCGGCCTGCTCGACGAGTGGACCCCGGTCGTCGAGGGGTGCGAGATCAACGACCACCCGTACGCGCCGGTCTGCACGCGCTGCCAGGCGCTGGCGCGGGAGCTGGGCGACGAGCTGCCGGTCGCCTGGAAGCACCGCGACGAGCGCTACGGCGAGAAGCTCGCCACGCCCGACACCTCCGTGGGTGACCTGATCGGGGACGTCGACCCGATCAAGATCGCGGAGGGGCGCCGGCTCGGCGACCCGGAAACGGTCCACTACGGCCTGGTCCCGCGCACCAACCGGGGCGTCTTCTCCGTCAACGAGCTGCCGGACCTGGCAGAGCGCATCCAGGTGTCGCTGCTCAACGTGCTGGAGGAGCGCGACATCCAGGTACGCGGCTACAACCTGCGGCTGCCGCTCGACATCCTGCTGATCGCCAGCGCCAACCCCGAGGACTACACCAACAGGGGCCGGATCATCACGCCGCTGAAGGACCGCTTCGGCGCGGAGGTCCGCACCCACTACCCGCTGACGGTGGAGGACGAGCTCACGCTCATCCGCCAGGAGTCCGTGCCGGACATCGGGGCCGACGTCCCCGAGCACCTCGTCGAGGTGATCGCCCGCTTCACCAGGCTGGTCCGCGAGTCGACCGCCGTGGACGCCCGTTCCGGCGTCTCCGCCCGCTTCTCGATCGCGGCCGCCGAGACCGCCGCGGCCTCGGCCGTGCGCCGGGCGGCGCTGAAGGACGAGGACCAGGCCGTCACCCGCGTGGTCGACCTGGCCGGCGTGGTCCACAGCCTGCGGGGCAAGGTCGAGTTCGAGGTCAGCGAGGAGGGCAGGGAGACCGAGATCCTCGCCCACCTGCTGCGCAGGGCGACGGCCGAGACGTTCAGGACCCGGCTGGGCGGCATGGACCTGTCGGCGATCACCGACAAGTTCGCCGAGGGCAACCAGGTCGAGTCCGGCGAGCTGGTCTCCGCGGGAGATCTGCTGCACCGGATCGGGCCCGTGACGGGGCTGGCGAAGGTCATGTCCAGGCTGGGCATGGGCGCGGGCGAGGAGTCGCCCGGGCACGCGGCGGCGGCGCTGGAGTTCGCGTTGGAGGGGCTCTACCTGATGCGACGGCTGTCCAAGGAAGACCTTGATGGGGTTTCCGTTTACCGCACGTGAACATCGGGGCGGTCTCCGGCGTCATACCTTGTAGCTGATCACGCCGTCGGGGGAGACCGCTCATGCGCCTGTTTGCCTGTGCCACCGCCATGACCGCCGCCGTGTGCGGCGGCGCCGTCGTCGCCGTACCCGCCGAGGCCGCGGCAACCCAGGTCGCCTACGGCTACGCCTGGAGCGACGGCGACGGCCGTCTGCGCGTCGTGCCCAGATCGGCCACGTTCGCCAAGCCCGGTTACCGGCTGAAGACGCTCTCGGGGGCCAAGGAACTGCGGCTCGGCTACGCCGCGGCGGCCTTCCGCCGGGTCACGGTGGCTTGCGACCTGAAGGAGACCGAGGGCCGGGTCGCGCTAGACGCCAAGGGCCTGGGGCGTACGTCCTGCGCGCCCTCCCACCTGACCGCGGAACTGGCGCGCGGCGCCACTCCCCTGCGGATCGAGCACCGCGGCGGCCAGGCCGTGAAGATCAACGAGTTCCTGGTCACCGACCGTCCCGACTCGCGTTCCGCGCGCGGCACGATCAAGCGGATCAACGACACCACGGTCCTGTTCGCGACGGGCGGAAAGACGATCAAGCTCGGGTACGCGTACACCACCGCCTTCCTGCGCACCACGGCCCGCTGCTCGGACGGCTGGCTGGCCGGCAGGCCGGTCAACGCCGACAGGAACGGCCTGGGCGGCAAACAGTGCTCCTGGACCGATCTCACCAAGGCGCTCAAGACGGTCAAGCACCCCGTGCTGGTGAAGGTCGACTACACGCCGGGAGTCGACTCCCTCGACCAGGTGCAGGAGGTCTTCGGCGACGCGTAGGGGGCGCGTGGACGGGGTTCTCGCGTTAGCGTGGTTTCGTGATGGCCTTTCGCTATGGCGAGTACCACGACGGCCCCGACCCCCTCGCGCCCCCCTACGACGTGCGGGCGGCTCTCGACGAGATGGGCGATGCGATCCTTTCCGGCTCGACGCCCGTCCACGCGCTGCGCGACCTGCTCAAGCGCGGCCTGCCCGGCGCCGCCGACCGCCGGGGCCTCGACGACATGCTCAAGGAGGTCCGCAGGCGCCGCCGTGACCTGCGCGAACGCGGGCGGCTTGACGGCACGCTGGAGAAGGCTCGGGCGCTGCTCGACAAGGCCATCGGGCAGGAGCGGGCCGAGTTGTTCCCCGATCCGTCCGACGACGCGCGGCTGCGGGAGTCCGAGCTCGACGCGCTGCCCGAGGACACGGCCGGCGCCATCCAGGAGCTGAGCACGTACGAGTGGCGCTCGTCGGCGGCGCGGCAGACCTTCCAGGAGCTGCGCGACCTGCTGCGGCGCGAGGTCCTGGACAGCCAGTTCAGGGGTCTGCGGGACGCGCTGGCCAATCCCGATCCCGAGGCCATGGAGCGCGTCCGCCAGATGATGGCGGACCTGAACGACATGCTGGACAGGGACTCCCGGGGCGAGCACACGCAGGACGACTTCGACGCCTTCATGGCGAAATATAGTGATCTTTTCCCTGAAAAGCCGCGCACCCTCGACGAGCTCGTCGACATCCTGGCCCGCCGCGCCGCCGCCACCCAGCGCATGCTGGCCTCGATGACCCCGCGCCAGCGCGAAGAGCTCGCGGGCCTCATGAACCAGACCCTCGAACAGGCCGGTCTGGCCGACCAGATGCGCCGGCTCGGCGAGTCCCTCTACGCCCGCCGCCCCGACCTGGCCTGGAACGCCCCAGAACGCCTCACCGGCGAGGAGCCCCTGGGCATGGGCGACGCCGTCACCGCCCTGGAGGAGCTGGCCGACCTCACCCAGCTCGAAACCGCGCTGCGCCAGGACTACCCCGGCGCCAGGCTCGACGACATCGACGAGGCCGCCGTACGCCGCGCGCTCGGCCGTTCCGCGGTCGACGACCTGGAGGCGCTCAAGCGCATCGAACGCGAACTGGAGGAGCAGGGCTACCTGCTGCGCCGCCGAGGCAAGCTGGAGCTCACGCCCAAGGCCGTCCGCAGGCTCGGCGAGACGGCGCTGCGCCGGGTGTTCTCCTCGCTCGACGCCGGACGGCGCGGCGACCACGACCAGCACGACGCGGGCGCCGCCGGCGAGCTCACGGGCTCGTCCCGGCCGTGGCGCTTCGGGGACGAACAGCCGATCGACGTGGTGCGCACCCTGGTCAACGGCGTCCGCAGCGGCGGCATCGTGCCCGGAGGCGGCGGCGCAGGCACGGCCGTGCGCCTGTCCGTGGACGACTTCGAGGTGGCCGAGACCGAACGCCGCAGCGCCGCCGCCGTCTGCCTCCTGGTGGACCTGTCGTACTCGATGGCCCTGCGCGGCACCTGGGCGTCGGCCAAGCAGACGGCCCTGGCCCTGCAGGCCCTCGTGGCCTCCAAGTTCCCGCAGGACGCCGTCCAGATCATCGGCTTCTCCAACTACGCCAGGGTGCTGCAACCCGACGAACTGGCCGGCCTCGACTGGGACATGGTCCAGGGCACCAACCTGCACCACGCCCTCCTCATCGCCGGCCGCCACCTCGACCGCCACCCCGACTTCGAGCCGGTCGTCCTGTGCGTCACCGACGGGGAGCCGACCGCCCACCTCATGCGCAACGGCAGGTCGGCGTTCGAGTGGCCGCCCTCGCACGAGACGCTGGAGCTCACGCTGTCGGAGGTCGACAAGATGACGCGGCGGCGGGCCACGATCAACATCTTCATGCTGGCGGGCGACGAACGGCTGAAGGAGTTCGTGGACGAGGTGGCCCGGCGCAACGGCGGCCGGGTGTTCTCGCCCAGCGCGGAACGGCTCGGCGAGTACGTGGTCAGCGACTTCCTCCGCCTGCGTCGCGCCCGCTGAGCGGGTTTTGTCGGTGCTACCTGGCAGACTCCGGGCATGAGCGAAACCGTGCGGCTGAGGGACGTGGTAGAGGCCGACCTGGAGGCGTTCCTGGAGCACGAGCACGACCCGGAGGTCGCCAGAAGGTCGAAGTTCCCGCCACGGGAGCGCGAGCGCTTCATGCGCCACTGGGAGAGGCAGATCCTCGACGACCCGACCGTCTTCGTCCAGGCGGTCATGGTCGGCGACGAGCTGGCCGGCAACGTCGTGGCCTGGTGGGAGCACGATCGGCGCTTCATCGGCTACGTGTTCGGCCGCGCCTTCTGGGGCCGCGGCATCGGCACCGAGGCCCTGAGGCTCTTCCTGGCCGCGGAGAAGACACGGCCCCTGTACGCCGATCCGTTCGGCGGCAACACGGCTTCTGTGCGGCTGCTGGAGCGGCACGGGTTCCGGCGGGAAGGCGTCGTCCAGCACGGCGACGACGAACACATCATGCTGGTGCTCCGCGACACCCCGTAGACCAGGGTTTGGAGCTCCCGCGCTCACGAAGAGGGCACCGGGCAGCGTACCGTCCAAGATCCTCTTTCGCGGACGTTCGGCCAGAAGCCCGGGCTGTCGGGGTCAGACGTCGATGAAGCGGGAGTAGAAGTCGAGGGCGACGTCGAAGCCGTCGCGGCAGTTGCGGTGGGAGCGGTAGCAGGGGCGCCAGGCCGAACTGGCTCCGACCCCGGCCCTGGCGTCGTGGAGGGCCGGGGGGACGCGCTCCGGTTTGGGCAGGAGGCCGTGGCCGAGGTAGCGGACGCCGGTCAGCTCGGTGTGCCGGCCCCGGGCGCCCGAGACGAAGCCGCCGAGACGCCAGCCGCTCTCCTCGTCCCACACGAGGGCGTTTCCGTCGGTCAGCCGGAGTGTGGCGTCGCGCGGATCGCAGGGGCCCTCCCACCATTCCGACACTTCGACTCCGAGCAGGCCCACGACTTGGCGCACGTAGCTGATCGGTTGCTGCAGCCACTCGTCGGTGTACGGCTCGACGTGCCTGATGGCCACGGACGGCACCCCCTTGTGCCCTAACGGTAAGGAAAAAGGAACGGTTAACAACCTTACCGGCGGCGAACTTATTCCGTTGCACGACCGTCTAGTCATTACGGACGATATTTACGTCCGAGACGGGGAAGGAGGGGTTCCTATGATTGCCGCGGTTCTCCTCATCGTGCTGATGGTCGTCGCCGTGGTGGCCACCGAGCTGATCATGCGCTGCTCTGAGAAGAGCAAAGAGAGTGTCGAGTCATCTATCGAGATCGCCGGGGACTAGTCTCGGCGGCATGTCGTCCCTGCTTCTCTGGCTGCACATCGGCTTCGCGATCTTCACGATCGGACCAGTGACCGCCGCGACCATGACCGCGCCGCGTGTCATCCGCAACAAGAACGTGCCCGCACTGCAGATCATCCAGCGCATGACGAGGATCTACAGTCTGGGCTCCATCGGAGTGTTCGTGTTCGGGGTGGCGCTCGGCGCGACCTTGGGCAACGGGGTGCTCGGCAAGTGGTACATGACGGCCTCGATGACGTTGTTCATCGTGGCCGCCGTACTGCTCGTCCTCATCGACCGCGACCTGCGCACGGCCGTCCGGGTGCTCTCGACCGAGAACGCCGAGGACGACGTGAAGGCGCAGATCGGGCGGATCGCCGCGATCAGCGGGCTGCTGTCGGTGATCTGGCTGGTGATCCTCTTCCTGATGGTCGTCCCACGCTGACCAGAACCGGCCCCTGATCCCCGATGGCCTGGGCGCTGAGTCGCCCGGATCGATCCCTGATCGAGCCGGTTCCGGCCCTGGTTCCGGTCCCTTTCCGGTCCTGGTTCCCGCGCCTGGTTCGGGGCCGCGCCACAGCCGTCCCCGAACCAGGCCGGTCCCGGCCGCATCGCCGCCGGTTTCGGTCGCACCGGGTCGCGGCGTGCCGGGCCGATCGTGGCCCTGCGCTAGGCCAAGGCCTGGGTGAGGTCGGCGAGCAGGTCGTCGATGGTCTCGATGCCGACCGAGAGCCGCACCAGGTCTTCAGGCACCTCCAGCGGCGACCCTGCCGCCGAGGCGTGCGTCATCCGGCCGGGGTGCTCGATCAGCGACTCCACCCCGCCGAGCGACTCCCCGAGCGTGAAGAGCTTGGCCCGGTTGCAGACCTCCACGGCCTCGGCCTCGCCGCCCGCGACCCGGAACGACACCATCCCCCCGAACCGCCTCATCTGCTTGGCCGCCACCTCGTGCCCCGCGTGCTCGGGCAGCCCCGGGTAGAGCACCTGAGTGACGCGCGGGTGCGCGAGGAGGAGGTCGACGACGCGTTCGGCGTTGTCACAGTGGCGGTCCATGCGGATGCCGAGGGTCTTGAGGCCGCGCAGCGTCAGCCAGGAGTCGAACGGCCCCGCCACCGCCCCCATCGCGTTCTGGTGGTAGGCGAGCTCCTCCCCCAGCCCCCTGTCGGCGACGACCAGCGCCCCGCCGACCACGTCGGAGTGCCCGCCGACGTACTTGGTGGTGGAGTGCACGACGACGTCGGCCCCCAGGGACAGGGGCTGCTGCAGGTACGGCGAGGCGAAGGTGTTGTCCACGACCAGCAGCGCCTCGTTGTCGTGGGCCATCCGGGCCAGCGCGGCGATGTCGGCGATGCCGAGCAGCGGGTTGGTGGGCGTCTCGACCCAGATGACCTTGGTCTTCTGCGTCATGGCGGCGGCGACGGCGTCGAGGTCGTGCAGCGGCACCGGGTCGTAGTGCAGGCCCCAGTGCTCGTAGACCTTGGCGAACAGCCGGTAGGTCCCGCCGTAGGCGTCGTTCGGGATGATCACGTGGTCCTGCGGGCGGCACACGGCACGCAGCAGCGCGTCCTCGGCGGCCAGCCCCGATGCGAACGCGAGCCCGCGCGTCCCGCCCTCCACCGCCGCCAGCGCCTCTTCGAGCGCGGTCCTGGTGGGGTTGGCCGAGCGGCTGTACTCATATCCGGAACGCAGCCCGCCCACGCCGTCCTGCTTGTATGTGGAGGTGGCGTAGATGGGTGGCACGACCGCGCCAGTCAGCGGGTCGGGCTCCTGACCTGCGTGAATGGCCAGGGTTTCAAAACCGTTGCTCATAAAGGCCACGTTAACGGAAGTCGGCCCGCGATCCGGTCCCCTCCGGATCGCGGGCCGCTCACGGACGCCGTCCCCCAACGGCCGCCCGTAGTGGCCCGCGCGCCATGCCCGCGCGAGCCAGGTCCTCAAGAGCCCGTCAGGCCGCCTTGGGTCGGCGGCGGTCGTCTCCCGTCCTGGGCGGGAGGCGTACCACGTCCGCCCTGACGAAGCGTCCGCTGCCGCCCTGCGCGTCTTCCCCGTTGATGCGGGAAAGCAGCACGGGGTCGGCCACCGCGAGCAGCACCCCGACGATCAGCCCGACACCCAGCAACGCGAACCCGATGGCCAACATTTCTCTCCCCTTCCGACACATCCCAGCATCGGCGACAGGCCCCCGGCGCCGCCTCCGCTGAAGGGCTGGTCTGCGGCGATCCCCCTCGGCCGAACGGTGGATACGACTTGTCCGACTTCCGGCCTAGGCTCGTGGCGTGGCGGATTCCCAACGCGTCGTCTACTGGATCCGGCGGCTGAGCGAGATCGCGATGGTCGGCTGGCTGGGCATGATGCTGATGCTCGACCTCGTGCTCGCCGGCGTCACCGGGGGCGTGCAGTGGCTCGTGCCGATCTGCGGCGTGGTCGGCATCGCCGCCGTGCTGTTCAGGCGCAGGCGCCGGCTGGAGTGGTTCACCTTCCTGCTGGCCCTGTCGTTCGTGGTCTCCACGCTGACCGGGGGCTCCGGGCTCAAGGGCGCGCCCGGCATGGCGGAGACGGGCGCGCTGCTCGTGCTGCTCATCGGGGTGCTGCGCCACATCGAGCCGGTACGCAAGGCGGCGGCGCTCGCGTGCGTGACCCTCGTCGTCCTGATGACGGAGGCCTTCAGCCGCGACTACAACGACACCGGACTGGCGTTCGCGTTCCTGCTGTTCGCGGGGTGGTCGATGGCCGCGGGGGTCGGCGGCTACCTGCGCTTCCAGCAGGAGCGCCGCACGGAGGCCGTCCATTCCGTACGGCGTTCTGAACGGCTTGAGCTGGCCCGGGAGCTGCACGACCTGGTCGCCCACCACATCACCGGCATCGTGGTCCAGGCCCAGGCGGCCCGCACGGTCGCGGAGACCAGGCCGGAGGCCGTCGCGCCGGCGCTCGAGGCGATCGCCACGGCCGGGTCGGAGGCCCTGACCTCGATGCGGCGCATGGTCACCGTGCTGCGCACCGAGGACGACGCGGCCCGCAAGCCCGGCGTCACCCTGACCGACCTGCGGCTGCTGACCGAACGTTTCTCCGCCGACGGGCCGAAGGTGGCGTTCGAGATCGGGCAGGGCCTCGACGATCGCACGCTGGCGCCCGAGGTCATGACCACCCTGCACCGGGTGCTCCAGGAGTCGCTGACGAACATCCGCAAGCACGCCTCCCGCACCGCCTGGGTGGAGGCGGACCTGCGGCGCCACGAGAAGGTGGTGGTGCTGCGGGTGCGCAATTTCGGCGCCTCGTCGGATCCTCGGGTCTCCCGCCTCGGCGGCGGGTTCGGGCTGGTCGGGATGGCCGAGCGGGTCGAGGCGCTGGGCGGCAGGCTGTACGCGGGCCCGTCGCGCGAGGGTGCCTGGGAGGTCGTCGCCGAGTTCCCGCTGCCGGACGCCGGCGGCTCCTCCCAGGGCGTCAGTGGTTCGCCAGGAAGGCGAGCAGGTCCTGGCGGGTGATCAGCCCGGAGGGTTTGCCGTCTTCCAGCACCACGGCCGCATCCGCCTTTTCCAGCGCTTCGACCGCACGCGCCACAGGTTCACCACTGCCGATCGTGGGTAGCGGCGCGGACATGTGCTCAGAGATCGGGTCATCAGCGGACAGTCGCCTGTGGTAGAGGCCCTCCAGGAGGTCGCGCTCGACGATCGAGCCGATCACCTCGGCCGCCATGACGGGCGGCTCCTCCTTCATGACCGGGAGCTGCGACACCGAGTACTCGCGCATGATCGAGATGGCCGTGCCGACCGACTCGTGCGGATGCGCGTGCACGAACTCCGGCAGCCCCGGCCTCTTGCGCGACAGCACGTCACCGACCAGCCCCTCGTCGGAGGTGGTGGTCAGGAAGCCGTAGTCGGCCATCCAGTCGTCGTTGAAGATCTTGGACAGGTAGCCTCGGCCGCCGTCGGGCAGCAGCACGACGATCACGTCGTCGGGCGTGCCCTTGGCCGCCACCCGCAGCGCCGCCACGACGGCCATGCCGCAGGAGCCGCCGACCAGCAGCCCCTCCTCGCGGGCGAGCCTGCGGGTCATGGTGAAGGAGTCCTTGTCGGACACCGCGATGATCTCGTCGCAGATCTTGGTGTCATACGTGGCCGGCCAGATGTCCTCGCCGACGCCCTCCACCAGGTAGGGACGCCCGGAGCCGCCGGAATACACCGAGCCCTCGGGGTCAGCCCCGATGATCTTGACCCGCCCGTCGGACACCTCTTTGAGGTAACGCCCGGTGCCGCTGATCGTGCCGCCCGTGCCGATGCCCGCGACGAAGTGGGTGACCCTGCCCTCGGTCTGCTCCCACACCTCCGGGCCGGTGGAATGGTAGTGGGAGTCGGGATTGTTGACATTGGAGTACTGATCGGGCTTCCAAGCGCCCGCAACCTCGCGGGCCAGCCGGTCGGAGACCGAGTAGTAGGAGTCGGGGTGCTCAGGCGAGACGGCGGTCGGGCAGACGACGACCTCCGCCCCGTACGCGCGCAGCACCGCGATCTTGTCCTGAGCCACCTTGTCGGGCACCACGAACAGGCACCGGTAGCCCTTCTTCTGGGCCACGATGGCCAGGCCGACGCCGGTGTTGCCGGAGGTCGGCTCGACGATCACGCCGCCGGGCCGCAGCTCGCCGGACGCCTCCGCGGCCTCGATCATGCGTGCGGCGATGCGGTCTTTCACCGACCCGCCCGGGTTGAAGTACTCGACCTTGGCGAGCACCTGAGCGGGCACCCCCGCGCTGACATTGTGGAGCCTGACGAGCGGCGTGTTGCCCATCAATTCGACCAGGGAATCGTAAACGCGCACCGAGGTGTTCACCTTCTTTGCCGAAGCTTGATCAGCTTGCCCATGGCCGAGATCCAGTGGGGGTGGCAGGCCCTCGGCTACTTTTCAAGCAAACGCTACCGCCGACTTCGACCAGGGAGGGTATTGCGTGGTCTGGCCAGCGGGTATGGCGCGCGCGGCGCGGAAGATCGCGACCGCGGCCGCGCTCGGAGGGGGCGGGCTCACGGCTCTCGGAGCCACGGCATACGGCCTGCTGATCGCGGAGGGCCTGCTCGCGCGCAAGGCCATCGGCCAGCCGCACGGGCTGGACGGCCCGCCGTCCGACGGCGCCTACGGCGACTTCTCCGGTGAGCCGATCAGGATGGCGATGCTCGGCGACTCCACGTCCGTCGGCCTCGGCATGACCGACCCCCGTCACACGCCTGGCGTCATCCTCGCAAACGGCCTGGCCGCGGTCGCCGAGCGCCCGGTCCGCCTGCTCGTGGCGGGCAAGTCGGGCGCGCCCTCGGCCGAGCTGGGCGAGCAGGTGGACCTGGCGCTGGCGATGGAGCCCGACGTGGCGGTGATCTTCGTGGGGGCCAACGACATCATCACGCAGACGCCGCCGGCGGTCGCCGTACGACATCTGACCAAGGCCGTGCGGCGGCTGCGGGACGCGGGCGTCGAGGTGGTCGTGGGCACCTGCCCCGACCTCGGCACCGTGCGGCCGATCGCGCAGCCGCTGCGCTGGGTGACGCGGCGCTGGAGCCGCCAGCTCGCCGCCGCGCAGACGGTCGCGGTCGTGGACGCGGGCGGGCGGACGGTGGCGTTCGCCGACGTCCTGGGGCCCGCATTCGATACAAACCCGACAGAAATGTTCGGACCCGATCGTTTCCATCCATCTGACCGAGGTTACGCGCAGGCCGCTTACGCGGTGCTACCGTCAGTGTGCGCTGCGTTGGGGCTGTGGCCTGAGCCGCAGTCCGCACGCGGCGAAGCACTGCAACCGATTTACCTCGCGGCGGCCACGGCCGCGGAGGAGCCCGGCACCGAGGTCACCGCGACCCGGGTCGACGGGCGGACGACGGGCCTGCACGGGAAGTGGGTGACGTTGCTCCGACGACGGCTCGGCGAGACGCTCGACGACGCCTGACGGCTCGGCGTGCGTCCGATCACGCTCCCCGCCGGTCACCCTCCGAGCCGAAGCCGCCACTCCCCGTACTCTTTGGAGTGGATTGCCTGTGCTCCGGCCCCTCTGGACCACATCCGTCGCCCTCGCCGGAACCCTCGCCGTAGCCTCCTGCTCCGGCAGCGACGCGGCCACCTCGGCCTTCCCCGCCTGGCACAACTCCCAGGTCAACGCGGTCAGCCGGATGGCGGCCGCAGCCGGGATCGTCGCGGTCACCTCGATGAAGCCCGACGGCACGCTGGAGACGGTCGCCGCCGGCCTGGCCGACGGCAAACGACTGTGGGCCCACCCGGCCACGATGGCTGGCCGCCTGCCCGGCATGGGCGTCTCCGCGCCCGCGGTCGTCGAGACGTCGCGGGGCGAGGGGGTGGTCGTCGCGCTCGACCCGGCCAAGAAGGGCCAGTGGAAGGCCACCCTCGTCGCCCGCGACGCCCACACGGGCGTGCAGAAGTGGACGAGGCCGGTGCATTCGACGTTCGGCCCCCAGCGCTGCGGCCCCTACGTCTGCATGTCGGAGCACACCGCCCTGTCCAAGGCCCGCATGGTGGTGCTGGAGCCGGCCACGGGCAAGCTCCTGTGGAAGCTGCCGGGCATCTCCGAGGTCGAGTGGGCCGGCCAGGGCCGGGTCCTGCTGCTCAGGCTGGCCGCCAACCCCATGGTCGAGTCGTACGAGCTCAAGACCGGCAAACTCCAGTGGCAGCAGCCGATCGAGCAGGCTCTGGGGCCGGGCATCGACATGTCGGGCGGGTGGGCGTTCGGCGTGGCGGGCGAGAACCTCGTCGGCTACGTCGCCCCCTACACCAACCCCCAGACGAAGAAGATCTCCACCTTCGGCCTCTTCTCCGTCAAGATCGGCGACGGGACGATCAACTGGATGCGGCCCTCGGTCGTCCGCGTCTACCCCAGCGGCAGCCCCGGCTTCGCCCCGGTCGTCCGTCCGGTCGACCGTCAGGGCGCCTACGGCGGGTTCGCCCGGCTCGACGCGGTGACCGGGCGGGTGATCGGCCAGGTCACCGCCTCCGACGTGCCGGGGTCCGGCTGGTGGCTGGCCTTCCCCGACCGGATGGACAAGCTCGGCTTCCTCAAGCACAACGCCACCGGCACCGCGTTCGACATCGTCTCCGGCAAACCCGTGCCCGCCAAGGAGGAGCGCGGCTGGTCCTTCTGCGTCACCGACCCCAAGCCGCTGCCGCTGCGCGGGCAGGCGCCCGGCTTCTACTCCACGGCCGCCATCTGCGAGTACGACCTCGGCACCGGCAAGCGGGTCGCGGGGGCCACGACGCCGCCGCCGTGGTTCACCGGGAGCCAGGAGGGGTGGCGGCTGTGGCGGGACGAGAAGGGCGGCATCCACGCCCTCAACGACCATGTCGCCACCGTTCCGGGTATGTACGGGTGAGTCTGCCCCATTGAGCGCTTGCGGGAAGGACTGGAATATAGTTCTACTATTAGCGCCGACCAAGGAGGAGCCATGCCCGAGGCAGTCATCGTCGCGACCGCGCGTTCCCCGATCGGACGGGCCTTCAAGGGCTCGCTCAAGGACATCCGCCCCGACGACCTGACCGTGCAGATGATCCAGGCGGCGCTGGCCAAAGTGCCCCAGCTCGACCCGTCGACCATCGACGACATCATGCTGGGGTGCGGGCTGCCCGGCGGCGAGCAGGGGTTCAACATGGCCCGGGTGGTGTCGGTGATGCTCGGGCTCGACAACGTGCCCGGCACCACCGTGACGCGCTACTGCTCCTCCTCGCTGCAGACGACCCGGATGGCCTTCCACGCGATCAAGGCCGGCGAAGGCGACGTGTTCGTCTCGGCCGGGGTCGAGACCGTCTCCCGCTTCGTCAAAGGGAGCTCCGACTCGCTCCCCGAGACGCACAACCCGGTCTTCCTGGACGCGCTGGCACGCACCCAGAAGTTCACCGAAGGCGGACAGACCTGGCACGACCCCCGCGAGGACGGCGACGTCCCCGACATCTACATCGCCATGGGGCAGACCGCCGAGAACCTCGCCCAACTCAAGGGCATCACGCGCAAAGACCAGGACGAATTCGGGGTCCGGTCGCAGAACCTGGCCGAGAAGGCGCTGGCCGACGGGTTCTGGCAGAAGGACATCACGCCGGTGACCATGCCCGACGGCAGCGTGGTGAGCAAGGACGACGGGCCCAGAGCGGGCACGACGTACGAGAAGGTCGCCACCCTGGCCCCGGCCTTCCGCCCCGACGGAACCGTCACCGCCGGCAACTGCTGCCCGCTGAACGACGGGGCCGCCGCCGTGATCGTGATGAGCGACGTCAAGGCCGCCGAACTCGGAATCACACCGCTGGCGCGGATCGTGTCCACGGGCGTCACCGGGCTGTCCCCGGAGATCATGGGCCTGGGCCCGGTGGAGGCCAGCAAGCAGGCGCTCGCGCGAGCCGGGATGGCCATCGACGACGTGGACCTCGTCGAAATCAACGAGGCGTTCGCGGCACAGGTGATCCCCTCTTACCGGGATCTGGGCATTCCCCTGGAACGGCTCAACGTGAACGGAGGCGCGATCGCCGTGGGGCACCCGTTCGGAATGACGGGCGCGCGCATCACCTCCACCCTGATCAGCAGCCTCCACCACCACGACAAGTCCATCGGCCTTGAGACGATGTGCGTAGGCGGCGGCCAGGGCATGGCAATGATCCTCGAACGCCTCTCCTGAATCGTGCCCCGCACATGGCGGGCCCGCCTTCTTCGTCACAGCAAGCCCCAAGTCCCCCCAGCCGCCACTGGGGGCACTTGGGCGTCGGCGCCCAAGTGCGGTGGGCGGGTGGCCTTCCCCGCGCCGAGACGGCGGGATGTGGGACGGCGGGGATCGGCGCTATGGGACGGGCGGACCCCAGGGCGGGCCACGGAACTCGGGCAACGTGGGCTCGCGTAGCGGCGAGCCACCGTCATCCGGTCAGCGGCCGTTCCCCTGGAGGCCCTCTGCCACGTGCGGCGACTGGGGGGAGGTGGCTTGCCGTAACGGAAGAAAGGAAGGCCCCGGCAACTAGAGGCGGGGCGGGGGCTAGCCGTGACGGTCGGGGCCGGCGTGGGTTGGTGTGATGCGGAGGATCACGCGATGCTCGCGGAGCATGGCGGCACGGTAGTCGTCCCAGTCGGGATGCTCCCCCGAGATGTCCCGGTAGTAGGCGACCAGATGATCCATCGCGTCGGGGAGGGGGATGATCTCGGCGGTGCCGTCCAGTTGGAGCCAGTCGCCGAAGAAGGCGTCCGTGAAGACGCAGAGGGAGACGTGCGGATCGCGGCGGATGTTGCGGACCTTGGCAGCCGTCTCCCTGGTGCTGACGATGGCGGCGCTGCCTTCGACGCCGGCCAGTACGGGGGACATCTGCGGGCGCCCGTCGCGATGTCTGGTCAGGAGGATGGCGCGGTGGTGGGTGCGGAGGAAGCCGAGTGCCTTGTCGAGGTCCATTCCCCCATGATGACGCGCCCGCGCTTGAAGCAGCGCGGGCGCGTGGGCGGGATGGGCCTAGATGAAGCCCATACGGTTACGGCGGTGCCGCTCGTGCTCGTGCACGATCGCAGCAGCGTAGCCGTGGGTCAGCCCGTGCTCGTCGGCGAGCCAGTTGGCCCGCTCGTCACACCTGAGGAAAGCCGGGCCGTTGTCGATGGCTTGAAACCACTCTGGGAGTTCGCGTCCCGTTATAGTTGGGACTCTTGCGATCAGCTTCGTCTGCGTCTCCGGTGAGTGGTTCAAGGACATGGGCACCTCCGCGAATACAGGGTCCTTTGCTCGACCCTGCAACACCATCGCCCAGATGGCAACCCCTCAAGCAGGCAGGATTTCGTGACGGCACGTAGATTTTCGGTCGCACAGGGAGAGGGCCCCGCCGGAACGGCGAGGCCCTCGATGGTTACGCGGGTGTGAACGATCAGTCGCTACTACTGAAATAGCTGACGAACCGCAGCACCTCGAGGTAGATCCAGACCAGGCTCAGCGTGAGACCGAAGGCGCACTGCCAGGCGAACTTCTCCGGAGCGCCCTGCTTGACGCCCTGCTCGATCGAGTCGAAGTCGAGCAGGAGGAAGAAGCAGCCGATCAGGATCATGACGATGCTGAAGGCCCAGCCGATGGGGCTGTCGGTGCGCAGACCGAGGCCGCCGTCGTTGAAGAGGCCGACGATCATGTTCACGAGCAGCAGCCCGATGGCCGCGATGCCGGCGGCGAGGCCGAACTTCACCAGCTTCGGTGTGACACGGATGATGCGCAGGGAATAGACGGTCAGCACCGCGCCGAACGCGAATGCCGTGCCCAGGACCGCCTGCAGCACGATGCCGCTGATCATGCCCTCGAAGACGGAGCTGATCTTGCCGAGGAAGACGCCCTGGAAGACCGCGTACGCCAGGATGAGCGCCGGGTTGGTGCTCTGCGTGAACGAGGCGATCAGTCCCAGGACCAACGCGACGATGGCGGCGCCGATGGCGATCATGGGCGGGACGTTGAGTATCCACGCGGCGGCCGCGGCCACGACGAGCGCGCCAAGGGTGAGGAAGCCCCGCACCACGACGTCGTCGAGGGTCATGGTCCGTTGCGCGGGCCGGGACGGGGGTGCGTACGACGGCGAGTCGTACATGTTCTGCAACTGGTCGGGCGACGGGGTGGGTCCTGCCCACCCCCCGGCTTGCTGCCGCGACCGGCTGAATACGGGGTTCTTGCTCTCCATCGCTGCCTCCTGTGACGACGAGCCTACGGGGCGCACCGCCACCTTGGTCAACCGACGCTCAGATCGATGTTTATTCGGGACTTCGGCTCCATCGCCAACGAACGTGCGGCACCGGAAGTTCCCAAGGTCACCGGGAGTGTCCTGGCCGGATGCCGGGACGCGCCGCCGCTCGCCGCCCGAGTCGTCCTCCACATGTTTTCCCATGCGAAAAGGCCGGTAGTAAAGCGTAGTCAAGCATTCACGGAAAGAAACATTCCGAGAACGGCGAAGACGGCAGAAACCCCGCCGCTTGTCAATATGGCGGGAAGCCGAAACTCAAACGAGTCGGCAACCTGCACGGGAGAGCATACTCGCCCTCTCGGCGGAGCCCTCGACCGGGCTCTCTGTCACCGTCTGAGCACCTCTGAGTAGCCGAGGAGAGCGCAGGTGCGTAACAACTCGATATCGGCCGTGAACAGCAGAGCGGGGCCTACCGGACGATCGCGGTAAACCTCCAGGTCAACGACCTAAAGGCGAAGAAGATGGCAGGTGCCCCCGGCGGGATTCGAACCCGCACGTCAACCCTTTTAAGGGGTTTGCCTCTGCCATTGGGCTACGGGGGCGCCGCAATCATACGAAACAGACCATGCTTCCGAGTAGCACAACTTCATATCAGGCGTCACAACTGTGAAGTCTGCGGTGAAGTGATAGTGCTCCCGACACTCTGCCCAAGAAGAGTAGACCGTCCAGATGGTCCAGTTGGTGCTGAATGCAGCGAGCTTCGAACGCGTCCGCTTCGATGGTGACGGGCTCGCCGCTGCCTGGCAAATGCCCATGTACGGTGATACGCGTCGCCCGCAGGACATCTGCCGTCAACCCCCTGATGGAGGTGCACCCCTCGCGCCCGTGATCCCAGTGGGAGGCCTTCACGAGCCGTGGATTGGCCACGACGAGCTCTCCGGCCCACGATCGACTCCGAGGGTGGAGCCGGGCGTCAAAGGCGATCAGCCGCAAGCTCAGGCCGATCTGGGGGGCGGCCAGCCCGGTCGCGGACGGCGTTCGGCGCAGGGTCGCCAGCAGATCGGCGGCCGCGGCCGTCACGCCGGGGTCGGCCGGGTCCACCGCGGCCGCCTCGGCGGACAGCAGGGGGTGCGGGGCGCTGATCACCTCACGCGGGGTTCCCCTCACAACAGGTCCGGTTCGACGGGGCGGAAGGTGATCTCGGAGTCGAGGCCGGCGCCGACGGTGGCCAGCCTGCGCATGAGCGCCGCCACGTCCACCTCCTTCGGCAGCTCGACGTCGGCGATCAGCACGTAGAGGCGCCCGGTCAGCCGGGTGCTCATCCCGGTGATGTTGCCGCCGTCCGCCGCGAGCACGGCGCTGATGGCGGAGATGATGCCGGGACGGTCGGGGCCGTGCACGGTCAGCACGTAGCCCAGGCCCCAGCCCTCGTCGCAGAAGTGGCGGCTGGCCGCTATGGCCGAGGCGGTCACCACGAGATCGGGCGCGCACAGGCGTCTCATCAGCTCGGCGGAATCCAGATCACCCGACACCAGCAGCATCATCGCCACATGACCGCCGAGCAACGTCATGGTCGAGTCCTGGATGTTCGCCCCGCATTCGGCGAGCGAACCGGTGACCGCGGCGATCACGCCGGGCCGGTCGACGCCGAGCACGGTCACCGCTGAGAGCCCCACCCGTGGTACCCCTTCCGCTTGCGACCTGGGGCGCCGAAACGCCCCGGCGATGATCACCGGGGCGCTGCCGTACCCGGGCTAGCGGCGGGTCGTCGCGACCGCGGCCCTGAAGCCCTCGCGCGGGTGCTCCATCTCACCCAGTGAGATCGTCTCTCGCTTGAAGAACAGGGCCAGGGTCCAATCGACGACGACACGGACCTTGCGGTTCAGCGTCGGCACCCGCGACAGATGGTAGGTGCGGTGCATGAACCACGCAGGGAATCCGCGAAGCTTGACGCCATAGACATTGGCGACGCCCTGGTGAAGTCCCAAACCGGCCACCGATCCGACATACTTGTGGCGGTATTCGGCAAGTTCCTGACCATGCAGATGCCGGACGATGTTGTCGGCCAGCACCTTGGCCTGGCGGACGGCGTGCTGGGCGTTCGGGGCGCAGTACTGGCCGGGGTTGGTCACGTCGGGCACCCCTGCGGCGTCGCCGGCCGAGAAGGCGTCGGGCGTGCCCGCGACGGTCAGCTTGGCGGTGGCCTTGATCCGCCCGCGCTCGTCGAGCGGCAGGTCGCTGTCGTTCACCACGGGGCTGGGCTTGACGCCGGCGGTCCACACGAGGGTCTCGGCGTCGAACTCCGTGCCGTCCGACAGCACGACGTGCCCGTCCGCGCAGGACTCCAGCCTGGTCTCCAGCTTGACCTCGATGCCGCGCTCGCGCAGTTGCTCCAGCGTCCACTTGCCCATCTCGGGGCCGACCTCGGGCAGCACCCGGCCGGTGGCCTCCACGAGCACCCAGCGGATGTCGGCGGGCCCGATGTTGCGGTAGTAGCGGGTGGAGTGCTTGGCCATGTCCTCCAGCTCGGCCAGCGCCTCCACACCGGCGAAGCCGGCCCCGACCACGACGAACGTCAGCGCCCTGCGCCGCACGTCCGGGTCGTCGGTGGACTCGGCGACGTCGAGCAGGTGCAGCACGCGGTTGCGCAGCGCGATGGCCTCGCCCACGGCCTTGAACCCGATGCCGATGTCGGTCAGCCCGGGGATGGGCAGCGTGCGGGAGATCGATCCCGCGGCCATCACGATCACGTCGTAGGCCACCTGGCGCGCCTCGCCCTCGGCCGGCTGGAAGGTGACGGTGCGCTCCGCGTGGTCGACCTTGGTGACCGTGCCGTTGAGGACGCGAACCTTGGGCAGGATGCGCCGCAGCGGGGCGACCACATGCCGGGGCGAGAGGTTACCCGCCGCCGCCTCAGGCAAGAAGGGCTGGTAGGTCATGTAGGACTGGGGGTCGATGATCGTGATGCGTACCTCGCCACCACGCAGCTCCCGATGGAGCTTGCGCTGCAGCCGGAGCGCCGTGTACAGGCCGACGTATCCACCGCCGACGATCAATATGTGCTTGTTCATCCTGCGGCCCCATCCTTCGTGGAGTGCTTGTGAAAGCATTCACAAGCTTACGTCAAGCCCTCTGGACGAATCCAATCCGGACGTGGTGCAACGCGTCACACAGCCAGTGACCTGGCCCTGGTGAAGACGTCGTCCAGCATTTGGGCGGTGACGCGACCGGTGAAGGTGTTCTGCTGGCTGGGGTGGTAGCAGCCGATCAGGGTCACGGGCGCCGCGCCGTGACGGATCTCGAACTCGACCCCGTGCCCGAACGCCGGCCTGGCGCGCGGCAGGTCGTAGCCCGCCTCCTTGAGCGCGGGCCACATGGCCTGCCAGGCGTAGCCTCCGAGCGCCACGATCACCCGCACGTCCGGCGCGACCAGCTCGATCTCGCGGGCCATCCACGGCAGGCACGCGCTCTTCTCCGACGGCGTCGGCTTGTTCGCGGGCGGCGCGCAGCGCACCGAGGCGAGCACACGCGCGTCGATCAGCTCCTGGCCGTCGCCGGCGTGCGTGCTGGTCTCGCGCCTGGCCAGGCCGCTGCGGTACAGCGAGGCGAACAGCCAGTCGCCGCTGCGGTCGCCGGTGAAGATCCGCCCGGTCCTGTTGCCGCCGTGCGCGGCCGGCGCCAGGCCGACCAGCAGGACCCTCGGGTGCTCGGCGCCCCATCCGGGAACGGGACGGCCCCAGTACGTCTCGTCCGCGAACGCGCGCCGCTTCACCCGCGCGACCTCCTCGCGCCACTCCACCAGGCGGGGGCAGGCACGGCAGACGGACTGCCGGGCCGTCAGTTCCGCGAGGGTGCCACTGGCGGCGGCCAGGCGGCGCACGTCGGCGGGGTCGTGGGCGACCGGGGTGTCGGCGGTGGCCGGGTCGCCGGGCCAGCCGGTGCCGGGAGGTACGAAGCTCATGACACCGTATGGTGCCCGATCAGCGGGTCGGCGTCGGGCTGGGCGTGGCGCTCGGGCAGGCGGGCGTCGGCTCCGGCATGGTCTGCCCGTCTCCCGTGAAGCCGTCCTTGACCAGCGGCAGCGGGTAGCGGTTGAGCACCGATTCACCGCACGACTCGTCGACTCGGTAGCCATACATCCCCGGTTGGGTGGTCAGCGGGTTGCCGTCCTGGTCGTAGAGGTAGACCTCGCGCAGCGGGGTGCCGTCCTTGGCATAGGGCTTGATGTTGTAGACGTCATCGCTCGCCGACGCCCTGTCCGGCCAAACCTGCGGCTGCGGCGCCGCCGCCATGGCGACCGTCCGGCCGTCCCATTCACGCGACTCGGCCGTCGCCATGCCCGCCAGCAGCGCCAGCAGGGCGACCAGGTTGACCCCCACCGCCAGCAGGGCACTCCACCGTCTGCCCGCGCGCCTGCCGAACCAGACCGACGCCCACACGCCGAACGCGACCGCCGCCCACTCCCCGACGTTGCCGGGGACGAGCCCGCCGTTGCCCGACATCGCCAGCAGCAGCATGGCCAGCACGTAGCCGCGCAGCACCCACCAGCCGGGCCGCAGCTCCGGCAGGAAGCCCACGAAGCTCCTGTAGGACTCCTCCCCCATCAGCCGGGCGTGCGCCCTGCGCGGCCACTCACGCGGGCCCCAGCGGCGTTCCCCGCGGCTTCTGGGACGATCTCCGTAGGCGGCCGCCAGCTCCTCCGCGTAGAGCTCCGGCGGGCCCAGACGGATTTCGAGCGGCAGATCGGATTCCGCCGCGATCTCGATCAGGTGGTCGTCGAGGTCCTCCAGCAGCTCCTCCCGGTCGGGATGGTCGGCCAGGGCATCCCGAACGACCTGCGCGTACTGGTCGGGAGTCATGAACCCTCCCCCTCCTTCGTCGGGCCCATGTTTCCTTGCCTATTGATGACCTCGACAAGCTCGGTCATGATTGTCCCTCCTTGAGCAGGGAAGCCATAGTGTCCGAGAAAGCGGTCCACGTCTTGGTCGACGTCGCGTACATGTCCCTGCCGACCTCGTTGAGCCCGTAGTACTTGCGGTGCGGCCCCTCGTCGGAGGCCACCACGTACGAGGTCAGCGCGCCGGCCTTGAACAGGCGGCGCAGCGTGCCGTATACCGAGGCGTCGCCGACCTCATCCAGGCCCGCTTCCCTGAGTCTGCGCACCACGTCGTAGCCGTAGCCGTCGCGCTCGTTGAGCACGGCCAGCACGGCCAGGTCGAGCACGCCCTTGAGGAGCTGACTGCCATCCACGCGATGAACACTACTGCGCAAAGCGTAGTAGTGACAACAAGGAAACCGGGCGGCACCCGGAGGTGCCACCCGGTTCATGGATCAATCACTCACCCAATGTGCTTGGGGGGCAACACCGGGCCGGTGCTGGTGCCCGGCTCAGGAACCTCGGGCTTCTTGCACGGAGCGTACGACTGCGTGACCGAGTCGCTGTTGTTCGGCCCCGAGATGGACAGCATGACCCTGCCGCCCTTCGCGTCGGCACGATCCAGGTCCTCCGACAGGGAGTCGACGTTCCTCAGGCCACCGCCGCGGCCGAAAAGGACCTCGCCGCTGGAGACCGTGCGGCCGTTCAGCAGCCAGCTCCAGCGAACCTTGCCGGCGCCGGTCGAACGGATGCTGCCGATCCCGCTCACCCGGCAGGAGCCCGCGGTGGAGACGGAAGCGGAGGCGGACACCCTGGTGTTCGTCTCAGGCCGGTCCCAGCCGCCGTCCTTGCACCAGACCTTGTAGTAGGCCCGGTTGGAGGAGGCGCCGTCGGAACCGAGGACCTGCAGCTGCGCCCAGCCGCGCTGGCTGCTACGCGGCGAGATGCCGAAGCTGACCTTGCGCGCGTCGTGGACCTTGACCTTGCCGTAGTCGACCGCCTCGCCGTTGAGAACCCAGCGGTAACGGACCCACGACGGGCGGTTGGTCTTGATCAGGCCGACGAAGTCGACCTTGTCACCGGGCGTCGCGCAGGAGCCCACGTACGAGGACGGGCTCGCCCATGCGCGGGCCGAGATCCGCTTGTCCAGGTGCGTGCGCTCGACCTCCTGCGGCTTGACGCAGGAGACGGAGAAGTAGCCCTTCTTCGACGTGGCCTTCTTCGGACCGAGGACCTGAACGGCCTCCCAGCCCTTGACGTCCTCGTCGAAGGTGAGGGTCTGCTTGACCGTCACCGTCTTGGTGCCGTTGCCCTTGAGCCTGATCACGTTGACCTTGCCCTTGGACCCGTCACCGTGCAGCCACCGGTAGGCCAGCTCCGTCTTGCCCTTGACCGCAACCTTGATCTTGGACGAGAAGTTGACCTTGACCGGACAGGCTCCCTCGAAATCACGATCGGAAGCCTTGGGCGTGTAGACCGAGACCTTCCCCTTCGAGGTGCTCTTGGTCGCAGTGGCCGCCTGCGCCGGGCTGGCGACCAAGCCTGCGGCCAGAGCGGCCAGCACCGCGGCGGACGCTCCGGCCGCCGCCGCCTTACGTGCTAAACCAACAGACATCATGTGAGAGTGCTCCATTCCGTGAGGGAAGAGACGCGCTCGGGAACGGTCGCCACGCCAGCACCTTCCGTGCACAGCGATATGGCAAAGCCCCCGTTTTGCCCCTTCACCTAATCACAATACTGAATGGACGCTCAACACGTTGGACAATCGGAAATGTCCGGATTTCTTCAGCTATCGAGCCAGAGACCACGCAATACCATCGAGGATGTCGTGTTCACTGACAATGACCTGCGAAAATGCGAAACGGCGGACAATCCGGTCAAGAATTAGGGCTCCGGCGCCAATCACGTCGACCCTTCCCGGGTGCATCACCGGGACCTCGGCACGCTCACCATGGGTCATCGAAAGCAGCCGCCGCGTCACCTCGTGCACCTGGCCGGCCGAAATCCTGGAGTGGTGAATCCGCGCCGAGTCGTAGGCCGGCAGGCCGAGCGCGATGCCCGCGACCGTCGTGACCGAGCCCGCCAGGCCCACGAGCGTGTGCGCCCGCTCGACGGGCACCTCGTCCGTGACCCGGTCGAGCGCCGCGTCGATGTCGGCCACCACGGCCTCCAGGGCGGGCGCCGACGGCGGGTCGCCCGCCTCACGCAGGTGCCGCTCGCTCAGCCGCACGCAGCCGATGTCCACCGACAGCGCCGTCTCGGCGTGCTCGGTGCCCACCACGAACTCCGTGGACCCGCCGCCGATGTCCACCACCAGATAAGGCGGCAGCGGCCCCTGCGGGACCTCCGTCTCGGGAGACAGCCGCAACAGGCCCTTGGTCGCCCCGACGAACGACAACTCGGCCTCCTCCGCCCCCGACACGACCTCCGGCTCCACACCGAAGATCTCGCGGACCCCGTCCACGAACTCCTGCCGGTTGGCCGCGTCCCTCGTCGCGCTCGTCGCCACCACGCGGGTCGCGACCGCGCCGTGACGCTCGATCAGCTCCCGGTAGGCGCGCATCGCCTTGAACGTGCGCTCCAGCGCGTCGGGGGCCAGCCTGCCGGTCCTGTCGACGCCCTGGCCCAGGCGGACGATCTCCATCCGCCGGTCGACGTCGTCGATCAGGTCGTCGCGTACGTCGGCGATGAGCAGGCGTACGGAATTGGTGCCGCAGTCGACGGCGGCTACACGCATGGTCCGTCACTCCACCAGTCGGGGAGCGCGTCCAGCGCCTCCCTGCCGAACGGATTGGCGCCGGGCGCCGCCAGCTCGTGCCCGACGAGCGCGTGCAGGCACTTGACCCGAAGCGGCATGCCGCCGGCGCTCTGCATGTCGGACGGGAGCGGCTCCACGCCCTGCTCCTTCGCGGCCTCGTCGCGCCTGGCCACGTAGTCCTCGTGAGCGGCCTGGTAGGCGGCGGCCAGCTCGGGCTCGGTGGCCAGCCTGGCCTGCATCTCACGCATCAGGCCAGAACCCTCCAGCGTGCCGATGGCCGAGGCCGCCTTGGGACAGGTCAGATAGTAGAGAGTCGGGAAGGGCGAGCCGTCGGGCAGCCGCGGCGCGGTCTCCACCACGTCGGGGTTGCCGCACGGGCAGCGGTGGGCCACCGCGCGCAGCCCTCTGGGCGCTCGCCCGAGCTGCCTGCCCACGACTTCCACGTCTTTACTGTCCAACGGTCTCCTTCCCGGTGACCGCCCTGCGCCCGGTGCCCTTGTCGGCGGCCTCCACGGACTCCCAGAGCGTCTGATACCACGGCGGAACCGCCGGCTGCTGCTTCACAGCCGTCTGCTCCTTGCCCTGCAGGGGCTCCATCACCACATAACACTTCTCGCCAGGGCCGCAATAATGCAGCCGCTCCTTGGCGGTCTTCTTGATCCAGTTGGGGTCGTTGCTCTGCCGGTCGCGTGCCAGCAGCGCCTGCCTCTCCGCCTCGACCCTGGCCATCTCGGCCCGGTTCTCCGAGATGCTGCGACGCAGGCTGATGTACTCGCGCACAGGGTAGGCCAGGCTCATCGCGATCGCGCACACCACGACGGCCAGAATGGCGGCCCGCCCGGTCAACTGCGGCCTCTTCGCCACCTACTGCACCTCCCTGTTTAATGGCCTCCACTCCGTGGAGGCGTGCTCGGTCGCCTCACGCCGCCGTCTTCCTCCCGCTCCGGTCGCTTCGCTCCCTCCGCTCCTCCCAGACGACGGCACTCCCTCGCAAAGTCAAAAGCCGGCCTCCCCAACGGCACTGCGGTTTTCTCGCCGCAGCACCGTGGGGACGTAGTCGAAACTAGCGGCGGAAGCGGGGGAATGCCGCGCGACCCGCGTAGCGGGCGGCGTCGTCGAGGAGTTCCTCGATGCGCAGCAACTGGTTGTACTTGGCCACCCGGTCGGAACGGGCCGGGGCGCCGGTCTTGATCTGGCCGCAGTTGACCGCCACCGCCAGGTCGGCGATCGTCGTGTCCTCGGTCTCTCCGGAACGGTGGCTCATCATGCACTTGTAGCCGTTGCGGTGAGCCAGGTCGACGGCGTCGAGGGTCTCCGACAGGGTGCCGATCTGGTTGACCTTGACCAGCAGGGCGTTGGCGGTGCCGTCCTTGATGCCGCGTTCGAGCCGCTCGGGGTTGGTGACGAACAGGTCGTCGCCGACGAGCTGCACCTTGTCGCCGAGCGCTTCGGTGATGGCCTTCCAGCCCTGCCAGTCCTCCTCGTCGAGCGGGTCCTCGATGGAGACGAGCGGGTAGTTGGCGACCAGGTCCGCGTAGAAGGCGATCAGCTCCTGCGCCGACAGGCCCTTGCCGTCGATCGTGTAGACGCCGTCCTTGTGGAACTCGGTGGCGGCCACGTCGAGCGCCAGCGCGACGTCCTGGCCCGGCACGTAGCCGGCCCGCTCGATGGCGACCAGGATCAGGTCGAGGGCGTCGCGGTTGGACGGCAGGTTGGGCGCGAAACCACCCTCGTCGCCCAGGCCCGTGGCGTAGCCCTTCTCCTTGAGCACGCTCTTGAGCGCGTGGTAGACCTCGGTGCCCATACGCACGGCCTCGCGGAACGTCTCCGCCCCGATCGGCGCGATCATGAACTCCTGGATGTCGACGTTGGTGTCGGCGTGGGCGCCGCCGTTGAGGATGTTCATCATCGGGACGGGCAGCACGTGGGCGTTGGGGCCGCCGACGTAGCGGAAGAGCGGCAGGTCGGCGGCGTCGGCGGCGGCCTTCGCGACGGCCAGCGAGACGCCCAGGATGGCGTTGGCGCCGAGCTTGGACTTGTTGGGCGTGCGGTCCAGATCGATCATGATCTGGTCAATGATGCGCTGGTCCTCGGCCTCGACCCCGTTGATCTCCTCGAAGATCTCGTCGGTCACGGCCAGGACGGCCCTCTCCACGCCCTTGCCGCCGTAACGCTTGCCGCCGTCGCGCAGCTCTACCGCCTCGAACTGGCCGGTGGACGCCCCGCTCGGCACGGCGGCACGCCCTGTGCTGCCGTCGTCGAGCACGACCTCGACCTCAACCGTGGGGTTGCCCCGGGAGTCGAGGATCTCGCGGGCGTATACGACCTCGATGGTAGCCACGGGATGAGCTCCTAAATCGAAAGGCAATATGCCATCAGAGCCTATCGGTACGGCAGGACGCCGGACCCGAGTGCCGGGGGTGTCAGCTCAATTCCCCGGCCCGTACCCGACCGCGCGGCCGATTGTCAGCTCGTTTCCCAGGCCCGCACCCGGTCGCGGTACGTGCGGGTGGCCGCGCGCAGCTCGGCTTCGGCGTCGAGACCGGCCTCGGCGGCCCGGCGGACCAGGTCGAACAGCTCCCGCGCCACCCCCTGCCCGATCGCGGCCGACAGCGACTCGGGCGCCCCCGCCCGTTCGGCCCTGCGCATGAGCTGGGCCGCCAGCGACAACGCCGGCTGCCCCATGGGCACGCCTTCGAGCACCGACTCGCGCCCCTTGGACGCCCGCTCGGCCGCCTTGATGGCCTCCCAGTTGTCGCTCACCTCGTCGGCGCTCTCCGCCCGCACCAAGCCGAACACGTGGGGATGGCGGCGCACCAGCTTCTCGACGATCCCGGCGGCGACGTCGTCCATGTCGAAGTCGTCGGCCACCCGCGCGTGGAAGACCACCTGCAGCAGCAGGTCGCCCAGTTCCTCGCGGAGCGCGGGGTAGTCGCCCTCCTCGATGGTCTCCAGCACCTCGTAGGCCTCTTCGAGCAGGTACGGGACCAGCGTCTCGTGCGTCTGCTTACGATCCCACGGGCATTCGACGCGCAGCCGGTCCATCGTCGCCACCAGGTCGAGCACCCGCGCGCCCGGCAGGTCGTAGGAGCCGGGCAGGACCTCGATCACGGGCGGCTCGTCGAGCGCCATGGCGGCGTGCCCGACGGCCCGCAGGAAGTCGGCGTCCTCGCCCTCGGAGGCCGAGGCCAGCCACACGACGGTCTCGGTGGCCGCCCGCGCCGCCAGCGCCGCCGGGTCGGGCTCGACGACCTCGACCGGGACGCCGGCCTCGGTCAGGTAGGGAAGCTGCGAGTGGGCGCCGGAGGCCGTGAGGACGGGCCCCGAGCGCAGCGCCTGCCAGGCCTGGTGACTCAGCAGGCCCGGCGCGACTCTGGGTGAGGTGGTGACGACGATCAGCGGCACGGGTCAGCCCTGCTGGGGCGCCTGCTGCGTGGTGGACTTGCCGAACCTGCCGGAGTCGATGAACATTCCGGGGTTCTCCTGCGTCGGCTGCGGGTTGAGCATGCCGAAGCGGGGGTTGTAGATCGTCTTGATCGCGGCGCGCTCCTGGATCAGCCGCTCCTGCCCGCCGTTCTGGCCGCCGAACTGCTGCTGCAGCTTGCCCAGGCCGACGAGCACGCGGCCGAACTCGCGCGCGTCCGTCGGCAGGACGCCCCTGGACAGCAGGTTGATCTCGGCCGACGGGGCCTGTCCAGGGTCCTTGATCGCGGCGTCGATCTCCGTCTGGCTCACCTGGACGTTGTGGCGCGTCAGGATCTGCTTGAAGGCGCTCACGTCGGTCATCCGCTGCAGCACGAAGTGGCTGGCCGGGATGCCTCCGAGCTGTGATTCGTCCAGATTGGCCCGCTTCAGCGCGGCCACGTAAGCCGCAGTCTCCGCGGTGAGTTGACTCGACGAGATGCGCTCATTCCCCACTACGGCCGCGGCCCCCGCTTGCATGGGAGAAGAGCAGGCGGTCAGCGCGATGGCCGCCGCGGCGGCGGCCACAGCCACTTGTATCGACTTCACATGCGTCCCTTTCGACCAGTAAACCGCCGTTAGCTTACCCGTGCGGGCTCAAGGAACATCGCCTCGACCAGGTCACCGCACCATTTGAGCAGGTCGAGGTCGCGTAGCGGCTGCCCGCCCAGCGGTTTGGTCTTGGGCACCGGCACCAGCAGCGTCTCGGCCGCCTGCTTGTAGATCGCCTTCTTGTAGAGCCGGTCGAGCCGCACCTGCTGCGACTCCTTCAGCCTGGCCGGCCCGAACTTGATGTTCTGTCCCTGCAGCGTGACGTCGGTGAGCCCGGCCGCGCGCGCCCTGATCCGGAACCTGGCGACCTCGAGCAGGTTGTCGACCTCCGCGGGCGGCTTGCCGTAGCGGTCGGTCAGCTCGTCACGCACCTCCGCGATGTGGTCCGGGGTGGCGATGGCGGCGATGCGCTTGTACGCCTCCAGCCGCAGCCGCTCGGAGGTGACGTAGTCGTGCGGGATGTGGGCGTTGATCGGCAGCTCGACCTTGACGTCCAGCTGCTCCTCCTCGACCTCGGCGCCCGACAGCTTGGCCTTCTGCTCCTTGACGGCGTCAGCCATGAGCCGCACGTACAGGTCGAACCCGACGCCTGCGATGAATCCCGACTGTTCTGCCCCGAGCACGTTGCCCGCGCCGCGGATCTCCAGGTCCTTCATGGCGACGTACATGCCCGCGCCCATCTCGGTGTGCTGCGAGATCGTGGCCAGCCGCTCGTGGGCGGTCTCGGTCAGCGGCTTCTCCGGCGGGTAGAGGAAGTAGGCGTAACCGCGTTCCCTGCCTCGTCCGACGCGCCCTCTGAGCTGGTGGAGCTGGGACAGGCCGTAGTTGTCCGCCCGGTCCACGATCAGGGTGTTGGCGTTGGGCACGTCGAGCCCGGACTCGACGATCGTGGTGGAGACGAGCAGGTCGTACTCGCGTTCCCAGAAGCCCACCATGATCTTTTCGAGCTGGTGCTCGTTCATCTGGCCATGCGCGACCGCGACGCGCGCCTCGGGGACCATCTCACGCAGCCGCGCGGCCACCCGGTTGATCGAGGCCACCCGGTTGTGGACGAAGAAGATCTGGCCGTCGCGCATGAGCTCGCGCCTGATCGCGGCGCCGATCTGCTTCTCCTCGTACGGCCCCACGAACGTGAGGATCGGGTGCCGCTCCTCGGGCGGCGTGAGGATCGTGGACATCTCCCTGATGCCCGTCAGGCCCATCTCCAGCGTGCGCGGGATCGGCGTGGCCGACATCGCCAGCACGTCGACCTGCGTGCGCAGGTGTTTCATGGCCTCCTTGTGCTCGACGCCGAAACGCTGCTCCTCGTCGATGATGATCAGCCCGAGGTCTTTGAACCTGACCTCGGGGCTGAGCAGCCGGTGGGTGCCGATGACCAGGTCGACCGCGCCCGTCCTGAGCCCGTCGAGGGTGCCCTTGACCTCGCCGTCGCTCTGGAAGCGGGAGATCGGCTTGAGCGTGACGGGGAAGCTGGAGAATCGCTCGGTGAACGTCGACATGTGCTGCTGCACCAGCAGCGTCGTCGGCACCAGCACGGCCACCTGCTTGCCGTCCTGGACCGCCTTGAACGCCGCCCGCACCGCGATCTCGGTCTTGCCGTAGCCGACGTCGCCGCAGATCAGCCGGTCCATCGGGACGCCGCGTTCCATGTCGCGCTTGACCTCGTCGATGGCTTCGAGCTGGTCGCCGGTCTCGGCGTACGGGAAGGCGTCCTCCATCTCCCGCTGCCACGGCGTGTCGGCCCCGAACGGGTGCCCCGGCGAGGCCATGCGGGCGGAGTAGAGCCTGATCAGCTCTCCGGCGATCTCCTTGACCGCCTTCTTCGCCTTGGACTTGGCCTTGGCCCAGTCGGCGCCGCCCATGCGGTTGAGCGTGGGCGCCTCGCCGCCGACGTAGCGGGTGACCTCGTCGAGCTGGTCGGTGGGGACGTAGAGGCGGTCGCCCTTGGCGTACTCGATGACCAGGTATTCGCGGGTGGCGCCCTGCACCGTGCGCTGGACCATCTCGACGTAGCGGCCCACGCCGTGCTGCTCGTGCACCACGTGGTCGCCGACCTTGAGCTGGAGCGGGTCGACCATGTTGCGCCGGCGCGAGGGCAGGCGGCGCATGTCTTTGGTGGAGGCCTTCTGGCCCACCAGGTCGAGGTGGGTGAGGACGGCGAGGCCGGGGGTGATGAAGCCGTGCTCGATCAGGCCGGTGCTGACGTGGACGACCTTCGCCTCAGGCGCTTTGTCCAGAAATTTCTGGAGACGGGCGGGCACGTCCACGCCCTTCAGCAGCTCCACCATGCGCTCGGCGGGCCCGTGCCCCTCGCTGAGCAGCACGACCGCCTTGTCCTCCGCCAGCCAGCCCTTGATGTCGGCCAGCGCCTTGGCCGTGTCGCCCCGGTAGGCCTCGCTGTCGTGGGCGGCGAGCTCCACCCCGCCGCCGAACGGCGCCATCGTCCACCAGGGCTGCCCCAGCACGTCGGCGTGCCCGCGGATCTCCTCCAGCGTGCGGAAGGCGGCCGCGCCGAGGTCGATGGGCGCCTCGCCGCCGGCCGCCGCGTTGATCCAGGAGGCCTCCAGGAACTCCTGCGAGGTGCGGACGAGTTCCTCGGCCCGCCCGCGGATCCGCTCGGGGTCGCACACGAACACCGCCGACCTGATCGGCAGGTGGTCCAGCAGCAGGTCCATCTCCCCGGCCAGCACGGGGGCGAACGCCTCCATGCCCTCGACGGACGTGCCCTCGGCGAGCTGGTCGAGCACCTCGGCCAGCGCCGGATGCTCCTCGGCCAGCTCGCGCGCCCTGGCCCTGACCTCGTCGGTCAGCAGCAGCTCTCGGCACGGCGGCGCGAACAGCCCGTCCTCGGCCGCCTCCAGCGAACGCTGGTCGGCCACCTTGAACCAGCGGATCTCCTCGACCGTGTCGCCCCAGAACTCCAGCCGCAGCGGATGCTCCTCGGTCGGCGGGAACACATCGAGCAGCCCGCCCCGCACGGCCACCTCGCCGCGCTTCTCCACCATGTCGACCCGGTGGTAACCGTTGGTGACCAGCAGATCGACGACCGCGTCGAGGTCGGCGTCGTCGCCGGCCCGCAGCCGGATGGGCTCCAGGTCGCCCAGGCCCTTCACGATCGGCTGCAGCAGCGCCCTGACCGGGGCCACGATCACGCCGATCGGCCCGGCCGCGGCGTCGCCCTTGACCGGGTGCGCCAGCCTGCGCAGCACGGCCAGCCGCTGGCCCACGGTGTCACTGCGGGGCGAGAGCCGCTCGTGCGGCAGCGTCTCCCACGCGGGGAACACCGCCACGGCGTTCGGCTCCATGAGGCTGGTCAGCGCGGCGGCCAGGTCTTCCGCCTCGCGCCCCGTCGCGGTCACGGCGAGCACGGTGCGCTGGTCGTGACCGGCCAGGGCGGCCACGCCGAACGGCCGCAGCGCGGACGGCGCGATCAGCGACACGTCGCCGCCCTCTTCGAGAGCGGCGGTCAGCTTCGGGTCGGCGCGAACAAGGTCAAGTAGCCCGGAAAGACTCATCAGATACGCCCATAGCCCCACGACGGCAACACGATTACCCCCGGCCGTTTCAGGTCGCGGGGGTCTGGGGTCCAGCCTACTCGCCGCGCGGGCTCAACCAACTCGGTAACCAGGCACCGAGGGCCAGCGGACGGTGAGCACCGTCGACGCCTCCTCCGCCCGCCACGAATGGTCGACCCCCCGGCCCCAGACGACGTAGTCGCCCGGCTCGGACAGCAACACGCTGCGGCCGGGCAGCTCGACCCGGAACCGGCCGCTGATCAGCACGAGCAGGGCCGTACGCACCTCGCCCGTGGCCCATCGCGCCCGCTCGTCGCCCGGCGCGTGCACGCCCCACTTGATCTCGACGTCCTCGCTGTGCCGCGGATCGCCGGGAGGTTTGAAATGACCGAGGAGCCAGCCGCTGTCGAGAGCACCGTCGGCGTGCGCGTTGCCGACATACACCTGATCGCTCACGTGCCAGGACGCTAGCAGGGAAATCCCTTACTGAAACGGCTCAGCTGATTACTGTAGGTCACATGTCTGAGGTGCGATCGGTCGCCCAGCGAGGCGACCTCTTCGGTCAACGGATCCGCGAGCACTGCGCGGTGCAGTTGGGCGGCCGTCTCGACGTGCTGGTCGCCGGCTGCGCGCACGACGAGCCGCTGGTCCTTGAGCACGTCGAGACCAGGCTCAGCGGGGCCGACGAAGACCATCCCGCGATCAGGAGAGTGCTGGAGGAGCGGGCCGACCTGGTCTCGTGGTCGCTCGGCGACCTGCGCTGCGTGCCGCTGCCGCCCAGGGCCTATGACGTGATCCAGCTCTCGTTCCTGCTGGAGCGGGTCAGGCACGCGGAGCTGGTCTTCGACCGGCTGCTGCAGTCGCTGCGCCCGGGTGGCCTGGTGCTGCTGCGCATGCGCGACCGCAGGTCGGCGTACGGGCTGCTCGACCGGATCACTCCGTCCTGGCTGCGCCGCCCGCTGTGGCGCTGGCTGGTCACCGCGGGCACGCCCGGCCCGCTGCCCGCCGTGTACGAGCCCCTGGCCTCCAGCGACGGCATGCACGCGTTCTGTCTCAGCCGCGGCCTCATGATCACCGACGACGCGCGCAACACCAGCGGCCCCGCCCGAGCCCGCGGGCTCGGAGCCGCGGCGGTCGCGGCGATGGCCAGGCTGACCCGCGGCCGTTACCCCTCCTCCCACGACGAGATCACCATGGTGATCAGGAAGCCCCAGCACCACTTCGCCCGGATCCTCTAGTGGCACACTGTCATCTGCCGGTAGACTCCTTTCCTACCAATTCAATCGGAATAGTTGGGATGTAGGAAACGTGGAGTGGACCCCCGGACCGCGCGAACTGGCCGACCTCGAGCTGCTGCTCTCCGGCGCGTTCGAGCCGCTGACCGGGTTCCTCGGCCACGACGACCTGCACAGCGTGCACGAGCGCGGCGCCCTCGCCGACGGCACCCCGTGGCCCGCGCCCGTCACGCTCCACCTGCCCGCCGACGTCTCCCCAGGCGACGAGGTGCGGCTGCTCGACCCCGAGGGCCTGCCGCTGGCCGTGCTCACGGTGAGCGCCCACGAGCCCGACGGGCTGACCGGGGGGCCGATCAAGGGGCTGGCCGCGCCGGAGCACGGGCCGTTCGCGCGCCTGCGGCGTACCCCGTCGCAGGTGAAGGCCGAACTCGGCGACCGGCCCTCGCTCGCCGTCACCATGCGGGGGCCGCTCGACGACCTGTCCGAGATCACCGCCACTGCCAAGGAGCTCGGCGCGGTGATCGTGCTGCTCCCCCTCTCGCACGGCGAGGCGGGCCCCGCGGTCGTCCGCGCCGCGCTGCGCGCCAAGGAACAACTCCCCGGCGACACGCTCGTCGTCCCCGTGCCGCTGGCCCCGCGCGAGGAGTCCGAGATCGACCTGGAGCTGCGCGAGCACGTCGCGGCCGCCTACGGCGCCACCGAGCACCTGGCCGGCCCCGACCCCGTGCGCATCCCGGGCCCGCCGCACCGGCGCGGCCTGGTGGTCTTCTTCACCGGCCTGTCCGGCTCGGGCAAGTCCACGATCGCCCGCGGCCTGCGCGACACGCTGCTGGAGCTCGGCACCCGCACCGTGACCTACCTCGACGGCGACGTGGTACGCCACCTGCTGTCCAAGGGACTGACGTTCTCCAAGACCGACCGCGACCTGAACATCCGCCGCATCGGCTTCGTCGCCGCCGAGACCGCCCGCCACGGCGGCCTGGCCATCTGCGCGCCCATCGCCCCCTACGCGGCCACGCGCGAGGAGGTGCGCGAGATGGTCGAATCGGTCGGCGCCGACTTCCTGCTCGTGCACGTCGCCACGCCGCTGGAGGAGTGCGAGCGGCGCGACCGCAAGGGCCTGTACGCCAAGGCCCGCGCGGGCCTCATCCCCGAGTTCACCGGCATCTCCGACCCCTACGAGGAGCCGGACGACGCCGACCTCGTCATCGACACCACGCACATCTCGATCGAGGCGGCCGTCTCCCAGGTCCTGGGGACGCTGCGGAGCGGAGGCTGGGTCCGTTGATCGACCTTCCCCTGATCGGCGGGTCGTTCCTGGTCGCGATCATCGTCGGGCTGACCGGCATGGGCGGCGGCGCGCTCATGACACCGATGATGATGCTGTTCTTCAACGTCCCGCCGCTGGCGGCGGTCTCCAGCGACCTGGTCGCCTCGGCGGTGATGAAGCCGGTCGGCAGCGCGGTGCACCTGCGGCACGGCACGGTCAACCTGCGCCTGGTCGCCTGGCTGTGCGCGGGCTCGGTGCCGTCGGCGTTCTGCGGGGTGTTCCTGGCGCGGGCGTTCGCGGTCACCGACGCCGTCAAGTACGCCTTGGGCGTGGCGCTCCTGCTGGCCGTGGCGGGGATGGCGCTGAAGAGCTGGCTCGGCGGCAGGGGCGGGACGTCGAGCGCGCACGAGATCGTCGTACGCCCAATTCCGACCCTACTGGTCGGTACGATAGGCGGCTTGGTCGTCGGCGTCTCGTCGGTCGGATCAGGATCCCTGATCATCGTGGCCCTACTCGTCCTCTACCCGGCACTCAAGGCCAACCAGCTCGTAGGCACCGACCTGGTGCAAGCCGTACCCCTGGTCGCCGCGGCCGCCCTCGGACACCTGCTGTTCGGCGACTTCCAACTCGACCTCACGCTGTCGCTCCTCATCGGCTCAATCCCCGGCGTCTACCTGGGGGCCAGAATCTCGTCGCGGGCCCCTGGCGGACTCATCCGCGCCCTGCTGGCCATCGTCCTGCTCGCCTCCGCCCTCAAACTGCTCGACGTGAACAACACCCTCACCATCTGCGCCCTAGCCGCCGCCACCCTGACCACCCTCATCGGCTGGCGCCTCCGCCGCCGCGAGGAAGTAACGGCGTAAACCCCCTTTAAGGCAGTAGTGCCGTCCTCTGGGAAGGCAGGCCCACGGAAGCCGGGCAACTTGGGCTCGCGTTACGGCGAGGTGGCGGTGAAGGGTCAGAGGCCGTTTCCTGGAGGGCCATCAGCCGGAGTACGGTGGGTGGCCGACCACGGCAGCGCGTACAGGATGGAAGAACCCTCAGCCACAACCGCGCGCAGGATGGAAGAACACCATCAGGGCCGGGGAACACGGGTAGCGCGAAAGTACGGGTCGCGGGCGAGGTCGGTGAAGGCGCGGTCGGCGCCGAGGCCGTTGTCGAAGCTGGTGTCGCCGCGTGGCGCCCGCGGCGAGTCGAAGTAGATCAGGGCCTTGATCTGCGGATAGCTCTTGATCTGCCGCCGCACCGATTCGAAGAACGCCCGTCTGAACGACCGGTCGCCCGACCGCCCGAACACCCCCCACTCCGCCACCATGACCGGTTTGCCAGGAAAGCGCCCCTGCATCCACCGGTAGAACCCGGGCCAGTCCGGATACTCCTTGCGGGTCTTGTTCACCAGCCCGTCGAAGTCGTCGACCCGCCCGTCGGCGTAGGGATCCATGCCCACCCAGTCGACCACGTCGTCGCCGGGGTAGAGGTCCTCGAACCACGGCTTGGCCGCCCAGTTCGGCGCCCCCATGTACGTCATGACCATGACGGCGTTCTTCACCCCCTCCCCCCGCAGCTTGAGCACGATGTGCCGGAACATGGCCGCGTAGTCGGAGGCTTCCATGCCCGACCCCGACGAGGCGTCCACGTCGTTCTCCGGCTCGTGGTGGATGGTGAGGAAGAACCGTTCGGGGAAGGTGCTCCTGAGATAGCCGGCCAGCCGGTGGATCCTGGCGTCGAGGGCCCCGCGGGCGATCTCGGCCCAGGTGTGGTCGAACGACGGCTTCCAGTTGATCATGAGCAGCCGCGGCCTGGCCGGGTCGCGGGCCAGCGCGATCTCCGCGTCGGTGGGGAAGAGTTCGCTGCCCCGGTGGTACACGTGCACCACGTCGGCGGCGGCGCCCATGCGCGACTCCGCCCCGCGCAGCGCGTGGTCCACCGGGACGCCGGTGAAGACCTCGGGGGCGATGCCCCACCAAGCGCCGCACGACGGGATGAGCCTGGAGGTGGCCGTGCAGGCCGGCGAGCCCGCAGGAACCGGCGCCTGGGCCGCCGTCACCCGGCCCCGGGAGCCCTCGGCGCTGCCGCAGGCGACAAGCGCCGCGACCGCGATCAGAATGAGCACGCCATTCGTCGCGGTTTGCGAAATTCCCCGTAGCTGCAAAGCCTTTCAACCCCCTCGGAGAACGACCCCCGCATCTTCACCCTGAACCTTGCCATGCCATTGCCGGAAGTTCAGCCAGAGTGCGAGTCTCCGCACTTCACAGTAGGCAAGCAGCTCAGTGAATTTTCCGGATATTTCCTTTTATTAAGGGGCTTCCCGTCTGCCTTTCTGGGAGAAAATCTTGGTTATTCAGCCTGGGTGTTGACCGTCCGTCCTATAGTGGGCGCTCATGAGCTCCGGCACCGACCTGGACGAGCATCTCTCCCTGCTGCGCCGGCGCTGGCTGCTCCTCGTGGGCTGCGTCGTGTTCGGCGGCACGGCGGGGCTGGCGTTGATGCGCCTCACGCCGCCCACCTACACCGCGACCACCCAGGTGCTCGTCCTGCCGGTCGGCCCGCAGGAGCCGGGCAACCAGGTGACCGCCCGCCAGCGCGAGCCGCTCAACCTCGACACCGAGGCCCAGATCGCGCAGTCCGACGTGGTCGCGGCGCGGGCGGCCAGAGCCCTGGGCGCGGCCGTCCCCGGTCCCTCCGAGGTGTCCGTGCCGCCCAACTCGGCGGTGTTGTGGATCTCGGCGACGGCCCCCGATCCCGCCACCGCGGCCGCCCGCTCCCGCGCGTACGCCGACGCCTATCTGCGCAACCGCCGCGAGAGCGCCCTGTCCGCGCTGACTGACCAGCAGCAGGCGGTGCTGGGCAAACTCAGGCAGGTCAACGCGAGCCTCGACGCCCTGATCAAGCAGCTCGCCACGCTGCCCAGGGGCGGCCCCGAGCACGCGATCGCCACCCAGCGGCAGAGCGTGCTCAACCGGCAGGCCGCCAGCCTCACCCTCAAGTACGACGCGCTGCGCACGGTCGCGGTGACCCCCGGCACGATCATCAGCCAGGCCACGCCTCCGTCCGCGCCCAGCTCACCGAGCCTGCCGCTCCACCTGGGCACCGGGCTGATGGCCGGGCTGCTCGCCGGTTCTGCCGCCGCCTACGCCCGTGACAGGTTCGACACGCGCCTGCGGACGGCCGCCGACGTCGAACGGCTGACGGGCCTGTCCGTCCTGACCGACCTGTCGAGCCCGCGCGAGCCCGGCGTGCTGCACGACCTGGCCTCCTCCGTGGTCGCCGCGTGTCCGGGCAAGCGGCTGCTGGTCAAGTCGCTGCCCGCCGACCTCTACTCCTCGTCGCCGGCGGAGCCGCTCGCGGTCAGCGCGCCGCTGACGGTGCTCGACGGCTCCGAGGTGCGCGATCTGGCCAGAGCCGACGCGGCGCTGCTGCTGGTGGGGCTCGGCAAGGTCACCGCGCAGCAGGTCGCGGCCACCGTCCGCCATCTGGGCCGGCACGAGGTGCCGATCATCGGCGTGGTGACGGCCACCGACGCGGTGCCGTCGTTCGTGCCGCTGCTGGAGCCCCGCGCACACCACCCGCTCGGCAAGCTCGTCGCGACCGGCGAGCTGGAGACGCGCGAGACCACGCCGATGCAGGCGCTCCACCACCCCCGGCCGGGCAAGCCGACGTGAGAGGGCCCGCCTGGCCCATCGGGGCGCTGCTCGTGGGCTATCCGGTCTGGTGGGCGCTCGGGTTCGGCGGCCTGGCGGTGATCGTGCTCGCGGTTCCGATGGGGGTGCTGCTGTGGCGGCGCAGGCCGATCAGGGTGCCGCGCGGGTTCGGCCTGTGGGTGCTGCTGCTGGCGGGCTACCTGGTCAGCGCGCTGATGCTGGCGGAGTCGCCGCCCGGCACGTACGGCGAGCTCGGGCCCGGCCGGATCGTCGGCTACGTGATGCGGCTGGCGCTCTACGCGGCCGTCCTGGTCATGGTGCTCTACCTGGGCAACCTGACAGAACAGGAGCTGCCGCAACTGCGTCTGGTGCGGATGCTCGGCGTGCTGTTCGTCACCACGGTCGCCGGCGGGCTGCTCGGCGTGTTCTTCCCCGCCTTCGCCTTCACCTCGCCGCTGGAGCTGGTGCTGCCCGACTGGATCAGCGGCAACTCCTTCGTCCAGAACCTCATCCACCCCACCGCCGCCCAGACGCAGAAGGTGCTCGGCTACCCCATGCCCCGGCCGGAAGCGCCGTTCGAGTGGGCCAACGCCTGGGGCAACAACGTTTCCGTGCTGCTGGTGTGGTTCGTGGTCGGCTGGTGGGTGTACGGCGGGAGGCGGCACAAGGTGTTCGTGGCCGTCATGGTCGCGCTGGCGGCGGTCCCCATCGTGTACTCGCTCAACCGGGGGCTGTGGATCGGCCTGGGGCTGGCGCTCGCGTACCTGATCGTGCGGGTGGGCGGGCGCACGAGGGCCGTGCTGTGCGGCGTGACGGCGGTGGCGGCGCTGGCGTTCGCGATCAGCCCGCTCGCGCCGCTGGTCGCCCAGCGCCTGGACAAACCACACTCCAACGACATCAGGGCCTTCACCGTGAGCGCCACGATCGCCGCCGCGGGGCACTCGCCGGTCATCGGGTACGGCAACACCCGCAACGCGATGGGCAACCACCGCACGATCACCACGGGCAAGACCCAGTGGTGCCAGGGGTGCGGCCATCCGCCGCTGGGCAGCGACGGGCAACTCTGGCTGCTGATCATCACGCAGGGGTTCACCGGGGCGGCGCTCTACGTGGCCTTCTTCGCCGGGGCGATCCGCCGCCACTGGCGCGACCGCAGCCCGATCGGGCTGGCCGGGGTGCTCGTGATGGGGCTCGTGCTGCTCTACATGTTCGTCTACGACGGCCTGGTCACGCCGCTCAGTCTCTACCTCATCTCGTACGCCCTCCTGTGGAGAAACTCATGAACGACGCCTCCGTCCGGCTCGGCTACCTGGCGGAGACCGTGCGGCTGCTGTATCCGGGCCCCGGCTCGCCACGGGCCTACACCGTGCTGCCCCACCCCGTCGTGCCCCGCCGGCTGGCGCCGCGGCGCTGGTGGCATGTGGGGTCGCCGGTCGTGGTGCCCGACGAGGGGTCCATCGCGGCGCATCTGAGCGAGGTCTTCCGGCGGCCGGTCGAGACCGTGCTGCACGTCCGTCCCGCGTTGCGGGCCAACCGCAAGCCCGTGCTGGAGGTCAGGTCGCAAGGGCGGCGGCTGGCGTTCGTGAAGATCGGCGACAGCGCGCGGACGCGCGCGCTGATCAACGCCGAGTCGGCGGCGCTACGCCGGCTGGCCGGGCTGTCGCTCGGCACGGTCTGCGCGCCCTCCGTGCTGCACCACGGCGACTGGCGCGGGCTGTCGGTGCTGGCGCTGTCGCCGCTGCCCGTGCGGCGCGGCCGGGTGCCGCCGCCGCTGCTGCGCGAGGCGATCAAGGAGATCGCGGGCACGGGCGGGGCGCGGGCCGCCTGGCACGGGGACTTCGCGCCGTGGAACATGTGCCTGTCCTCAGACGGACGGGTGCTCGTGTGGGACTGGGAGCGGTACGAGGTCGGCGTGCCCTACGGCTTCGACGCGGTGCACCACTTCTTCCAGCGGGCGCTGCGCAGGATGTCCCCGCCGGTGGCGGCGCGGGCGTGCGTGGCGCGGGCCGTGCGCGAGCTCGCCCCTCTGGGCGTGTCGGGGACGGCCGCCAGGCAGACCGCCCTGCGGTACCTCATCGCGCTGGCCGACAGGCACGCCGCCGACGGCCACACGCCGCTCGGGCCGCCGGAGTCCTGGCTGAACCCGGTCGTCGACCACGAGGAGCTGATCACGTGAGGACCATGAAGCGGTCGGTGTTGTCGCTGTCGCGGGCCACGGGCCGGTTCACGTCGGCGGCGCGGGTGCTGCCGACGTTCCTGATCGTCGGGGCGCAGCGGTGCGGCACGACCTCGATGTACCGGGCGCTGGCGGAGCATCCGCTGCTGCTCAAGCCGGTGCTGCACAAGGGCGTGCACTACTTCGACGTCGACTACTCGCGGGGATTGTCCTGGTATCAGGCGCACTTCCCGTTGCGGGTGGGCGCGGCGCTGCTCGCACATCGGTACGGCATGCGTCCGCAGGCGTTTGAGTCGTCCCCCTATTACCTGTTCCATCCGCTGGCCGGGGAGCGGATCGCGGCCGACCTGCCCGGCGTGAAGCTGATCGTGCTGGTGCGCGACCCGGTCGAGCGGGCCTGCTCGGCGCACGCCCACGAGCTGGCCAGGGGGTTCGAGACCGAGTCCCACTTCGAGTACGCCATCGAGCTGGAGGCGCGGCGGCTGGCAGGGGCCGAGGACCTGCTGCGGGAGGACCCCTTCTCCACGCACCGCTCGCATCGTCACCACGCCTACCTGGCGCGTGGGCGCTACGCCGACCAGCTCGAACGGCTGGAGCCGCTGATCGGGCGCGAGCGGATCCTGGTATTGGACAGCCACGAGTTCTTCGCCGAGCCGGAGACGGCCTATGACCGGGTGCTGGACTTCCTCGGGGTGCCGCACATGGGCTATCCGGAGTTCGAGCGGCACAACGGCAGGCCGCTGCCCCGGCGGGTGCCCCGCGTGCTGGAGGAGGCGCTGCGAGAGCAATTCGAGCCGTACGACGCGCGGCTGGTGCGGTGGCTGGGCGGTGCGCCCTCGTGGCGGCGGTGACCAGGGGCTCGGTCGCGGGGGTCATGGGGGCGGTTTTCTCCGCGCTCGCCCAGTTCGTCCTGGTCGTGGTGGTGACCAGGGCGTTTCCCGCATCGGAGGCCGGGGCGTTCTTCACGGCGACCGCGCTGGCGCTGATGGCGGCCGGGGTGGCGAAGCTGGATGCGGGGAACGGGCTCGTGTACGTCATCGCGCGGACTTCTGGTCATCACGGCATTTCCGGATATATCCGGGCGGCGCTCGTGCCCTGCCTGGTGGCCGCGTCGGCCGCCGGGGTGCTGCTGTACCCACGGCTCGGCGTGCTGGCCGTGCTGCTGCCGGTCATGGTGGCGGGCGACGTGCTGCTGGCCGCCACGCGGGGCTTCGGGACCATGCGACCCACCGTGCTGCTGGACGGGTTGCTCCTGCCCGCCTGCCAGCTCTGCCTCGTCACCTGGGCGGCGCTGACCGGGGCCGCCGGGTGGCTGCCGCCGGCATGGGGGGCGCCGTACCTGCTGCTGCCCATCCTGGCGGGCGCGGCGCTACGACACTCGTCCCGGACGCCGCGGGGGCAAGGGCTGCCGCGCTCGCCTGGCATGGCGCCGCAGCGGTCGTGCCTGGCGCGGGGGCAAGGGGTGCCACGGTCGCACCCGCCTGACGTGGCAGCGCAGCGGTCGTCCCTGGCGCTGCGACGCTCGTACCTGCCCGGGGCGGCGCGGGACCTGTGGCGTCACACCGCGCCGCGCGCGGTCGCGGGGGCGATCCAGGCGGTGTTCCAGCGGCTGGACGTCGTGATCGTCGCCCTGCTCGCCGGGCCCGCGCAGGCCGCCGTCTACACGGCCGCCACCCGGTTCAAGGTCGTGGGGCAGCTCGCCAACCAGGGGCTGGCGCAGGCCGTGCAACCCCGGCTGGTCAGGGCGCTGGCCGACGGCGAGCCGGAGCGGGCCTGTGAGCTGTACCAGACGACCACCGCCTGGCTGGTGCTGCTCACGTGGCCGGTGTGGGTGGCCTACGCGGCGCTCGCACCGTGGCTGCTGACGGTGTTCGGGCCCTCGTACGGGGCGGCGGTCCCGGTGGCGCTGGTGCTGGCCGGGACGATGATGGTGGCCACGGCCTGCGGGATGGTCGACGTGGTGCTGACGGCCGCCGGACATACCAGCACGAGCCTGGTCAACCTGGTGGCCGCGATCTGCTGCACCGTGGCGCTGGACGTGGCGCTGGTCCCTTCGCAAGGGGCGTTCGGGGCGGTCGTCGGCTGGTCGGCGGGCGTGCTCGTGAAGAACCTGCTGCCCTTGTGGCAGCTCCATCGGCGATACGGGCTGCACCCGTTCGGGCGGCACACCCTGGCGGCGCTGCGGCCCCGTGCGTGGGCGGCGGCGTGAACGGCCCGCCCGTCCTGGTGACGGGGCTGCCCAGGAGCGGCACGAGCTGGACCGGCAGGATGCTCACGGCCGGCGGACTGATCTACGTCAACGAGCCGCTCAACCCGCAACACCCGCCAGGCCGCTGCCCAGGGGTGCTCAAGGCCGCCGTGACCCATCGATTCCAGTACATCTGCGACGACAACACCGCCGACTGGCTGCCCGCCTTCCGCGACACCGCAGCCCTGCGTTACCGCTGGCTCGCCGAACTGCGCGCCAACCACTCCCCCTACGACCTGGCCCGCCTGCTGCGCTACGGCACCGCCTTCGCCTACGGTCGGCTCACCGGACGGCGGGCGCTGCTGGACGATCCGTTCGCGGTGCTGAGCGCGGGCTGGTTCGCGGCGCGGCTGGGATGCCGGGTGATCGCGCTGGTTCGGGATCCGGTGTCGTTCGTGGCGAGCTGGCAGCGGCTCGGGTGGACGGTCGACCCGCGCGAACTGCTCGACCAGCCGCTGCTCGTCCGCGACCATCCCGAAGTGCTGGAGCTGAGGGCCCTCACCGGCTCCGCGGACCCGCTCGCCACGGCGGCCACCCTGTGGCGGGTCACCCGCGCGGTCCTGGCCCGCACGCCGGGGATCCTCCTCACCTCGTACGAGTCGCTGGCCGCCGACCCGCTGCCCGGCTTCCGTTCCCTGTACACCTACGCGGGCCTCCCCTGGACGGCCGCCGCCGAACGCCGCATCACCCGGGCCTGCACGGGCCCCTCTGGCGGGGCCGCGTTCACCTGGTCCGGGCTGTCGCGGACGGCGTACCGGCGCATGGACTCGCGCCGCGCCCTCGACCACGCCGCCCGCGGCCTCACCCCCGCCGAGGTGAGCCGCGTCCGCGCCCTGACCGGCCAGGGGTGAACCTGAGACGGGCGGCCAGGCAGCCGGTCAGCAGCCGTGCCGCGAACGGCAGGTCATCGACCAGGTACCGGCGTGCCAGCCGTCCCGGCTCGCGGCTGAGACGGAACACCCACTCCAGCCCGGCTCCGCGCATCCACTCCGGGGCCCTGGGAAGCGTGCCCGCCGCGAAGGCGATCGCCGCCCCGCACCCCAGGAACCACGTGTGCGGCAGGTGTCGCCGCAGGTCGGCGATGAGCCGGTCCTGCTTGGGGAAGCCGAGCCCGACGAAGACGAGCCGGGGGCGGGCGGCGACCACCTTCCGCCGCACCAGCTCGATCCCGGCCGGAGTCTGGTCGAAGCCGTAGGGCGGGGCGTGCACGCCGCACACCTTCAGCCCGGGGTGGCGGCTCGTGAGCGTGTCCGCGGCCCTGCCCGCCACGCCCGGCGGGCCGCCGAGCAGGTAGACGGGGTGAGCGCGGCGGGCGGCCAGGCGGCTCAGCGACCAGATGAGGTCGGCTCCGGTGACGCGTTCCGGCAGCGGCCTGCCCAGCAGCCTGGCCGCCCACACCAGCGGCATCCCGTCGGCCACGACCAGGTCGGCCGAGCACACGAGCTCTCTGAGGGCGGGATCGGCGGCGACGGCGCGGCAGATGTCGACGTTGGGGGTCACGATGCGACCGCCCCTGCCGCGTTCCAGCTCACGCTCCACCCACCGGACCGCCTCCCGCTCGGTGACCGCGTCCACCCCCACCCCACCCACCCACACCCGCCCCGGCAAACACTCGGAGACGGGACCCGGGTCCTGCGGGCAACCAGAGGCGGCAACGACCGCGTCCTCCCGCACCCGCCCCACACCTGACAGCCGCTCAGAGACAGCAGCAGAGACCGGAGCCTGAAGGCGATCGGAGACGGCGGCGGCGACCGTACCCGGCGGACGGCCGGAGGCACCGACAGCAATCGAAACCTGGGGGCAGCCGGAGGCGGCGGCGGGCGGAGACGGCGGGGGGTCGGAGGTGGTGGGGGCCGGGGTGGGCCGTCCGTCGGGGCGGGTCAAATGCCGTGTCCACGGTTGTGCAGCAGGGACAGCATGGCCGGCGCGGAGATCAGCCCTGCCGCCACCGCGAGTGCGAGCGGCGCCCGGGGTTCGCCGGGCCGGGCCGCGAATGTGCGGCCCGCCCAGCGGACGGCCTCGCGCCGGTGGCCCAGGGCCGCGTGGCCGAAGGCGAGCTGACCGTAGACGCGGGCCGCCCCGCGCGAATCGGCCGCCAGTTCGGGGTGCCGGGCGAGCATCCATTGGAGCCCGGCGATCCGGTCCGCCCAGCGGGCGACATAGTGGGATCCGCCCCACCGCACCCGTACGAGCGGCCGGTCGACGTGGACGATCGGCTGCTGTTTGGCGGCACGCAGGGCGAGGTCCCAGTCCTCGTTCTGCCCGGCGGGCGCGCTTTCGTCGACCCAGAGCCCGCCGCGTTCGAACAGGAACGTCGACGAATGCACCATCACCATCCGCGACCGCGTCAGATCGGCGGCGGTCACGACGGAGGCCCCTGCCAGGCGGGCCACCCGCCGTCGGCCGTGCTCGACCTCGATCGCGCAACTGGCGAACGTGCCCCGGCCGCGCAACGCCCGTTCCTGGGCGGCGAGTTTGCCCGGCAGCCACACGTCGTCGTCGTCACAGAAGGCGATCAGGTCGGTGTCGCAGGCGGCGATGCCGGTGTTGCGCGCCCCCGGCAGCCCGGGCGTGAGCCGATTGTCCAGGACGCGGACGGGAACGTCGGCGATCTGCTCGGCGACCTCCTCGGGATCGGCCCCGTCGGCCACCACGGCCAGGGACAACCTCCCTGGGTAGTCCTGGGCGAGCACGCCGGTGACGGCCTCGCGGAGCTGGGCGGGCCGGTCGCCGCGGGTGGGGATCACCACGCCCACGGAACGGCTCACGCCGTCGCCCCGCAGTAGCCGTACCTGGCTCTGAGCGGCAGCGTGAGCGCGTTGACCAGCCGCCGATGCCCCTCGGGCAGCCCCGGCACCCACGAATCGTCCCTGCGCAGCTCCACACGCCCCACGTGGAAGCGCATCGGGTTGCCGGAGACGGTGTGCGAGGGCCCGAGCCACGCGGTGTGCCCCTCAAGGAACGGGAAATCGGGCCCGGCGGCCAGGCCGAGCTGCCCGAGCAGCGCGGCGAAGGTGTCCACCGGCGCGTCGAGCAGGTCTTCGTAGCGGACCCTGATCACGCGGCCCCCGCGCCCGGGGAGCAGTTCCATGGCCGCGTTCTGGGCCGCCCAGTGGATCGCGGTGCGGGCGGGCCCCCAGCGGGTCATCGGCCGCCCGTCCTCGGGGCGGGGCACGGTCTTGCCCCACGAGTGGGCGACGGCCCTGGGGTCTCTGACGACGTGCACGATCCGCAGGTCGACCCCGCCGGCCAGCAGGCAGCAGGCCAGGGACGCGTGCTTGCTGGAGTCGATCACGACGGGCGTGTCGGCGGCCTCGTACACGAGCTTGTACGCCTGCGTGTACTCGGCCAGGTCACGATGCGCGATGTGGGTGATTCTGCGGGTGCGGTCGACCTTATGCCGGAGAGCAAGGATACGTCGCGCGTGCCCACGCGACCATCCACCGAAAGCACGCTCCCCCACCTGCCGCCAGAAGGCGCAGGCCGGAAAGGCCGTACCGCACCCGCAGAGCTCCTCCGCGAGCACCCCTCTCTCCCAAAGGTGCACAACCTCACCGAGAGCGGTCACTCCTGGGACCTCCCCCAAGAGCCTCTCCAGGAGTGTGGTGCCGCTTCGCCCCAATCCGCCCAAGTAGACCACCCGGATTGGGTTCGCTCGGTAGGTCACGGAGGAGAGCCTTCGCGTCGTGTACGGAACGCGATGACTCTATCGCCCTGAGTAATCAGACGGTAACGGAACCTCTAAAGATCTACCTTCAGCGCGCGTCGATGACCATACCGGCGCCGACCGTGCCGTTCGTGGCCTCGTCCACCAGGATGAAGCCGCCCGTGAGCCGGTTGCGCGCGTAGTCGTCCACGAACAGCGGCTGCGTGACGCGCAGGGACACCCGCCCGATCTCGTTGAGTGACAGCGCGGTCGCCTCCTCGTCGCGGTGCAGGGTGTTGACGTCGAGCCGGTAGTGCAGGTCGCGGACGAGGGCGCGGGCCGTACGGGTGGTGTGCTTGATCGTCAGCTTGGAGCGCGGCGTCAGCTTGAGCCCGTCGGCCATCCAGCAGACCATCGCCTCCAGGTCCTGCGACACGCTCGGCTGGTTGTTGGGGCGGGCGATCATGTCGCCGCGTGAGATGTCGAGGTCGTCCTCGAAGCGCAGCGTCACCGACATCGGCGGGAACGCCTCCTCCACCGGCCCGTCGAAGGTGTCGATCGAGGCGATGCGGGTGGTCAGCCCGGACGGCATGTGCACGACCTCGTCGCCCGGCTTCAGCACGCCGCCCGCCACCTGCCCGGCGTAGCCTCGGTAGTCGTGGAAGGCGTGGTCGTTGGCCCGCTGGGGACGGATCACGTACTGGACGGGGAAGCGCACGTCGACCAGGTTGCGGTCGGAGGCGATGTGCACGTTCTCCAGGTGGTGCAGCAGCGACGAGCCGAGGTACCACGGCATGTTCTCCGACCGCGAGACCACGTTGTCGCCGTTGAGCGCCGAAATAGGAATGAAGGTCAGGTCGGAGACGTTCAGCTTCGACGCGAACGCCGTGAACTCCTCCCTGATCTCCTCGAACCGCTCCTGCGAGTAGTCGACCAGGTCCATCTTGTTGACGGCCAGCACCAGGTGCGGCACGCGCAGCAGCGTGGTCAGGAACGCGTGCCTGCGCGACTGCTCCAGCACGCCCTTGCGCGCGTCGATGAGGATGATCGCCAGGTCGGCCGTGGACGCGCCGGTGACCATGTTGCGGGTGTACTGGATGTGGCCGGGCGTGTCGGCGATGATGAACTTGCGCTTGGGCGTGGCGAAATAGCGGTAGGCCACGTCGATCGTGATGCCCTGCTCCCGCTCGGCCCGCAACCCGTCGGTCAGCAGCGACAGGTCGGTGTACTCGGTGCCCCGGTCGCGCGAGGTGCGCTCGACGGCCTCAAGCTGGTCCTCGAAGATCGCCTTGGAGTCGAAGAGCAACCGTCCGATGAGGGTGGACTTGCCGTCGTCGACGCTTCCCGCAGTGGCAAAGCGCAGGATGTCCATATTAGAAGTAGCCCTCTCGCTTCCGGTCTTCCATGGCGGCTTCCGACGAGCGGTCGTCGGCCCTGGTGGCCCCCCGCTCGGTGATCCGGGTGGCCGCGATCTCCTCGATGATCTCTTCGACCGTGGCGGCCGTGGACTGCACGGCGCCCGTGCAGGTCATGTCGCCCACGGTGCGGTAGCGCACCACGGCCTCGAACAAGGGCTCGTCCTCGCCGCGTGAGACGACGTCGGAGTCGGGCAGCAGCATGCCGTCGCGCTCGAACACCTTGCGGGTGTGGGCGAAGTAGATGGAGGGGATCTCGATGCCCTCGCGCCTGATGTAGTCCCAGACGTCGAGCTCGGTCCAGTTGGACAGCGGGAAGACGCGGATGTGCTCGCCCTTGCGGATGCGCGAGTTGTAGAGGTTCCACAGCTCGGGACGCTGGTTCTTCGGGTCCCACTGGCCGAAGTCGTCGCGGAAGGAGAACACCCGCTCCTTGGCCCTGGCCTTCTCCTCGTCGCGCCGCGCGCCGCCGAAGACCGCGTCGAACTCGTGCTCCTCGATCCCGTCGAGCAGCGTGGTGGTCTGCAGGCGGTTGCGGGAGGCGCGCCGCCCGGTCTCCTCCACGACGCGGCCCTGGTCGATGGAGTCCTGGACGCTGGCCACGATCAGCCGCGCGCCGAGCTCGGCCGAGCGCCGGTCACGGAAGTCGATGACTTCGTCGAAGTTGTGGCCGGTGTCGACGTGCATCAGCGGGAACGGGATCGGCGCGGGCCAGAACGCCTTCTCCGCGATCCGGAGCATGACGATCGAGTCCTTGCCCCCGGAGAAGAGCAAACAGGGACGCTCGAACTCCGCGGCCACCTCGCGCATGATGTGGACGGCTTCGGCTTCGAGGACGTCGAGCTGCGACGTTGTGTAGTCGCGCTGGAGCATGGGAGCTTCCTCCGGCGGTTAGCGATGCAGGTCCCGAATCCCGGCGAGCAGGGATGTCGCCAGCTCCGGTAGGGAAACCAGAATATCTGGTAGTGACGGGTCGGCTTGGTTGTAGACGGGCTCGGAGCCGTCGATCCGGCTCACGTGGGCCCCCGCGGCCAGGGCGACGGCGACCGGCGCGGCGGAATCCCATTCGTACTGGCCACCGGCGTGTACGTACGCCTCGACCTCACCGGTGAGCACCGCCGAGATCTTGGCTCCCGCCGAGCCGATCGGCACCAGGTCGGCGCCGGCGAGGTAGGCCAGCTTCTGCACGAACTCGGGCGGCCTGGTGCGGCTCACCGCGATCCTGAAGCGGCCTTTGTCGTAGGCGGGCAGCTTGGGCGGCTCGGCGGTGGTCAGCGTGCGCCCCTGGGCGGGCAGCGCCACGGCCCCGGCGACCAGCTTGCCGCGCTCCCACAACGCCACGTGCACGGCCCAGTCGGACCTGCCTTCTTCTGCGAACTCCCGGGTGCCGTCCAGGGGATCGACGATCCACACCCTTTCGGCGCTCAGCCTGCGCGGATCGAGGCGTTCCTCGCGGGTGGCCTCCTCCGACAGCACGCTGTCGGAGGGCCGCAGCCGCGCCAGCGCCTCCATCAGGAAGAGGTGCGAGGCCCGGTCGCCCTCGGCCCGCAGCGCGGACGAGTCGCCGAACCCCGTGTCCTCGCGAATCCGCAGCAGCCTCTCGCCTGCCTCGCTCGCCAGGTCGGCGGCGAGGGCGTGATCATCGCGAATCGTCATCAATAAGCTCCTTGCCCGCGGGCGACAGCCGACCAAGTCTTCCACAGGATCTGGAGGTCCAGCGTGAGGGACCAGTTCTCCACGTAACGCAGGTCGAGACGTACGGATTCCTCCCAAGATAGGTCAGATCTCCCACTGACCTGCCACAGCCCGGTCAGCCCGGGGCGTACGAGGAGACGTCTGCGCACGTCGTCGCCGTAACGCGCCACCTCCTCCGGCAGCGGCGGACGCGGGCCGACGAGCGACATGTGGCCGAGGACGACGTTGATGAGCTGAGGCAACTCGTCGAGCGAGTGGCGGCGCATCAGCGTGCCGAGCGGCGTGACGCGCGGATCGTTCCTGATCTTGAAGAGCAGCCCGTCGCGGTCGCTCACGAGCGTGATCTTCTGCTTCTCCGAACCGCGCCGCATGGTGCGGAACTTCAGGATCGTGAACACCCTGCCGTCCCTGCCCACCCTGGTCTGCCTGAACAGCGCCGGCCCCGGGCTCGTCACGCGTACGGCGACCGCCAGCGCCCCCAGCACGGGCGTCAGCAGCACGAGCAGCCAGACGGCCACGAGCCGGTCGAAGACGTTCTTGACCAGTTGCCTGGCGCCGGCCAGTTCGGGGTGCTCCACGTGCAGCAGCGGCAGCCCGGCGACGGGCCTGATCGTGGTGCGCGGGCCCGCCACGTCCATCAGCGCGGGGGCGACGACCAGTTCGGTGTGGGTGCGCTCCAGCCGCCAGGCCAGCCGCCGCAGGGCCTGGCCGTCCATCTCGGGGCAGGCCAGCACGGCCACGGTGTCGGCGCCCCGCTGGTCGACCACGAGCGGCACGTCGCTGAGGTCTCCCGCCACGGGCACCCCGTTCACGTGCTCGTCGCAGGCGCCGCCGGGCAGGCAGGCGGCCACGACGTCCATGCCGTGGTGGCGCTCCTCGCGCAGCAGTTCGACCAGCTCGGCGACCGAGGCCGCGTGCCCGACCGCGACGACCTTGCGCATGCACCGGCCCGATGCCCTGCGGCGGTGCAGCCCCCGGCGCAGGGCGTAGCGGAAGAGCAGGGTGACGAGCGTGACGAGCGGCAGCGCGAGCACCACGTAGCCGCGGGCGACGTCGGCCTTGGTGAGGTAGGAGCCGATGGCGGTGCCCGCGGTCAGGGCGACGCCCGACTGCATGACCCTGCGGAACTCCTCGGAGCCCTCTCCGAGCATGCGCGGCTCATAGGCCCTGCTCAGCGCCACGGCGCAGCTCCACACGAGCGGGAGGGCCAGGCTGACCAGCAGGTACGGCAGCACGTACGGCGTGAAGGCCCCGAACCTGACCAGGAACGCCGTCGCCGCCCCCAGCCCCGCCCCGCACAGGTCGGCCAGCACGGCGCACCGGCGGTAGGTCCGCACCCAGGGGGGCGTGTGCGGGCTCACACGCCAGGAGGGCGCATGGCCGGATCTGACGACGGTCATGAGCCCCTCACCGCGAGCTTGGCCGCGCACGCACGCCTCCAGGTGACCATTCCCGAACGAATAGTCACCGACTGTAGCCGCGCGAAAAGCAGAGGAAAGGGCGAACGAACCTATGCGGTGATCAGCGTGGAGGGCCCGAAATGTTCAGATCGGCCCGGTGGAAGTCGTTCTGGGTGGCTTCGAGACCGCGCTCCATCAGCGACTCCACGATGTCGGCCGCCCGGTCGACGAGGAAGGGCAGATCCTTGCGCTCGGCCGTGGCGAAGTCTTTGAGCACGAAGGTCGCGGGGTCCATACGCCCCGGCGGCCGACCGATGCCGAAGCGGACCCGCAGGTAGTCGCGGGTGCCGAGGACCTTGGTGATCGACTTGAGTCCGTTGTGGCCGTTGTCGCCGCCGCCGAGCTTGGCCCGCAGCGCGCCGTAGGGCACGTCGAGCTCGTCGTGGACGACGATCAGCCGCTCGGGGCCGACCTTGTAGAAGTCGCAGAGCGCCTTGACGGGCCCTCCGGACAGGTTCATGTACGTCAGAGGCTTGGCCAGGATGGCCGGGCGCGTCTCGCAGATCTCGGCCCTGCTCTTGTGGGCCTTGAAGCGCCCGCTCGCCCTGGCGGCGAGCTCGTCGAGCACCATGAAGCCGGCGTTGTGCCGGTTGCCGGCGTATTCGGGCCCCGGATTGCCCAGTCCGGCGATCAGCCAGCGGTCCATGTGCTCCCCTCGCGAACAGCGGAACGGGGCGGCCCTCGCCGCCCCGTTCGTCCCTGACTACTCGGCGGAAGCCTCGGCGGCCTCGCCCACGACGGACGGAGCCTCCACGCCCTCCTCCGCCTCCGGAGCCTCGACCGGCTTGGCGGTGACCTGGAGGATGACGGCCTCGGCGTCGGCGGCCAGCGTGGCGCCCTGCGGGAGCCGGAGCTGACCGGCGGTGATCACGGTGCCGATCTCCAGACCGTCGACGTCGACCTCGACGCCGGTCGGGATGTGGGTGGCCTCGGCCTCGACGGCGATGGAGACGAGCTGCTGGTCGAGCAGGCCGTCGGAGTGGACGTCGCCGACCGTGGTGACCGGGATCTCGACGGTGACCTTCTCGCCGCGCTTGACCAGGAGCAGGTCGACGTGCTCGACGAAGCCCTTGATCGGGTCGCGCTGCACGCCCTTGGGCAGTGCGAGCTCGTCGACGCCCTCACCCTTGAGGTGGATCAGCACGTTGGGCGTGCGGAGCGCCAGCAGCACCTCGTGGCCCGGCAGGGTCAGGTGCTTGGGGTCGATGCCGTGCCCGTAGAGGACGGCGGGCACCTTGTCGGCGCGACGGATCTTGCGGGCGGCGCCCTTGCCGAACGTGGTGCGCGACTCTGCGGCAATGCGAACTTCGGACACGACATCTCCTAGGGATGCTCGGGGTTACTGATCGTCGGACGCTCTCCCTCACCCGCCCTAGCGGAAGGCATTACGAGCCCGACACAAACAAGTTTATAGGTGTCAGGTGTCACCCTCGAACAAGCTCGTGACCGAGCCGTCCTGGAAGATCTCGGTGATCGCGCGACCGATCAGCGGCGCGATCGACAACACGGTGAGTTTGTCGAACCTGTTGGCCGCCGACAACGGCAGCGTGTTGGTGACGATGACCTCGGAGATGCGGGAGTTCTTCAGCCGGTCGACGGCGGGGTCGGAGAAGACCGCGTGGGTGGCGGCGACGATCACGTTGGTCGCGCCCTGCTCGTAGAGGGCGTCGGAGGCCTTGCAGATCGTGCCCGCGGTGTCGATCATGTCGTCGATCAGCACACAGGTACGACCGCGGACCGTTCCGACGACCTCGCTGACCTTCACGGTGTTGGCCACGTCGAGGTCGCGGCGCTTGTGGATGAAGGCCAGCGGCGTGCCGAGCGTGTCGGCCCAGCGCTCCGACAGCCGCACGCGGCCGGTGTCTGGCGAGACGACGGTGGTGCTCTCCAGGTCGAGCTTGTTCTTGAGGTAGTTCTCCAGGACCGGCATGGCGAACAGATGGTCGACGGGGCCGTCGAAGAAGCCCTGGATCTGGGAGGTGTGCAGGTCGATCGACATGAGCCGGTCGGCGCCGGCGGTCTTGAACAGGTCGGCCATGAGCCTGGCCGTGATGGGCTCGCGACCTCGGCCCTTCTTGTCCTGGCGGGCGTAGCCGAAGAACGGCATGACCACGGTGATGCGCTTGGCGGAGGCCCGCTTCAGCGCGTCGACCATGATGAGCTGTTCCATGATCCACTTGTTGATGGGTCCGGTGTGGCTCTGGATGACGAAGGCGTCGCAGCCGCGTACGGACTCCAGGTAGCGGGCGTAGATCTCGCCGTTGGCGAAGTCGATGAGTTTGGTGGGGGTCAGCGAGACGCCGACGTGCTCGGCGACCTCTTCGGCCAGCTCTGGATAGGCCCGGCCGGAGAAGAGCATGAGGTTCTTCTCACCGGGCTGTTTGATGCTGGTCACTGCTCTCTCTCCTGCTGTGCTCGCTCGGCCAGCGCCCGCTCTGCGGCGGCGGCCGACTTGGTCCCTGCGCGCCTGCGCACGACCCATTTCTCGATGTTGCGCTGCCGCGCCCGCGCCACACCGATCGCGCCTGGGGGAACGTCCTCGATGATCGTCGAGCCCGCCGCCGTGTAGGCCCCGTCGTTGACCGTCACCGGGGCGACGAGCATGGTGTCGCAGCCGACGAAGGCGCCGTCACGCACGGTGGTGTGGTGCTTGTTGATCCCGTCGTAGTTGACGAAGACGGTGGAGGCCCCGATGTTGACGTCGTCGCCGATCGTGGCGTCCCCCGCGTAGGACAGGTGCGGCACCTTGGAACGCTCGCCGACCTTGGTGTTCTTCATCTCGACGAATGTGCCGGCCTTGGACTTGCGCCCCAGCACGGTGCCGGGGCGGAGGTAGGCGTAGGGGCCGACGTTGGCCTCGGGGCCGATCTCGGCGCTGTCGCAGACGGCGTTGCGCACGATCGCGCCCTCGCCGACGCGGGTGTCGGTGAGCGTGGAGGCGGGGCCGATCTCGGCGCCGGCCTCGATGACCGTCTCGCCGTGGAGTTGCGTGCCGGGGTGGATGACCGTGTCGGGGGCGATGCGCACGCTGACGTCGACCCACGTGCTGTCGGGGTCGACGACCGTGACGCCGGCGCGCATGTGGGCCTCAAGCAGGCGCTGGTTGAGCACCTTGCGGGCGGCGGCGAGCTGGACGCGGTTGTTGACGCCCTCGACCTCGACGAAGTCGTCGGCCACGCAGGCGCCGACCCGGTGGCCGTCGCCACGCAGGATGCCGAGCACGTCGGTGAGGTACTCCTCACCCTGGGCGTTGTCGGTGGACACGCGCTTGACGGCGTCGGCGAGCAGTTCGCCGTCGAAGGCGTAGATCCCGGAGTTCATCTCTCTGATGGCGCGCTGCTCGGGGCTGGCGTCCTTCTCCTCGACGATCTCCAGGACGGCGCCGGCCTCGTCGCGGATGATGCGCCCGTACCCGGTCGGGTCGGGCACCTCGGCCGTCAGCACGGTGACCGCGTTGCCGTCGGCCTGATGGCGTTCGAGCAGCTCGGCGAGGGTCTGGGGGCGCATGAGCGGCGTGTCACCGTAGGTGACCAGGACCGTGCCGGAGATCGTGCCGACCTCTTCGAGCGCGATGCGCACGGCGTGACCGGTGCCGCGCTGCTCCCGCTGGACGACGGCGCGCGCGTCGGGGCTGGTGGCGGCCAGGTGGCCGCCGACCCGCTCCAGAGCGTGGCCGATGACGACGATCAGCCGCTCGGGACCGAGGTCGCGGGCGGCCGCCAGCATATGGTCGACCAGGGCGCGCCCGCACAGCTCATGCAGGACTTTGGGGGTCTGGCTCTTCATCCGGGTGCCCTCGCCGGCGGCGAGGACGATGACGGCTGCCGGGCGTGGCACACTCACGGACTGAGGCTCCCTGTGACTGGACGGATCAGGGCTATTGGTACGTCTCTACCGCACCGCTACCCCCCCGACACCGTGAGGATACCTGGCCCTCATCCGGACGTTCCGCCCGGGGAGCGCCTCAGAGCTCCCGGAAGAGGATTCGAACCCCTATAAAGTGGACCAAAACCACTTGTCCTGCCGATTAGACGATCCGGGATAGATCGGACACGCGGTGTCCGACACAGCTTACGATACCGAGCCCGCGCCTCACCGCGCGCCCAAATAACACCGCACCCTCGCGTATCCCACGAACCCCCCAGGTTACGGGGGGTTGCTCGGCGCGTCGCTCCATAACAGAGCACTCAAAAAGGCGCAAGCCACGAATCCCACCCGTGTTGCCGGGCGATGCGTCACCTTCCCCACATTCACGGCTTAGGTCTTCCTTACTTACGCTAGCGTAGGTTACGGTTGCGTAGCCAGGACATACATCCCATACACACCCTTGGAGGTAGTCCATGACCGTTCTCACCGAGCGATCAGCCTCTGCCCCGAAGCCCGAGTTCGAACCCGAGCCCAAAACCAGGACAGAACTGATCACCTTCGGACTGGTCGTGGGGCTGCCCCTGATCGCGTTCGCGGCCGCGGTGCCGCTCGCCTGGGGATGGGGCCTCGGCTGGACGGACGTCGCGATCTTCTTCGTCTTCTACGTGGTCTCCGGCCTGGGCGTCACCGTCGGCCTGCACCGCTACTTCACGCACGGCTCGTTCAAGGCCAAGCGGCCGCTGAAGATCGCGCTGGGCATCGCCGGCTCCCTGTCGCTGGAGATGTCCGTGCTGGACTGGGTGGCCACGCACCGCAAGCACCACAAGTTCTCCGACAAGGAGGGCGACCCGCACTCGCCGTGGCGCTTCGGCCCCGGCTTCAAGTCGATGTCCAAGGGCCTGCTCTACGCCCACATGGGCTGGCTGTTCGAGAGCGAGCGGACCAACAGGGAGAAGTACGCCCCCGACCTGTGCAAAGACCCGGACGTCATGAAGCTGCACAAGTGGTTCGCCCCGCTCGCCCTGACCTCGATCGCGCTGCCCGGCGTGCTCGGCCTGCTGCTCACCTGGTCCTGGCAGGGCGCGCTGACCGCGCTGTTCTGGGGCTCGCTCGTCCGCATCGGCCTGCTGCACCACGTGACCTGGTCCATCAACTCCATCTGCCACGTCTTCGGCGAGGAGGACTTCCAGGTGCGCGACAAGTCGCGCAACGTGTGGTGGCTGGCCATCCCCTCCTTCGGCGAGTCGTGGCACAACCTGCACCACTCCGACCCGACCTGCGCCAGGCACGGCGTGCTCAAGGGCCAGATCGACCTGAGCGCCGGCCTCATCCGCATCTTCGAGAAGCTCGGCTGGGTCTACGACGTACGCTGGCCGACGCCCGAGCGCCTGGCGGCGAAGCGCATTGCCTGACGTCCATGATCCGGTGAGCGGCCGCGCGTCCGTGGCCGTCATTATGGAGACCGTGACCGAACCCCAATCTCGCAGGCGCATGTCCGGTAGAGAGCGACGAGAGCAGCTGGTCCACATCAGCCGCACGCTCTTCGCGGAGAAGGGGTTCGACGGGACCTCTGTCGAGGAGATCGCAGCTACCGCGCAGGTGTCGAAGCCCGTGGTGTACGAACACTTCGGCGGCAAGGAGGGCATCTACGCGGTCGTGGTCGACCGCGAGATGCAGAAGCTGCTCGGCATGATCACCGAAGCGCTCTCCGCCAGCCATTCCCTGGTCAAGCTGGAACGGGCGGCGCTGGCCCTGCTGCAGTACATCGAGGAGAGCAGCGAGGGCTTTCGCATCCTGGTGCGCGACTCGCACGCCGCCTCGGGCACGGGCACGTTCGCGAGCCTGATCAGCGAGATCGCCAGCCAGGTCGAGGACGTGCTGGCCGACGAGTTCTCCGCCCGCGGCTACGACCCCAAGCTCGCGCCGATGTACGCCCAGATGCTGGTCGGCATGGTCGCGCTGACCGGCCAGTGGTGGCTCGACGTGCGCAAGCCGGGCCGCGAGGAGGTCGCCGCCCACCTGGTCAACCTGTCCTGGAACGGCCTGACCGGGCTGAACCCCAGCCCGGCGATCACCGCGGCCACCCGCGAGCAGGCGACTGCCAAGACGCGCACCACCGAGAGGGAGCTGCGCGAGCTGGAGAAGGCCCGCGAGAAGGAGTTCAAGGAGGCGGAGAAGGCCAGGGCGCGCGAGCTGAAGGAGGCCGAAAAGGCTCGCGTACGGGAGTTGAAAGAGCGCGAGCGGCTGCTGAAGGAGGCGGAGAAGGCCCACGAGCGCGAGGAGAAACTCCGTCAGCGGGAGGCCAGGCTGGCCGAGCGCGCCGCCCGCCTCGAACAGGTTGACCAGGAATGACACCTTGAACCCCAGGGCCACCCTGGGTGACGATGGCGTGTAGCCGGCTTGACCATTAGGGGTGAGCCGTTGCTGCTACGTTAACGTTCTGTTCAACCAATCGGGGCAATATAGGTCATATGTCCGCGGAACCGTTGCACCCCGCCAACGACCTACCCCTGCCACAGGAGCGGTTCCTCAACCGCGAGGAAAGTTGGCTCCAATTCAACGAGCGGGTGCTCGAACTCGCCGAGGACTCCACGCTCCCCCTTCTCGAACGGGTGCGCTTTCTGGCGATCTTCGCGAGCAATCTGGATGAGTTCTTCCGCGTACGGGTGGCGGGGCTCAAACGCCGCATGGCGACCGGCCTGCTGCTGCGGACCAAGAGCGGGCTGAAGCCGCGCGAAGAGCTGGCCAGGATCGCGACGATCGCGAACGAGCTGGCCAAGCGGCACGCGGCGGCCTTCCACGAGAAGATCCTGCCCGAGCTGGCGGTCGAGGGCATCGAGATCGTCAGGTGGGACGACCTGGGCCGCGAGGAGCGCACGGAGCTGCGCAAGCTGTTCAGGGAGCGGATCAGGCCGGTGCTGACGCCGCTGGCCGTCGACCCCTCCCACCCGTTCCCGTACATTTCCGGGCTCAGCCTGAATCTGGCAATACTGGTGCGCAACCCCGTGACCGATCACACGGTTTTCGCCCGGGTCAAGGTTCCTTCGCAGTTGCCCAGGTTCGTACAGGCGTCCAAGGATCGGTTCGTCCCCCTTGAGGATGTCATCGCGGCCCACCTGGGGCAGCTCTTCAAGGGCATGGAGATCGTCCAGCACCACGTCTTCCGCGTCACCAGGAACGAGGACCTCGACGTCGACGAGGACGTCACCGAGAACCTCATGCAGGCCCTGGAGCAGGAGCTGCTCAAGCGGCGCTTCGGCCCGCCGGTTCGGCTGGAGGTCGAGGACACGATCACGCCCGAGGTGCTGGCGCCGCTGGTGGAGGAGCTGGAGCTGGCGCCCCACGAGATCAACCGCCTTCCCGGGCCGCTCGACCTGTCGGGCCTGCACGCCATCGCCGACCTGGACCGGGGCGAGCTCAACTACCGGCCGTTCGTGCCCGCCGAGGTGATCAACGCCGAGGACGACATCTTCTCGGTCCTGCGCGAGCGCGACGTGCTGCTGCACCACCCGTACGACTCCTTCGCCACCAGCGTCCAGCGCTTCATCGAGGCGGCCGCGGCCGACCCCAGAGTCCTGGCGATCAAGCAGACCCTCTACCGCACCAGCGGCGAGTCCCCCATCGTCAACGCGCTGATCGACGCGGCCGAGGCGGGCAAGCAGGTCGTGGTCGTGGTGGAGATCAAGGCCCGCTTCGACGAGCACGCGAACATCTCCTGGGCCCGCAAGCTGGAGCGGGCCGGCTGCCACGTCGTCTACGGCATGGTCGGGCTGAAGACCCACTGCAAGCTCGCGCTCGTGGTACGCCAGGAGCCCTCGGGCGAGCTGCGCCGCTACTGCCACATCGGCACCGGCAACTACAACCCCAAGACCGCCCGGCAGTACGAGGACTTCGGCCTGCTGACGGCCGACCCGCTGGTCGGCGAGGACGTCACCGACCTGTTCATCCACCTGACCGGCTACTCCAACCACTCCGCCTACCGGCGGCTGCTGGTCGCTCCGCACTCCATGCGCAGCGGGCTGGTGGCCAGGATCGAGCGGGAGATCGCGCACCAGCAGGCGGGACGGCCCGCCAGAATCAGGATCAAGACGAACTCGCTGGTGGACGAGCCGATCATCGACGCGCTCTACCAGGCGTCCAGGGCGGGCGTTCCCGTGGACCTGTGGGTGCGGGGCATCTGCGGCCTGCGCCCCGGCATTCCCGAGTTGTCCGAAAATATCCGCGTAAGGTCGGTCCTGGGGCGGTTCCTTGAGCACTCCCGGGTGTACGAGTTCGGCCTGGGCCGGCGGCCCGAGGTGTGGATCGGCAGCGCCGACCTGATGCGCAGGAACCTCGAACGGCGGGTCGAAGCGCTGGTCAAGGTCACCTCGCAACAGCACAAGGCCTATCTCATCGAGCTGATGGACCTGGCCATGGCCGACACCACGAACGCGTGGTGGCTGAACTCCGATGGCACGTGGGCCCGCCATCCGGGCGAGGACCTGCAGAGCCATCTCATCGGTACCCGCCGCTGGAGGACCGTTGATGACTGACCTGCTCCGCGCCGCAGGAGCCGTGGTCTGGAGGGGCGAGGAGACCCGCCCCGAGGTGGCCGTCATCCACCGCCCCAACTATGACGACTGGACCTTCCCCAAGGGCAAGCTGAAGTCCGGCGAGCACGTGATCGCCGCCGCCCTGCGCGAGGTGCACGAGGAGACCGGCCTGACCGTCCTGCTCGGCCGCGCCCTGCCGCCCGTCCACTACATGAGCAGGGCCCGGCTCAAGCGGGTCGACTACTGGGTGGCCCGTACAGCCGAAGATGCCGGGTTCGTCCCCAATGAGGAGGTGGACGAGCTGCGCTGGCTGCCGCTGGAGGACGCGCGGCGGCTGCTGACGTACGAGTGGGACGTGGGGCTGCTGCGGGCGCTCGCGGTCGCGCCGCTCGTGACCGTGCCGCTCGTCCTCGTCCGGCACGGCTCGGCCGGGTCCAGGAACGAGTGGCCGGACGACGACGCGACCCGGCCGCTCGACACCGACGGCCGCTCCCAGGCCGCCGCCCTGGCCACGGCGCTGCCCGCGTACCGGCCCGAGGCGCTGCTGAGCTCGCCCGACCTGCGGTGCGTCCAGACGCTGGAGCCCTACGGCGGCGAGACCAAGGTCGAGCCGCTGCTGAGCGAGGAGGGCCAGGATCCGCGCAAGACGCCCGCCCTGGTCAAGGACCTGACCGTGGCCGCCGTGGTGTGCAGCCACGGGAAGGTCCTGCCCGGGGTGATCGAGGCGTTGAGCGGCAAGACGGTGCACCTGCGCAAGGGCGCCTTCGCCGTGCTGCATCGTACGGACGGGCAGACCGTCAGCGTCGAGCGCTACGCGGCCTGACCCCGCCGCCTCGGGTCACCAGGTGACGGGGAGCTTGGCGAATCCTTCGGCGATCCTCCCCTCGCTGCGGGGCAGCTCCTCGATCGGGACCGCCTGCCGCAGCCCGGGCAAGCGACGGAACAGCCTGCTGAACACGGCCACCAGCTCCACCCGCGCCAGGCTGGCGCCGATGCAGAAGCGCGGCCCGTACCCGAAGCCCACATGCGGCTCCGGATCCGGACGCCGGATGTCGAACACATCTGGATCCGGATAGACCCGCTCATCCCGGTTGGCCACGCCCGGATTGATCACGACGGCCTCGCCCCTGCGGATCACGCGGTCGCCGATCTCGATGTCCTCGTGGGCGTACCTGGGCAGACCGTGCAGGCTCGGCGCGGCCATGCGCAGGATCTCCTCCACCGCGCCCGGCGCCAGCCCAGGGTCGGCTTTGAGCAGTGCGAGCTGGCCGGGGTTGGCGAGCAGGAACAGCACGCCGAAGTCGATGCGGTTGACCGTGGTCTCGTGGCCGGCGAACAGCAGCGTCCCGGCAAGCTCGCCGATCTTCCCGTCGTCGTCCAGTTCGTCCACCAGGTCGGACAGCACGTCCTCGGCCGGCTCGTACCGCTTGCGCCCGATCAGGTCAATCATGTACGCGCTCATCTCCTCGCGCGCGGCCTGCCCCTTCGCCTCGTCGAGCGCGTCGCCCATGCGGGCCGACAGGCCGCCGAAGTAGTCCCTGTCCTCGAAGGGCACGCCCAGGAGCTGGCAGATGACCAGCACGGGCAGCGGGAACGAGAGCTCGGCGTGCAGGTCCGCCGGCGGCCCGAGCTTGACCAGGTGGTCGAGCCGATCGTCGACCAGGGAGCCGACGTGGTCGGTGAGCGCCTTCATCCTGCGGGCCGAGAAGGACGGCATGAACAGCTTGCGCATGTGGTCGTGCTCGGCCTTCTCCGTGGCGCTCTCGCCCCGGGGGCCGCCCAGCAGGGCCGAACCGGACAGTCGTGCGGCCTTGTCGGGCTCTGGGGTGGAACGTCCAAGCCGGGGGTCGTTGAACAGCTTGCGGGTGTCTTCGTACCCGCTGACGAGCCAGACCTCGTCGCCCATGCGGGTGCGTACCCTCGCGATGCCCTCCTTGGCCCGCAGGTCCCGGTAGGCCGCGGGCACGTCGAGCAGGTTGCCGCGTTCGAAGGGGATGACCGGAAGATTGCTCATAGAACCTTCCTCACTGCCGTTAGGGTTTTCTCCCAGACGTTGGGGAACTCGGCGTGGGCCCGCTCGGCCGTGCTGCGCTCGATCCCGACGAGCACGCCGTAGGTGAAGGTGTCCTCACCCGCCTGCCTGGCACTCTCCGCCTCCTTCGCCAGGGTTTCCTGCGCGACCACGCCGTCCTGGTGCGTTCCCAGTATCTCCTGGATGTCCTCGGAGAGCTTGGCCAGCCTGCCCATGTTTCCGCCGATGGCGGGTTCGAGCGCTTCCGCGGTGTATCGAGCGCGCTTGGCGGCCTTGCGAACGTCGTGCATGGCGATCTCACGACGTTCCGGATCGTCGATGGCCTGGGCGGTGTCGTACGCCTTGGTCACCCGGTCCCAGTTGGTGGCGGCGATGGCGGTGAGCCTCTCCTGTGCGGGTTTGGCCGCCGCCTTGCCCAGGTTCGGGCTGGAAATGAGCTCGTCGAGCGCGTTGAGCAGGGCGTAGTAGCGTTCGCCGCTGAGCGCGTCCTTGATCCGCTCGTACGCCTCCTGCTCGCGTTCGTGCAGATCCGCGCCGAGCCGCGCCTGGACGGGCCCGCTCACCAGCTCGGGCGGCAGCTTGGCCAGCAGCTTGGCGAACCTGGCCCTGATCACTTCGAGGTCGCGCGCCTCTCCGAGCACGGCGCCGAGCCAGCGCAGCTCGTCCTGCACGTGTTCGGTGTCGACCACGACGGTCTTGAACGCCTTCAGCGCGCTGCGCATCCGGCGGGCGGCCACGCGCATCTGGTGCACGGCGTCGTCCTCCGCCCTGCGAACGCGCGGGTCCTGGGAGAGCAGGGCGGAGACCTGGCCGGCCAGATAGGCGACGACGATCTCACCGGCAGTGCCCGCTTCGGTGGGGGCTGTGGGGAGCGGGGCGGGTTCGAGGAGCTTGGCGAGCTTGCTGGCGGCCTCCGACGGGGTGGCCCCGGCCTTCCTGAGCCGCTTGCCGACCTTGGCCAGCGTCTTCTCCCCGCCGCCTTCGAGCAGCTCGGCCTCGACCTCGCGCCAGCGCACGATCGTGGGCCGATCGTCCCCGTACACGGTGCCCTTGACGCGGTCGTCGGCGATCTCGACCAGCTCGCTGTCGCCGTCCCTCAGGACGGTGATGCTCCTCTTGGTCTCCAGCTCGGCGACCACCTCGAGGTCGGCGCCGCGGGTGTAGGCGCGCACGAGTTCGGCCAGTTCGCCGGGGACGACCTTGGTGCTGCGGGTGAGCGGGAGCACGATCTCCTGTCGCACTCCCTTGGCTTTGGGCAGCTTCAGGTGCCAGCCGGGATCCGCGCCGCCACGCCTTCGTCTGAGCGTGACTCCTCTGGCGGCCAGCCTCAGATCGGGCGTGTCATAGTAAAGAGCCACAAGCTGATAGCTCCTCGGGCCGACGACGTCACCCAGGCCGCTCAGGTCCGGGATCGCGTACTCGGAGGGGACGTCGAACTTGTCCTCGATCTCGATGCCCACTGCACCTCACAAGAGTCCGATTCGGACAAATCTGTCATCACCCAGTAAACATCACACGGGTTGCAGGAGCTCGATTCTGTTGCCGACCGGGTCAGAGAGGTAGATCCGCCGATATCCCGGGAGAAATTCATCGGGCGTCTGAGCGGCGTACAGATCGAGATCGTCGACCAGGAACGCGGGGTGCGCCTTGCGCGCGGGCCGGAAATCGTCCTCGATGCCGAGATGCACCTCCACCCCCTCGCCCCGGAACCAGACGCCGCCGCGTTTGGCCAGCTCGGGCGGCTTGGGGACCTCTTCCAGGCCCAGCACGCCCTCATAGAACTCCCTCAGCAGCGGCTCGCTGCCCTTGGGCGCGGCCAGTTGAACGTGATGCATCCCTCTGATCGTCATCGTGCCTCCCCAATCACCTTGGCTTTTTTCGTACGCCCTTCACTTTTGCACCGCTTTTACTCCCGTGTACGGCCATCACCGATCTGGCGCCCGGCACTACCGTGAGCCGCCCTCACCCTTTGCGGGAGTCACTTCTGCACCACCACGAAGATCCGCCTGAACGGGAACAGGGTGCCGTAGCTCTGGGCCGGGTACGCCTGCGCGAGCGACTTTCCGAGTTCCTGCTTGAACCGGCGCTGCTCATCGGGGTCTAGCCGGTCCAGGATCGGCCGCAGGGCGGTGCCGGAGACCCAGTCGAGCACGGGGTTGTCACCGTGGAGCACGTGCACGTACGTCGTCTCCCATGCGTCGACCTGGGCGCCGCCGTGGTTGAGCAGGTCGACGTACTCGCTGGGGTCGCCCACCGGATTGCCCCTGGTGAAGTCGCCGAGCTTGTCGGACCAGGCGCGGGAGGCGCACAACTCGCGGATCGCGACGTGGCTCGGGGCCTCGAAGTTGCCCGGCACCTGGAAGGCCAGCCAGCCGCCGGGGGCCAACCCCTCGATCCAGTGCTCCAGCACGTCCTGATGCTGCGGCACCCACTGCAGGACGGCGTTGGAGACGATCACGTCCATCGGCCGGTCCGGCCGCCACGTGGCCACGTCCGCGACCGCGTACCTGACCGGCGCCTCCAGCTGACGAGCCTTGGTGATCATCGCAGGCGAGGAGTCGAACCCCTCGATGGTCGCGTTGGGCCAGCGGACAGCCAGTTGAGCAGTGAGTTCACCGCTTCCGCAGCCGGCGTCCACGACATAATCGGGATTCACCGCCCCCACCCTGGAGATCAGCTCGATGAACGGCCGCGACCGCTCGTCTGCGTATACGGCGTAGGTCACCGGGTCCCAGATATCTCTCGACATGAAGATAATTGATATCGAGAGAGATATCTCGATGTCAAGACAGTACACTCTTGTGTCATGACCGAGGATGCTAGAGACGAGGTCGATCGCCTCGTCGCGGCTTGGCGAACGGAGCGCCCCGACCTCGACGTCGAACCGCTCCAGGTGCTCTCTAGGGTGTCACGACTGGCCAAGCATCTCGACCGCGCCCGGCGGGCCGCGTTCGCCGAGCACGATCTGGAGCCGTGGGAGTTCGACGTGCTCACGGCACTGCGGCGGGCCGGCAAACCGTACGAACTCAGCCCTGGCGCCCTGCTACGGGCCACCCTGGTCACCTCGGGAACGATGACCAACCGCATCGATCGCCTGGCCCAGGCCGGGCTCGTACGCCGCCGGCCCGATCCCGAGGACCGGCGGGGCGTGCTGGTCTCCCTCACCGAGACGGGGCTGGCCCGGGTCGATGCGGCGTTCGCCGACTTGTTGCGGCGGGAGCGAGAGCTGCTCTCCGGGCTGGGACCGGCCGATCAACGCGCCCTCGCATCCCTCCTCCGCACCCTCCTGACCCCCTTCGATTCGCCCACCTAACCCCCGCCCCGACCACCCAAACTGCTGACGGATCGACCGTCGCCAGACCAGCCGCCCGTCCCCAGACCAGCCGACGCCCTCGGAGCGGCCGACCGTCCCAGAGCGGGCAAGGGTGGCCAGGCGGAGCCGCCCGCCTCTGGGCTGGTCGATAACGCCAGCTGACCAGCGCCCGACCGGCCGGCCCGCTGCGGGATGGTCAGTGGACGCCGTACGTGCTCAGTCGCCCAGGCGGTCGGCTACTTCCAGCCATTCGGCCTCGATCGTGTCCTTTTGGGCAGCGACCTCGCGGAGTTCGGCGTCGAGCGAGCCCAGCTTGGCATAGTCGCTGGCCGCTTCCGCCATGGCGGCGTGGAGGCGGGCCTCCTGGTCGGTCAGCTTGTCGAGCTGACGTTCCAGGCGGTTGAGTTCCTTGCGGAGCTCGCGTTCCTCCTTGGCCGAGAGCCCGGCCTTCGCCTGGTCGGTCGCGACAGCGGCCGAGCCGGAGGACGTACCGGAGACGTCCGATGCGGAACGGCCGCCGGAGGTGGCGGGTGCGGTCGCCCCGGTAGTCGTGGACGCGGTGGTCGGCGTGCCGACGCGGGCGGTCACGGCGGTGCCCTCGGCGCGTCGTTCGAGGTATTCGTCCACCCCGCCCGGCAGCAGCGAGAGCTTGCCGTCGCCCAGGAGCGCCACGCAGCGGTCGGTCACCCGCTCCAGGAAGTAGCGGTCGTGGCTCACCAGGATCAGCGTGCCGGGCCAGCCGTCCAGCAGGTCTTCGAGCTCGTTGAGGGTCTCGATGTCGAGGTCGTTGGTGGGCTCGTCGAGCAGCAGCACGTTCGGGTCGTCCATGAGGAGCCTGAGCAACTGCAGCCGCCGCCGCTCACCGCCGGACAGGTCGCCGACGACCTTCCACTGCGCCTCGCCCTTGAAGCCGAGGCGTTCGAGAAGCTGGGAAGCGGACCACTCTTTCTTGCCGACCTGGAGGTACTTGCGTACTTCCTCGACCGTCTCCAGCACCCGCCGCGCCGGGTCGAGCTCGGCCAGTTCCTGGGACAGGTGCGCGAGGCGTACCGTCTTGCCCCTGACGACGCGTCCCACATCGGGCGTGACCGTGTCGGCGAGCAGGCGCAGCACCGAGGACTTACCGGAGCCGTTCACCCCGATCAACCCGATCCGATCCCCCGGTCCGAACTGCCACGTGAGGCGATCGAGCACCAGCGGGCCGCTGTCGGGGCCTCCGGCGTGGAGGGTGACGTTTTCGAGGTCGTAAACGGTCTTGCCAAGCCTGGCCGTGGCGAACCGCACCAGCTCGACGCTTTCGCGCGCCGGCGGCTCGTTCGCGATCAGGGCCTGGGCGGCCTCGATGCGGAACTTCGGCTTGGACGTGCGGGCGGGCGGGCCACGGCGGAGCCAGGCGATCTCTTTGCGCATGAGGTTCTGGCGACGTTCTTCGGCGGCCTGGGCGATGCGTGCCCGTTCCGCCTTGGCCAGTACGTAAGCGGCATATCCGCCCTCGTACCGTTCGACCCGTCCGTCCACGACCTCCCATGTTCGGGTGGACACGGCGTCCAGGAACCACCGGTCGTGCGTCACGACCACCAACGCGCTCTTCCTGCCGGACAGGTGCCCTGCCAGCCAGGCGATGGCCTCGATGTCGAGGTGGTTGGTGGGCTCGTCCAGCATGATCAGGTCGTGGTCGTCGATCAGCAACTGGGCCAGCGCCGTACGCCTGCGTTCCCCGCCGGAGAGGTCGCCGACCTTGGCGTCCAGGTCGAGGTCGCCGATGAGGTTCGAGAGGATCTCGCGTACCTGCTGGTCCCCCGCCCACTCGTGCTCGGCGAGCTCGCCGAGGACGATCTCTCGTACAGAGTCGTCCGGACTCAAGGGGTCGTGCTGCGACAGGAACCCGACGCGCAGGCTCCGGTTGTGGGTGACCCGGCCGCTGTCGGGTCGTACGGTGCCCGCGATGACGGACATCAGGGTCGTCTTGCCGCCCCCGTTGCGTCCGACAACGCCGATGCGCTCCCCGGCCTCCACGCCCAGGGAGACGTCGCTGAGGAGTGGCTTGGGCCCGTAGGCATGGGAGACCGACTCAAGATTGACCAGATTCATGGCCTTCTCAGGGTATCGGCTCCTCACCTACCTCCTGCCCGGTCGCGCACTCCCACCGGTCCGGAATCTGCCAGGCATCTCAGCTCCGGTGGTCATAGGGCCGCTGGAGCCGAGGGACGGCCCCGCCCTTCCCGGGTCGGGAAGGGCGGGAGAGTCGGTGACGAGGGGTCAGATCAGGGTGGCGCCCTGGACGGGGCCGTGGGCGGCGACGGCGGTGTGGGCGGCGCCTGTGGCGGTGAGGCTCTGGGCCAGATCACGGGCGTGAAGGGCGTCGATGGCCAGGAAGGCGCAGGTGGGGCCCGAGCCGGAGACGATCGCGCCCAGGGCTCCGTGCTGGCGGCCCGAGTCGAGGGTGGGGGCGAGTTCGGGGCGGAGGTTGAGTGCGGCCTCCTGGAGGTCGTTGCTCAGGTGGGCGCCCAGGGAGTAGGCGTCGCCGGTGCCCAGGGCCTCCATCAGCGAATCGTCCAACTGCGGCCAGGGAACGTGGGCGGCCGAAACCTCTCTGAGGCGGTCGCATTCTGCGTACACGCTGGCCGTCGAAAGGCCGCCGTTCGCCAGCGCGAAGACCCAGTGGAACGTGCCCCCTGTGGGCAGTTCGCTGAGCTGCTCACCTCGCCCTGTGCCGACCGCCGTGCCCCCGAGCAGGGAGAACGGGACGTCGCTGCCGAGGTCGCCGGCGATCTCCATGAGGTCCTCGAAAGGCAGGCCCAGGCCCCAGAGCTCGTTGCAGGCCACCAGCGCACCGGCGGCGTCGGCGCTGCCGCCCGCCATTCCGCCCGCCACCGGGATGCTCTTCTGGATGATCAGGTCGGCGCCGTAGGTGCGGCCCGCGTGTTTGGCCAGCGCGCGAGCGGCTCGGATCGCCAGGTTGCTGTCGTCGATGGGCACCTGGTCGGACCACTTGCCGTTCACCGCCACGGTGATCGACTCGGACTCCTTCGCCATCACCTCATCGAAGATCGATACTGCATGGAAGACGTTGACCAGGTCGTGGTAGCCATCTTCCCTGAGCGGGCCGACAGAAAGCTGCACGTTGACCTTCGCGGGCACACGTACGGTCACCGAACTCATCGATCTTCTGCCACTCTCATCACTTGCCGGGGTCAAGGACACTCGATGTTATCCGGGGCCGCCGCCCTGACATGCGGTTCTTGAAAGATGACCTCCAGGATGGAGGTTCCCTCGACACACAGAGTCAAGTTGATGGTTATTTGCCCTGATCCCGATCGGCAACCAAGAGTGATCCGATCGTGACGTTATCCCAACGCCGCTGGGGCGTTCGCGCGGGGATGCGGGTGGCTGGGCAAGGCGAGACCTTCGCTGGTCAGCCGGGGCGGACGGCGCCACGGAAGCCGGACCGGAAATACGCGGAGCGGAGGAAGTCGGTCTTCCTCACTATGTCGCCTGTCTTGGGGGCGTGGATCATGACTCCTCCTCCTAAGAACAGGCCAACGTGGGTGGGGTCGCCTGCGCCGCCGCCGAAGAAGAGCAGGTCGCCTGTGCGTCGGGCCGCCAAGGGGATTCTGCGGCCCTGGCGGAACTGGGTGCCCGTGTAGTGGGCCAGGGTTACGCCTGCTTTGGACCAGGCGTAGAGGGTCAGGCCGCTGCAGTCGAAGCCTCTGGTCGTGGCGCCTCTGCCTATCCCCAGGGTGGGGCCTTTGACGGAGCCGCCGCCCCAGGAGAACGAGACGCCCAGTTGGGTCAGGGCTGCTGCGGCCGCGATCTGGCCCTTGGTGATGATCTTCCCTTTGCTGGTCCCCCTGGTCCCGTTGCTGCTCCTCCTGGTCTCTTTAGTGGTCGCCCTGGTAGAGAACCCTCCGTGGATAAGCCTCCCGTGGACAAGCCTCCCGGGGGTGATCCCCCTGGTGGTGATCCCCCTGGTAGCCAACCCTCCGGTCGCGAAGTCTCTTTGGGTGATGGCTTGGGTTTTGGGGGCGGCCTGCGCGGGAGTGGTGAAGGCGGCTTGGGTGAGGGTGAGCAGGGTAATGAGCAGGCCTCCCCCGAGGGCTCGCCGTGGTGGGGTGTGCCGCCCGGGTTGTCGTGCGGTGAGACCCCAATGTTGCGGGGTGGAGTGGGAGTTCATGCGGGCAAGGATCGTTCGGCGGGGTGGGGTGGCAGGCGGCCGAACGTGGTTCTGTGGAAAAGAGAGGGGTGGTGGGTGAGGGCTGTGGAGAACCGCGGTCGGTGGAAGACCACCGCCCGTGCAGAACCACGGTCTGGGGAGAACGGGGGCTGTGGGGGGCTCCGAGGCGGGGTGGGGTGGTGGCTGGGGGTGGTATTGACCGTGGAGGAGGGGGTGGTGGGCCTGCGGGGTTCGCGGGCCTCTGCTCGTCAGTTCTTCTTGGGGCGGTGTTCGGCGATGCGGGCGAAGGCTGTGACGTCCAGTTGTTCGCCTCTTGATGACGGGTCCACGCCGGCCGCTCGTAGTGCCGTCTCCGCCTGGGCTGGGGAGCCGGCCCAGGAGGCCAGGGCCGCGCGCAGGGTCTTGCGGCGTTGGGCGAAGGCGGCGTCCACGACCTGGAAGACCTCCTCCCGCCGCACCGTGGTGACCGGGGGTTCGCGGCGGGTCAGGGAGACGAGGCCGGAGTCGACGTTGGGGACGGGCCAGAAGACGGTACGGCCGACAGGGCCGGCTCGGCGGACGTCGGCGTACCAGGCGGCCTTGACGGAAGGAATCCCGTACACCTTCGAGCCGGGACCGGCGGCGAGGCGGTCGGCGACCTCCGACTGGACCATGACCAGCCCCTTGCGCAGGGACGGGAGCGCCTCCAGGAGGTGGAGGACGACCGGGACGGCCACGTTGTAGGGCAGGTTGGCGACCAGCGCCGTGGGGGTGAAGCCCGCGAGGTCGTCGGGGGTGATCTTCATGGCGTCCGCGTTCACGACCGTGAGCTTGTCGGACAGGTCGCGTTCGGCGACCGTGACGGGGAGTTGGGCGGCGAGCACCGGGTCGATCTCGACGGCGACCACGTGGGAGGCCGCGGGCAGGAGGGCCAGCGTGAGCGAGCCGAGCCCCGGGCCGACCTCGATGACCACGTCTTCCGGGGACAGGTCGGCGACGCGGACGATGCGCCGGACGGTGCCCGCGTCGATCACGAAGTTCTGGCCCAATTTTTTTGTCGGACGAAGATCTAGCTTGTCCGCCAAAATACGTATTTCTGCAGGGCCCAACAGCCTCATCATCCAACCAGTCTCCCGCATCGAAGAACCTGCGATGGCGGATGGGGAGACCAAAGGAGAGGATGGCGTGGAACAGGAAGGAACGTCCCTCATGGAGCCAACGGGCGCCGCTCCGCTCCGCCCGACGGATTTGCGGGAGATCGGGCCGTACCGGCTGCTCGGACGGCTCGGCGAAGGCGGCATGGGGACCGTCTTCCTCGCGCGCGCCCCGACGGGGCGGTTCGTCGCGCTCAAGGTCGTGAAGGTGGAATTCGCCAATCAGGAGGGGTTCGCGGCCAGGTTCCACGTGGAGGTGGAGAACGCCCGCAGGGTGGCGTCGTTCTGCACGGCCCAGGTGCTGGACAACGGCAACACCGGGGACGGGCGGCCTTACATGGTCACCGAGTACATCGCGGGCACCCCTTTGTCCGAGCAGATCGCGAAATATGGGGCCTTGGAGCCGGGGCCGTTGCATGGTGTGGCGTTGGGGGTCGCGGCGGCGTTGGCGGCGATCCATGTGGCCGGGCTGGTGCACAGGGATTTGAAGCCGGCGAACGTGATCCTGTCGCTGTCCGGACCCCGGGTGATCGACTTCGGGATCGCCCGCGCGCTCGACAGGGAGACCGGATTCACGCTTTCCGGCGAGTTGCTGGGCAGCCCGGGGTGGTGGGCGCCCGAGCAGGTACGCGGTGAGGCCGTCAGCCCGGCGGCCGACATCTTCGCCTGGGGCTGCTTGGTCGCCTACGCGGGCAGCGGACGGCACCCGTTCGGCCGCGGCGACCCCATCACGCTGGCCAATCGCGTACTGAACAACCCGCCCGAGCTGGGAGCGCTGCCCGCGCCGCTGGACGCCCTCGTACGCCGCGCCACCTCCATGGAGGCCGCGGCCCGGCCCACGGCGCAGGAGCTGCTGATCGCCCTGGTGGGCGGGAGCGTGCCCGCGCAGACCTCGGCCGCCGATCCGCCGACGCTTGTCGCGACCGAGATGCTGAGCGAGTGGCGGCCGCCCCAGAACGTGGTGGACGAGCCCGACATCACGGCGACGTTCACGACACCGCCGCCCAGCGACACCACGGCCAACAGGTCACCCAGCCGGCCGGGGCCCAACCAGTCGAGCGGTGGCGCTGGCCCGTCGGTCCCGTCGGTGCCGTCGCAGCCCGGTCAGGCGTCCGTCGAGGAGTTGGCGCGCAGGGAGGAGCAGGCGGCCAGGGAGGAGTTCGCGCGGTGGGAGGCTCAGGCCAGGCAGCGGGAGCAGGAGCAGGCTCAGGCCCTGGCTGAGCAGAAGGAGAAGACTCGGCTGGACGTCCAAGGGACCGCGCAGGCCGGTGCGCCGGTGCCCGGCGGTGGGCAGGAACGGTTACGCGGACAGGAGCGGTTACCGCAGCCTGGTGGCGAGCAGGAGCGGTCGCAGCCCGGCGCCCTCGCCTCCGAGACCCAGCCCGGCACCATCCGCCAGGAAGTCCTCCCAGGTGAAGAGCCCGAAACCCTCCGCGGGTCGCGTACCCCGGGCACCCGCTGGCTCATCGCGGGCGCCGCGGCCGTGCTGGCCATCGTCGTGACGGTGGCCGTCCTGATCGTCACCTCGGGCCGTAACACGCCCACCACCGCCGCAGGCAACCCGTCCCAGGCCGCCGCCACGACCCGCCCGAACGACGTCGGCCGCAGATTCGCGCTGGGCGCGAACTTCGACGACCCCGTGGCGATCATCGCGGGGGCGCCGGAGTGCGGGCTGAAGGAGTACGAGGGCAAGACGGCCACCCAGGGCCAGCTCTGCGTGATCCGCTGGACGATGCTCAACCCGGGCGGCGAACGCAAGCTGCTCATCCAGCCCGTGGTCACCCTGCTCGACGACAGGGGCGGCGAGCACGATCCGGCTCCGGTCATCCTGCCTCCCGCCATCCTCCCGGGCGCGCGGGTGGACAGCGCGTTCGTGTTCGACCTGCCCATGTACCGCAAACCCATGAAGATGACGGCGACCATGCTCGAGAACGGCAAGCAGATCGAGGCCGGGCTGTGATGATCCGATCGGCGCTCATCGCGCTCATGCTGGCGACGGGAACCCCGCTCGTGTCCACCGCCACGGCCGCCTGCGCCGGAGCCGCCGACTTCGACGGCGACGGCCTGGACGACGTGGCCGTGGGCGACCCGTTCGCCGACGGCCAGAAGGGATCGGTGCACGTGGTGTCGGCCGGCAAGGTCGTCCCCGTCACCGTCCCGGACCTGGCCGCCGGCGACGCTTTCGGCTGGTCCGTACGGCTGGCGAAGGTCAACGCCGACGCCTGCGCCGACCTTGTGATCGGCGCCCCGTACACGGACGTGGACAGCATCGAGGACGCCGGGGCCGCGTACGTCGTCTATGGCGGGGGTGTCGCGCCGCCGCAGCGGTTGACGGCGGTCCGGCCGCAGCGGTTCGCCCACTTCGGGTGGTCGGTGGCGGCCCGCGACGATCTGGTGGCGATCTCCGCGCCGTACGAGGACGAAGCCGATCTCCTGGACGTGGGCGCCCTCTACGTGCGCAAGGGCGCCGGCCAGCTCAGGAGGATCAGTCAGGAGACCGTGGACGTGCGCGGCAACAGCGAGGTCGGCGACCAGTTCGGCTGGTCGATGGCGTTCGGGCCGAAGAACACGCTGGTCGTCGGCGTCCCGTACGAGAACGACGACGGCGCGGGACGGCAGATCGAGAGCGGCAAGATCGACTCGGGCGCGGTCGTCTTCATCGACGACGTGCTGGCGCCCCGGATCACGTCGGTGAAGCTCGACTCGCCGACCGACGTCTCCGGCGACAAGTACGGCTACGCGGTCGCCTACTCCGAGGGCTCGGGTTACGCGGTGAGCGCACCCGGTTCCGGCTACGTCCAGCTCATCGGCCCCGACAGGAAGCCGACGAGGACGGTGACGCAGGCGGGCGGGCAGGCGTTCGGGTTCTCGCTGGCGGCCTCGGCGGACGGCAGGCTGGCCATCGGCGCACCCTACGGGGGCGGTGTCTGGATCGTCTCGTGGGAGGACGCGGCCGAGGACCGGCGGCTGGAGAACGGCGACGGGCTGTTCGGGTGGTCGGTGGCGTTCAGCGGCAACAAGCTGTTCGTGGGGCAGCCGGACGCGCAGCCGTACGGGAAGGTCGCGGTGGCCGGGCGGAACGCCGGGACGCCGGAGTCGCTCCAGCCCGCCGACGGCGCGGACTTCGGGGTGTCGGTGTCCGGCTGAGGCCGAAACCCCGCTCAATGCGCCTGGCGAGAGGTGCCTTCGAGGCGTGGTGCCTATGTGTCCTGGAACAGGTGGGCGCCGCAGTTCGGCCACTGGCCCTGCCACCTGCCGCTCACCCGCTGGTAGAGGAGCTGGGCCCGATAGGTCTGCTCCTCCTCCGGCCAGGAGCTCGGCAGCCCCATGCCGCCCACGACCCGCCACATGGGCAGGCTGAACTGGTACATGCCGTAGTAGGGCCCGCTGGGGTTGTACGCCTCCAGGTCGCCGTGCGCCTCGCACTCCGCCAGAGCCTGCCAGTTGAGGGCCAGGACGTCCGGTTCGATGGGGATGGTGCGCGGTGGGATGACTGTGATGACCGTTCCGTCCTTGGGGAAGCTGCTCAGCGGCGGGGTCACCTGGTAGCCGCGGCCGAGCGTGACGCGTTCGCGCCTGAGCACCTCCCGCACCGTCCGCGCGGTGGTGCGCGAGGTCACCCGGTTGGCGCCCGCGACCACATACACCTTGCGCCTGGTGTAAAAGGTGATCGACATCCCCGACAGCGGCACCACGTGGCTGGGCGGGGCGGAGAGCTTGCCCGCCGCGGGGGTGAGGGCGAGTTCGGCCAGGGCGTCGCCCACGTTCGTGGCGGTGACCAGGTGTTCCGTCGTGCGGCCGTCGAGGGTCAGGGTGAAGGGGCGCGCGCGGCGCACCTCGATGGTGGTGCCGTCGGCGACCGCCTCCTGCTCCGATGGCCGGACGACGTCGGCGTGGCCGACTGCGACGCCGGCCTCGTCGAGCACCTCGTGCACGGTCCCCGCGAACCCGCGCACGGCTATCGACTCGCCGTCCACGACCACGACCACATCTTTGACCAGGATCGACACCGCGATGATGCCGCCGAGTGCCACCGTGCCGACCAGGCACACGACCGGCGTCCACGGGGAGCGCCACGGGATCGGCGGACGCGGCGCACGCCTCTTGCCTCGCACGAACCACCTCCGTTAGCGGCCAGACGGCCCGAACGCTAACGGTGGCGGTGGCACGGCAGCCGCCGGGTTCACCAAAAGATGGTCACCACTCGCCGAAGACTGTGCTTCCGTTGGCAGTGATCGCCTCACACAGCTCGTCCTGATGGACGTTTTTGACCTCGGCGAGGCAGCGCAGGATAAGCGGGATGAGGTATGGGGCGTTGGGCTTGCCTCGGTGCGGGACGGGCGGCAGGTAGGGGGCGTCGGTCTCGACCAGCATGAGCTCTTTGGGGGCGATCTCGGCGGCCTCGCGGAGGTAGGCGGCGTTCTTGTATGTGACAGGACCGGAGAAAGACATGAAATATCCGGCCTCGACACACTTCTTTGCCATCTCGGCGTCGCCCGAGAAGCTGTGGAACACCACGACGTCCGGCGCCCCCTCGGCGGCCAGCACCTTCAGCACGTCGTCGTGCGCCTCCCGATCGTGGATGACCAGGGCCTTTCCGGTGCGCTTGGCGATCTCGATGTGGGCGCGGAAACTCGCGTGCTGGTCGTCCTTGCCGGCCCAGTCGCGGTAGTAGTCGAGCCCGGTCTCCCCCACGGCCCGCACCTCGGGACGGCCCGCCAGCGCCTCGATCTCGGCCAGCACCTCGGGCGTGGCCTCGTGGGCCTCGTTGGGATGGATGGCCACCCCGGCATACACGCCCTCCTGCGCCGCCGCCGTGTCCGCGTTCCAGCGCGAGGACTTCAGGTCGTAGCCGATGGTGACCAACCTGGTCACGCCGACGGCCCGCGCGTCCTCCAGGATGCTCCGTACGCTGGCCGCCGCCGCCTGCGCGGCCTGCGCCACCGGGTCGCCCGACGACGCCTGCCTGTTGCCGACCATGATGTCGAGGTGACAGTGACTGTCGAACACAGGGGCGGAAAGCGGCTCTGGAGCGGCGGGAATCTTGGTCACGCCCTCTAAAGTAGCCCCCCACGCCACGGGAGCGTTGCCGCAGGGCCGGCGGCGACGCGCCACCAGCCCTCGCGACCTCACTCGCCCAGCCGGGCCAGCTCTTCCTCCACGACCTTCGGGTCGAGCTTCTTGAACAGCGGCACGGGCGGCGCGAGCGGCGTGCCCGGCTTGATCGGCCGGTGCTCCCAGCGGGCCGCCGCTCCGTCGTACTCGCCGGTGATCACCGGGTAGGGGGTGCCGCCGTCCTCGTCGACCTCGCGGATCTCCGGCATGCCCGACCACACGCCCTCGCCGCCCAGCATGCCGAAGACCTTGTTGGACGAACTGGGCAGGAACGGCGTCAGCATCGTCTTGGCGTCGTCGACCACCTGGAGCGCGACGTGCAGGATCGACTTCTGCCGCTCCGGGTCGCCCTTGAGCTTCCACGGCTCCTGCTCGGCCAGGTACTTGTTGGCCTCGCGGACGACGTCGAACGCCTCGGTGATCGCGTTCTTGAACCTCGACCTGCCCAGCTCCGCCCCCACCGGCGCGAACGCGTTACGCGAACGCTCCAGCAGGGCCCGGTCGGCGTCGGTCAGGTCGCCGGGCTCCGGCACGGCCCCGAAGTTCTTGGCCGCCATCGAGATCGACCGGTTGACCAGGTTGCCCCAGGCCGCGACCAGCTCGCCGTTGTTGCGGTTGACGAACTCCTGCCAGGTGAAGTCGGTGTCCTGGTTCTCGGGGCCGGCCACCGCGATGTAGTAGCGCAGCGCGTCGGCGTCGTAGCGGGCCAGGAAGTCACGCACGTAGATGACGATCTGGCGCGAAGAGGAGAACTTCTTGCCCTCCATCGTCAGGAACTCGCTGGAGACCACCTCGGACGGCACGCTCAGCGCACCCAGAGAGCCCGGCGAGCCGTCGCGCGCGCCGATGCCGCTGTAACCGAACAACATCGCCGGCCAGATCTCGGCGTGGAAGACGATGTTGTCCTTGCCCATGAAGTAGTAGCCGCGCGCGTCGGGGTTCTGCCACCACTGCCGCCACGCGTCGGGGTCGCCCGAGCGCCTGGCCCACTCGATGGAGGCCGACAGGTAGCCGATGACCGCGTCGAACCACACGTACAGCCGCTTGTTGGACTGGTCGCGCCAGCCGTCGAGCGGGATCGGCACACCCCAGTCGAGGTCGCGGCTGATCGCCCTCGGCTGCAGGTCGCCGAGCAGGTTGAGGGCGAACTTCAGCACGTTGGGCCGCCAGTCGCCCTGCTTGGACTGCAGGTAGGAGCCCAGCACCTCGGCGAAGGCCGGCAGGTCGAGCATGAAGTGCTCGGTCTCGACGAACGTGGGGGTCTCGCCGTTGATGCGGCTCTTGGGGTTGATCAGCTGGATCGGATCGAGTTGGTTGCCGCAGTTGTCGCACTGGTCGCCACGGGCGCCGTCGTAGCCGCAGATGGGGCAGGTGCCCTCGATGTAGCGGTCGGGGAGCGTGCGCCCGGTGGAGGGGGAGATCGCGCCCATCGTGGTCTTGGGGAAGATATAGCCGTTGTCGTAGAGACCCTTGAAGATCGCCTGCGTGACGGCGTAGTGATTCTTCGTCGTCGTCCTGGTGAACAGGTCGTAGGACAGGCCCAGGCCGGTGAGGTCTTCCGCGATCACCCGGTTGTAGCGGTCGGCCAGCTCCCTGGCGGTGACGCCCTCCTTGTCGGCCTGCACCTGGATGGGCGTGCCGTGCTCGTCGGTGCCGGACACCATCAGCACCTTGTTGCCCGCCATCCGCTGGTAGCGGCTGAAAACGTCGGACGGCACGCCGAATCCTGATACGTGCCCGATATGCCGAGGACCGTTAGCGTACGGCCACGCGACAGCGGTCAAGATGTGCTGGGACATGATTCCTAGCCTACGGGGAATTAATGATCATTTTGTCGCTCACCAGCCCCGACCGTTCCCATCCCGCACCGCAATGGCTGATGTTCTTCCATCCAGTACGCGCTGCCGTGGCCAGCCACCCACCGTACTCCGGCTCATGGCCCTCCAGGAAACGGCCTCTGACCCTTCACCGGTACTCGCCGTTACGCGAGCCCAAGTTGCCCGGCTTCCGTGGGCCGGCGTTGCCCGGCCGCCTCCAGGGTGCCCGCTTGACCACGGAGCCGGCCCAGGAGGCGCTTCGTAGCGGCGGTGCGCCACTGAACGGTCAGCGGGCGTTTCCTGGATGGAGGCCAGCCAGCTGCGGCGGGTGGCTGACCACGGCAGCGCGTACCAGATGACAACAGCACCACGGGCGGGCCGTCAGAACGAGAGTTGGCTGGTAGCTACGGGGAGAAAAAGTTACTTCTTCGAGTTTTCCAGGGAGACTGCTGCTGCCGCCTCTTCGGCGACCTTGGCGGCCGCGTCGAGGGAGGATTCGCGGGTGCGGCGGATGCCGAGGATGCTGATGAACAGGGCCGCGAAGATGGTCTGGAAGCTCATGATGAGCGCTGTCGCCGACGGCACCACGATGCGCAGCGACTCGCGCGGGTTGAGCTCGCCGAAGCTGCGCACCTGCCAGTGGACCAGCGACATCACCAGGCCGACGAGGCCGGCCAGGGCGAGCAGCCCGCCCACCACGAGGCCCTTCTCCAGGGTGATGATGTCGATGAGTTTGCGGATGCGTGGCGATTCCGGCAGGAAGCCCTCTTCTGCCGCGTACACCTTCGTGAACACCGCGAACAGCGCCGCCTGGAAGCCGATCACCACCATGGCCGACGCGCCCACGAGGGTGTCGACGTCGAAGGCGAGTTCGCCGATCTTCACCGGGCCGAATGTCAGGGCCGTGCCGACGATCGCGCCGATGACCATCATGAGCAGGCCGGGGTAGAAGAACAGCCACTTGGGGCTGTAGAGCAGCAGGAAGCGCAGGTGGCGCCAGCCGTCGCGCCAGGAGCGCAGGTGCGGCGGGCGGGAGCGGCCGTCGGGTGAGAGCGTCGTGGGCACTTCGCGCACGTCGAGGCCCGACAGCGTGGAGCGGACGACCATCTCCGAGGCGAACTCCATGCCGCCCGTCTGCAGCTGGAGCCGCAGGATCGACTCGCGCCTGAAGCCGCGCAGGCCGCAGTGGAAGTCGCCGATGGCCGACGGGAAGAACAACCGGCCGACGAACGACAACACCGGGTTGCCCAGGTAGCGGTGGAGGGGCGGCATGGCGCCTGGGGCGATGCCACCCTTGAATCGGTTGCCCATGACCAGGTCGGCGCCGTCGCGTAGCTGCTCGACGAACGGCAGCAGCGCGGTGAAATCGTAGGAGTCGTCGGCATCGCCCATGATGACGTATTTGCCGCGCGCCGCCCTGATCCCGCCCATAAGGGCGTTTCCATAGCCCTTCTCGTCGACGTGGACCACGCGGGCTCCGGCGTCGCGGGCAAGCTGTTGCGAGCCGTCCGTGCTGCCGTTGTCGGCGATCAGGACCTCGCCCTCGATGCCGTGCTCCTCCATGCACGCCAACGCCTTGCGTACACAGACTTCCACGGTCTCCGCCTCATTGAGGCAGGGCATGACCACCGTCAGTTCCACGTGTCTACCCTTCAGTTAAGACTCTTCCAGTAGACCATGATGCCCTGAACACGGACGTGCTCGGGCACAGACGTGGAAACGACTGGCATTCTTTAGAGCATGGTGAGCGTCGCGGAGATTACCCCTGTGGACCACTCCGCCCCTGGCCGGGCAGCTCGTGCGCTGTCCATGTTGCGCCGGCATCGGGTGTTCGCCGCGGCTTTCGGCGTTGGTGCCGTGCTGCGGCTCATCACCATGCTCGGCTACGGCCCGGCCATGTGGTTCAACGACTCCTACGAGTACGTTTCGGTGGCTCTGCACCCAAGGCCCCACCCGATCAGGCCCGACGGCTACAGCGCCTGGCTGATGCTGCTCAAGCCTTTCCACAGTTTTACGCTGGTGATGTTCACCCAGCATCTGATGGGGCTGGCCACGGCCGCGCTGATCTACGCGCTGCTGCGCATCAAGTTCAGGCTGCCGAAGTGGGGCGCCACGCTGGCGGCGGCGCCGGTGCTGTTCGACGCCTACCAGATCCAGCTTGAGCAGATGGTGATGTCCGACACCCTGTTCCTGCTGCTCGTGGTGGGCGTGATCACGCTGGTGCTGTGGAAGCGGCGCCTGACGTGGCAGGCGGGGGCCGTAGTGGGCCTGCTGCTGGCGCTGACGTGGCTGACGCGTTCGATCGGCCTGCCGATCCTGGCGCTGGTGGTGCTCTACCTGCTGGTCAAGCGGACCGGCTGGCGCCCGATCGTCGCGCTGCTCACGGCGTGCGCGATCCCGGTGATGGCGTACATGGGCTGGTTCGCCTCCGCGTACGGCAAATTCGCCATGACCAACAGCGACGGCCTCATCCTGTACATGCGCACGGCCATCTTCGCCGACTGCAACAAGATGGACATCGACAAGTACAAAGAGGTCCAGCTTCTGCTGCTGTGCATCAACGATCCGGTGAGCCAGCGCAAGGACTACGCACAGTGGTACCTGTGGGGCCAGGGCAACGGCGACGGCACGGGCACCGGTGAGGTGCTGCACCGCTGGGGCATCAACAAGAAGTGGAGCGAGATCACCAACGACGCCGCCAGCAAGTTCGCCACGCGCGCGATCCTGTCGCAGCCGGGCGACTACCTGAAGGTGGTGGCGCGCGACTTCTTCCGTTCGTTCCACTGGGCGCGCCCGCGTTTCCCGGACGAGTCGACGTACAACATGTACCAGTTCAAGCCGTACGTCGAGAACGACGAGAACGGCCAGCCCAAACGGCTGCCGAAGTGGTCGTCCTACGCGGGCGGCCGGACCGACACCGACGCCTTCAGCTACGAGCAGGGCCCGCCGGAGACGAGGATCGTGCACCCGTGGGCCGACATCATGAGCGGCTACCAGAAGGTGTTCTACCTGCGCGGCATCATGCTCGCCGGCATCCTGCTGATCGGCCTGTACGGCGTGGCCGTGCGCTGGCGGAAGTTCGGCGGGCCTGTGGCGCTGCCCTGGCTGGGCGCGGTGGGGCTGCTGCTGGCCCCGGCGGCGACGGCCGAGTTCGACTACCGCTACGTGCTTCCCGCCGTCCCGCTGGCGTGCATCGCGGCGGCGATCACGCTGCGCCGCGGCGTCACTTGGGGGCGACTGTCACCCAGGAGCGCATCAGCATCCGGGCCCACCACTCGGCGTGCGAAATCGTCTCGGCGGTCAGCACCGGGGAAATCCACCAAAAGTTGATCAGCACGATGAGCGCGAACGCCCCGACCGCGGCCGCCCCGACCGCCCGCCGACCGGCCGGGGCGTTCTGTTTGCCCAGCGCCTGTCCCGCGACCAGCACGAGGGCCAGCACCATGAACGGCACCACGGGGATCATGTAGAACAGGTACATCGTGCGGTTGTCGGCGATGGCGTAGTAGAACCAGGGCAGCCAGCCCGCCGCGAAGGCCAGCAGAACGGCCCCGGCCCGCCAGTCGCGGTTCGACACGTACCAGACGATGAGGCCGATGAGGGCGAGCGCGGCGGCGTACCAGAGCGCGGGGGTGCCGACCCCGAGCACGGCCTGCGAGCACTCGTTCGCCCCGCAGGCCGACGGCGGCAGGCCCGTCGGGTAGTGGAAGGAGACGGGCCGTAACAACAGCGGCCACTGCCAGGGCTCCGACATGTACGGGTGGTACTCGTGCAGGCCGCTGTGGTAGCCCAGCACCTGCAACTGGTACTGCACCCACGAGCGCACCGAGTCGACCACGAAGAACGCCGGGCCCGACGAGGTGGCCTGGTCCCAGTTGCGCCCCCAGCCGTTGGCGCCGGCGAACCAGCCCGACCACGAGGCCACGAACGTCACGGCGGGCGCGATGGCCAGCGCCGCGAAGGCGCCGGGCACGTCGTGGGCCAGCCCCCCACGGTAGGGCTCCCGCAGTCCCAGCGCCCGTCTGGCCCCCATGTCCCACATCACGCTCATCAGCGCGAAGGCGATCAGGAAGAAGATCCCCGACCATTTCACGGCGCACGCGGCCCCGAGGCAGACCCCGGCGGCGATCCGCCACGGCCGCCATCCCAGTTTCGGCCCCCGCTCGGTGATCGCCGCGCGTTCGTACCGGTCGACGAGCCTGCCCCGCGCCCAGTCCCGGTCGGTCACCAGGCAGGCGAACCCGGCCAGCACCCAGAACATCAGGAAGATGTCCAGCAGGGCCGTGCGCGACAACACCAGGTGCAGGCCGTCGAGGGCCAGCAGCAGCCCGCCCAGGCAGCCGAGCAGCGTCGAGCGGGTCATCCTGCGCGCCACCCTGGCCAGGATGAGGATCGACAGCGTGCCGACCAGGGCGGCCATGAAGCGCCAGCCGAACGGGGTCATCCCGAACAGCCACTCGCCCACCCCGATCATCCACTTGCCGAGCGGCGGATGGGCCACGAAGGAGGCGCAGTCGTCGGGCTGCGGGCACTGCTTGAAGATGTCGAGGTTGCCGGTGATCAGCCGTTTGTCGGCGATGGGGTTCTTGCTGTCGCCGAGCATCGACCGCTCGACGCCGTACTTGAGCAGCGAATAGGCGTCTTTGGCGTAGTAGGTCTCGTCGAAGACGACCGCCTTGGGCTCGCCGAGCCGGACGAAACGCAGGATCCCGCCGAAGATCGCGACCGCCAGCGGCGCCAGCCAGCCCACCAGGGCGGTCCCCTGGAAGGGCGGGACCAGCCGACGAACCGAATCCCCCCAGTTCTTCACCATGCGCACCCTATGTTGTGGGAGATCGTCTGTGAACCAGGTCATACAGCTCGCGTTTGGGGATCCCCGCCTCCTTGGCCACGTCGGCGACGGCGAGCTTGCGCTGCTCGCCCTCGGCGACCCTGCGGTCCACCTCGGCCACGAGCGCGTCGAAGTCCACCTCGCCCGCCTCGGCCACGTGGCCCGCGACGACGACCGTGATCTCGCCCTTGACGCCCCCGGCCGCCCACTCGGCCAGCTCGCCGAGGCCGCCGCGGCGCACCTCCTCGTAGGTCTTGGTCAACTCCCTGCACACGGCGGCCGGCCGGCCCGCGCCGAACGCCTCCGCCATCGCCTCCAGGGACGCGGCCAGCCGGTGCGGCGCCTCGAAGAAGACCATCGTGCGCTCCTCTGCCGCCAGGCCGGACAGGCGGCGGGCCCGGTCGCCGGGCTTGCGCGGCGGGAAGCCCTCGAAGCAGAACCGGTCGCTGGGCAGCCCCGACACGGCCAGGGCGGTGGTGACGGCGCTCGGCCCCGGCAGCGCGGTGACCGTGATGCCCGCCTCGACCGCCAGGGACGTCAGGCGGTAGCCGGGGTCGGATACGCCCGGCATGCCGGCATCGGTGATGACCACGACCGTGCGGCCCTCTTTGAGGCTTTCGAGAAGCTCCTGGGCGCGGCCGGCCTCGTTCTGGTCGTAGTAGGACACCACCCTGCCCGCGATCTCCACGCCCAGGTCCTGCGCGAGCCTGCGCAGCCGCCTGGTGTCCTCGGCGGCCACGATGTCGGCGCTCCCGAGCACCTCGCGCAGCCGCGGCGAGACGTCGCCTGCCTGGCCTATGGGGGCCCCTGCCAGCACCAACCTGCCCTCTGCAATCACCTGACCATTGTGGCAGGGCATCCCAATTAGACCGTGTTTCCTTGGTAACCACCGCTCTGGGGCCCGTACGATGTCCGAATGGCGGTGACCGATTCCCCGTACCAGGCCTACGAGAGCTCGGAGGTCGGCAAGAGCCTTCCTCAGACGCGATCCGTACGCGATCGGGTCATCCCGCCCATGCGCGGCAGCGTGATGTGGGGATGGATCGGGCCGCTACTGGTCACCCTCTTCGGCGGGATCCTGCGCTTCATCGGGCTCGGCCACCCCAAGGCCGTGGTGTTCGACGAGACGTACTACATGAAGGACGCGTTCTCGCTGATCACCTGGGGTGTCGAGCGCGTCACGGTCAAGGACGCCGACAAGGCCATCCTGGCCGGCAACACCGACATCTGGCAGTCGTGCACCCCCGAACAACTCGACAAGTGCGCCTCCTACGTCGTGCATCCGCCGTTCGGCAAATGGATGATCGGGGTGGGCGAGTGGCTGTTCGGGCTCAACCCGTTCGGCTGGCGCTTCGCGGCGGCCGTCGTGGGCACGCTGTCGATCCTCGTCCTGGCCAGGCTGGCACGCAGGATGACCCGCTCGACGCTGCTCGGCTGCTTCGCGGGACTGCTGCTGGCCCTTGACGGCCTGCACTTCGTGCTCTCGCGCACCGCGATCCTCGACATCTTCCTGATGTTCTGGGTGCTGGCCGCGTTCGCGTGCCTGGTGGTGGACCGCGACCAGGCCAGAGAGCGGCTCGTCGCCTGGTACGAGAGCGGGCCGATAGCCAAGGACGGCCCGTCGCTGGGCATCAGGTGGTGGCGGATCGGGGCCGGGGTCTGCCTGGCCCTGGCGATGTCGGTCAAGTGGTCGGGGCTGGCGTTCGCGGTGGCGTTCGCGATCATGTCGGTTCTGTGGGACTTCGGCGCCCGCCGGGCCGTGGGGCTGCGCTCGCCCTATCTCAGCGCGATCAGCAAGGACGTGCCGCAGGCCGCGCTGGCGTTCACGGTTGTGCCGTTCCTCACATACATGGCGACCTGGGCCGGCTGGTTCGCCACCGCCACCGGCTACGGCCGCAACTGGGACCAGGCCACCTCGTCCGGGCCGTTCTACTTCGTCTTCGACTCGGTGCGGTCCTGGGTCAAGTACCAGTGGCAGGTCTTCACCTTCCACAGCGGCCTGCAGACCCCCCACGACTACATGTCGGAGCCGTGGCAGTGGCCGCTGCTGCTGCGTCCCGTCGCCTTCTTCTACGAGGGCAAGCAGAACAACTGCGGCGTCAAGGACTGCTCGGAGGCGGTGCTCGGCGTGGGCACCCCGGTGATCTGGTTCGCCGCGGTGGCCGCGCTGGTGGCGCTCGTCGCGTGGTACTTCTCCTCGCGCGACTGGCGGGCCGGGGCCGTGCTCCTGTCCTACGTCATGGGCTGGCTGCCGTGGTTCTACTTCGCCATCTCCGACAACAGGACGATGTTCCTGTTCTACGCCATCCCGATGGTGCCGTTCATGGTGCTGGCCATCACGCTCTGCGCCGGGCTGCTGATCGGATCGTCTGCCCCGACGGCCTCCGGAGCCATGCCGATACGGCGTACCATCGGAGCCGCAGTCGTCGGTGCCTTCGCGCTCCTCGTAGTGATCAACTTCTGGTGGCTGCACCCGATCCTGTCCGCTGAGCTCATCCCCTACACCGAGTGGAGGGCCCGCATGCTCTTCGAGAAACGGTGGATATGATCCACTTACAGTTGGCCCAATAGTGGTTGCATAGGGTAGTCACCGTGCAAGACCCAATACGCACCGGATTCGGTCATCGTCAGGCCCGGGTTCGATACGGCAAACTTCGAGGCATGAGTGCACCGGATGTCACCGCCCTTCTCGCCGAGTTGGAGCGATCTCAGCCGGACCTGGCCGAGGACGCCAGGACCGCCGTCGAATGGTTGACGGGTGGGGAGCCGTTGGAGACGGTGACCCAGCTCGACGTCTGCGAGTTCCTCTGGTACACGTTGCCGCTCAAGGTCGGCGGCGACCACGAAAGCCTGGCCCACTCCCTCGGGCGGCTGCTGCACATCGGAGGCTTGGAACGATACGCGGCGCTGTGCGTGTCGCCCACGACTCTGCAGATCCTGCGCACCTACGCCCGCGAGGGCGAGGACGCGGGCACCAGCGCCTACCAACAGGCGCTTGAGGCCACGGGCGTGCTCCCGCCCGACGTGCCGGAACTGCAATGGAGCATGATCATGGGGCCCGAGGAGCTGGGCGCCCACATCGCCTGCGCCGCGGCGCTGGAGCTGGCGATCGTCTCCGGCGAAGATGTCGACCGCAGCGCCCTGACCCGCCGCTGGCTCACCGAGCCACGGGCCGACCTGGGCGGCGACAGCTGGCTCAACCGGGTGCACGGCGAACGGCTCAACCGCTGGGTGCTCGGCCGAGGCCCGGCCAGGCGGGAGCTGGCGCAGCCGTTCGAGGTGCGCCTGCACGCGCCGGTCACCCCGCAGCCGCTGCCCGCGCTCCACCGGCTTCTCTCCCTGGCCGCATCCGAGGGCCTGCCGCTGCGCCTGGCTCCCTCGCCCGAGGCGCTGCGGCTGCGCGAGCTGGCCGAGCGGGAGCTGGGCGCGATCAGCCGCGACGGCGCGAAGCTGGCCATCACCGACTACGGCAAGCGGCTGCTCAGGTCGCCCAAGGCCATGTGGGCGGCGGTGACGCGGCTGCTGCTGGCCAGGGGCGAGCACGACTTCGAGGTGTCGGCCAGGGAGGCCGCGCTCATGCTGCTGGCCGACGGCACCCTGATGTCCCCCTCCGAGCTGCGCGAGCGGGTGGCGGGGGTGGTCGGCGGCGAGGGCTGGCACCCGACCACGACGCTGGAGGACGTCGCCCCTCCGGTGGCCGACCTGGTCGCCCAGCTCACGGCCCTGGAACTGGCGTTCAGCGACGAGCTGGCGGTGCGGATGGACCGTCCCGGCCAGCTCGCTGCCCTGGCGGCGCTGCGGACCCACGCCCTGCAGCCCAGAAAGTACGTCAGCTCCGGCTGACAGCACGCACCCCTGGGAGTCGGCCGAACACATGCGGTAGTTACCATGGCAGGGAAAGCTCTACGCCGGAGGGGGCCGTCATGGAGCTGTTCCCTGCCATGCCGCTCGCTGAGTGGACAGAAGCCAAGGAGACCTTTCACCGCTTCGCCCAGATCGTGGGCAAGATCCGCCTGACCTCGAGCAACCGACGCAACCACTGGTGGCAGGTGCCGTTCCATCCGACCGGACGCGGCATCACGAGCCGGCCGATGGGCGGGCTGGGCGAGCAGCCGCTGTTCTCGATCGACTTCGACCTCGTCCGCCATCGGCTGGTGATCGACGTGCTCGACGGACGCAGCGCCGAGTTCAGCCTGATCGGCAGGTCGGTCGCGTCCTTTCACGACCGGTTGTTCGAGACCCTGGCCGGGCTGGGCATCCGGCCCGAGATCTGGGCGGTGCCGTTCGACCTGGGCGACGACACGCCGTTCGCCGAGGACACCGTGCACGCACGTTACGATCCGATGCTCATCAACCGCTACTGGCGGATCCTGTCGCAGGTGGTGCAGCTCCTCGATCGCTTCGCCGCCGATTTCTCCGGCAAGATCAGCCCGGTGCACCACTTCTGGCACACCTTCGACATCGCCGTCACCCGCTTCACGGGGCGCGTGGTCCGGGTCTCGCCGGACACCGACCCGGTGACCCGGGAGGCCTACAGCAGAGAGGTCATCAGCTCGGGGTTCTGGTTCGGCGACAAGGAACGGCCGTGGCCGGCCTTCTACTCCTACACCGCGCCGGAGCCGGACGGCATCGAGCGCGAGCCGCTACGCCCCGAGCAGGCCGAATGGATACCCGCACGGGGCAGCCATCTGGCAATCCTGCGCTACGACGACGTCCGGGCGCTCGGAGATCCCGTGGGGACCGTGCTGACCTTCCTGGAGAGCGCTTACCAGGCCGGGGCTAAACTGACCGACGTCGACGCCGAGGCGCTCAACAGCCCCGGCGGCGTCACCGACCCCTACTACGCCAAAAACTGAGCGCCCGCCCTCCTGATCGGAGGGCGGGCGCCCACGAGTGCGTACCGGTGTGCAGGTCGCCTCTCGGCGAAAGGCACAACACGGCTCCAGCCGAACGGTATTCCGTGAAGGCAATAGGTGAGGCCCGGGGACACTGGACACACCGGCCACGAGTTATGTAACCACACTCCGCCCCCGATCATTCCCCGCCGCGCGGATACTTTTTCCATCTTGTACGCGCTGCCATGGCCGGCCACCCACCGCACTCCGGCCGACGGCCCTCCAGGAAACGGCCCCTGACCCTTCACCGGTACTCGCCGTTACGCGAGCCCAAGTTGTCCGACTCCGTGGTGTCGCCCGGCCCTGGCATACGGGTGGAGACGAGGACGTCGCGCATGAGGAGGATGGAGGCGAGCGCCAGCAGGCCCGCCCCGACACCGAGCCAGCCGACCATCCCGCCCACCCCCGCGGCCGTGATCAGCTCGCCGTGGCCGCCGATCAGCGACTGCGCGCAGGCCAGGCCGAAGGAGCCGCCGAGCTGCTTGGTCAGCATCGAACCCGCCGTGGCGGCCCCCATGTCGGCGTGGGGGACGCTGTTCTGGGTGGCGATGGTGATGCCGCCCATGGACGGCCCCGCGCCCAGGCCGATCAGCAGCAGCCACGTACCGGCCAGGACGGGGGACGTGTCGGGGGCCAGGGCGAAGAACGCCGCCGCACCGACCGTGACCAGCACCGCCCCGACCACCAGCACCGGCTTGGTGCGCCCGGAGCGCAGGATGTGAACGGCCGTCAGCCGGTTGCCCACGGTCATCCCGACCAGCAGCGGAAGCAGGAGAAGGCCCGAGGTGGTGGCCGAGTGGCCGCGTACGTGCTGGAGGTAGAGCGGCAAGAAGATGCCCACGGGCAGGACGGCGAGCTGGAAGAAGAAGCCGCCGCTGAGCAGGGCGGCGTAGGAGCGCAGTCGCAGGAGGTGGGGCGGGAGCAGCGGGGCGACGGCCCGCCTCTCGACGGGGACGAGCGCGGCCAGCACGGCCAGACCTGCCAGCAGGGCGCCGAGCACGGCTGGATCGTTCCAGGCGCGGCTGGTGTTGCCCTTGACGCTGAGGCCGGTCAGGATCAGCGAGAGGCCGGTGGCGAGCAGGGCGATCCCGGCCGCGTCCAGCTTGCCGGGCGCACTTGCCTGGACGCGGCGCTCGGGCAGCAGCACCGTGACCAGGGCCGCCGCGACGGCTCCGATGGGGAGATTCATCAGGAACGCCCAGCGCCAACTCGCGTGATCGGTCAGTACGCCGCCGAGCAGCGGCCCGCCGATCATGCCGACGATCATCATCCCGGCCATCAGGCTCTGCATGCGGATCATGCCCTGGGCTCGGTGGGGCGGATGGAGGTCGCGGATCACCGCCATGCCCAGGGTGAGCAGCGCACCCGCGCCCACACCCTGTAACGCGCGGCTGACGATCAGGAACGGCATCGAACCTGCCAGCCCGCAAGCCAGAGAGCCTGCCAGGAAGATCGCTAAGCCGGCGAGGAGGAGACGGCGGCGGCCGTAGAGGTCGGAGAAGCGCCCGTAGATCGGGACGCTGACCGAGGACGTGAGCAGGTACGCGGTGACCAGCCAGACATACCACGAGCCGGACCCGCCGACCTGCTCGACGATGCGGGGCGTGTGCCGTGGTCAGGTGAAACCATGGAAGCCGGGCAACTTGGGCTCGCGTAACGGCGAGGTGGCGGTGAAGGGTCAGAGGCCGTTTCCTGGAGGGCCATCAGCCGGAGTACGGCGGGTGGCGGGCCATGGCAGCGCGTACAGGATGGAAGACCCCCAGCCACAACGGGTTGGACACGGAACGATCGGGTTTGCTACGTTGCCGCGTATGTCCAGCCCCGAGGCGTCAAGACGCTAGCCACCGGTCGTCCGGTGGCTTATTTCGCGCTGTCGCCGTCGAGGCTTTCCTCCGCGACCCCGCGCGCCACTCGGATCACCGTGACACGGGCTCTTTCCTTCGTCTGACCCCGGCGGCATGCCGTCCTTCCTGCCATGCCCGCCTTCCTTGTCGATCCACGATGTGGTCGCGGAGTTCTTTCATGCCATTTGCTGTTTACCTGCTCGGATTGGCGGTCTTCGCCCAGGGGACGTCCGAGTTCATGCTGGCCGGGCTCGTGCCCGGCATCGCGCAGGACCTGAACGTGTCCATCCCCGCCGCAGGGCTGCTGACCTCGGCGTTCGCCGTGGGCATGGTCGTCGGCGCGCCGCTGACGGCGGCGCTCAGCCTGCGCTGGTCGCGGCGGAGCACGCTGCTGGCCTTCCTGATCGTCTTCCTGGTCGTCCACGTGGTCGGGGCGCTCACCACCAGCTACGAGGTGCTGCTCGGCACGCGCGTCGTCGCGGCGCTGGCCAACGCCGGATTCCTGGCGGTGGCCATGGCGACCGCCGTCGCCATGGCGCCGTCCGACGCCAAGGGCCGTGCCACCTCCGTCCTGCTCGGCGGCGTCACCATCGCCTGCGTCGCGGGCATGCCCGGCGGGGCCGCGCTCGGCGAGGTCTGGGGGTGGCGCTCGGCGTTCTGGGCGGTGTCCGTCGCGCTGATCCCGGCGATCGTCGCGGTCGTCGTGTCCGTGCCCGGCGGCGGCGCCTGCGCGCCCAGCCCCCTGGGAGAGCTGCGCGCGCTGCGCCGGCCCAGGCTGCTGGTGCTGCTCGCGCTGGGCGCCCTGGTGAACGGGGCCACGTTCTGCACCTTCACCTACCTCGCGCCGCTGCTCATCGGGACCACCGGTCTCGACTCCGCCTGGATGCCCGCGATGCTGGCGCTGTTCGGGCTGGGGTCGTTCGCCGGGGTGACGATCAGCGGACGGGTCGCCGACGTGCGGCCCGTGCGGCTGCTGGTCGTCGGCGGGGTGCTGCTGCTCGGCGGCTGGGTCGCCTTCGCCGTGACGACGGGGCTCGCGATCGTGCTCGTCTTCGTGCAGGGGACGTTGTCGTTCGCGGTCGGCTCCACGCTGATCTCGCAGGTCCTGTATGCGGCCGACGGGGCGCCCACCTTGGGCGGCGCCTTCGCCACGGCGGCCTTCAACGTCGGCGCGACCGTCGGGCCCTGGCTCGGCGGGGTCGCCATCGGGGCCGGGCTCGGGTTCCGCTCGCCGTTGTGGGTGAGCGCGCTGCTGGTCGGGGCCGCGCTGGTCACGGCGGCGCTCGCGTATCTGGTCCGTCTCGGATCTGGTGGCGCCGGTGTGACGCGCAGTTAAACAGGTGGTGGCCGAGAGTCCGCCAGACTACGGTAAAGACCAGGTCAGCGGCTCGGTCCCGCTGAGCGACGCGCGAACCCGCGGCTCACCCGTGCGGTGTCAACCGACGGCGAGGCGATGGTCACCGGGCACCGTCCAAAAGCCCAGACGGTCGCGAGCCGCGGGTCCCGCGCTCACCGATCCGCGAAGCCGTCCAGGGCCGCGCGGATCTCCTGCCCGAACGTCGTGCTGCCGGTGTGACCGGAGTCCTCGACGACGACCAGTTTCGCCTCGGGCCAGGCCTGGGCGAGCTGCCAGGCGGTGTGGAGCGGCCCGCTGAGGTCCATGCGGCCGTGGATCAGCACGCCGGGGATCCCGGCCAGCCGCCCGGCCTCGCGCAGCAGCACGCCCTCCTCCAGCCAAGCGGCGTTGGAGAAGTAGTGGGAGCAGATGCGGACCATCGCCAGCCTGGCCTCATCGGGCCGATCGCTGTAGGCGCCCGGCTTGCCGTTGCTCTCCAGCGAGATGACCGCGTCCTCCCACTCCAGCCAGTCGGCGGTGGCCTTCTCCCTGACCTTCTGGTCGGGGTCGGACGTCAGCCGCGCGTACGCCGCCAGCAGGTCGCCGTCCCTGTCGGCCTCGGGCACACCCTGCCTGAACCGCTCCCACTCCTCGGGGAAGAACCGCCCCACGCCTCGGTAGAGCCAGTCGATCTCGGAGCGCCGCGTCATCGTGACCCCGGTGAAGACCATCTCCGACACCCGCTCAGGATGGGCCTCGGCGTAGGCCAGCATCAGCGTCGACCCCCATGACCCGCCATACAGCAGCCACTTGCCGATGCCGAGGTGCTCACGCAGGAGTTCCATGTCGGCGACCAGGTGATGGGTGGTGTTGGTGCTCAGGTCGGTGGCCGGGTCACTGGCGTGGGGACGGCTCCTGCCGCAGTTCCGCTGGTCGAACAGGACAATGCGGTAGCGCTCCGGGTCGAACCAGCGGCGCGCGCCTGTGGAGCAGCCGGAGCCCGGCCCGCCGTGAACGACGAGCGCCGGCTTGCCGTGCGGGTTTCCGCAGACCTCCCAGTAGACGAGGTTGCCGTCACCGGTGTCGAGCATGCCGTGCTCGTAGGGCTCGATCGGGGGATACAAGGCCGGGCTCCTCTCCAAGGGCTATAACAGCGCTTTTATATTACGCGACCTTGGAGGACGGGGCGGTCCAGGTGTTGCACGAGCCGGGGTCGCCGGTGGCGAAGCCGCGCTTGAGCCAGGCACGGGCGCTCGACGCACTGCCGAGCGTGCGCTCCTCATCGGGGCCGTCACCATCGACGAGGGACACGAGGTAGTTCCAGTCCTTCGTGGTTCGCCCCTTCAGCGGCCAGACGCTCTTGGCGAAAGCACCGGCGAAGCAGTCGGACTGGAGGCTGTAGCGCCGGGACTGCTCGTGGAGCTCGGCCTTCTTGCCATACGGCACCGCGTCGTAGGCGTCCGAGATTCCTGCGAGGTTCTGCACGTGATAGGCGTACAGGGAGGCGGCGGTATAGAAGAGCCAGAGGTCGGACGGGTCCCTGAGCCACGTCTTACCGATCTGGACGGCTATTGTCCCATTTTTGTCACAATACCAGGACTGGGAATCAGCGCGACCCGTCGTGTAGCCGCAGTACTTCTTCGGGAACTTGTCGACGTGCTGGACCCTGACCTTTCGGTAGGGCAATCCGGCGTCGGTGAGGTGCTTCTGCCAGGTGGTTTCCAAGCACGCGACGACCGCGTCGAAGTAGGCGCGGGCCAGTTTGCGGTCGTTCTTCTTGGCCTTCGGCTCCTCACAGGTCGTCGTGGGGAGCGCTCCCGCCTCATAGAGCGGGTTGGCAATGAGTTTGGGGTGTTTGACTGGGTATGCCGCCGAATCGGCGGAGGCCGTACCAGCTAATGGCGCCGCCAGAGCGAAGGCCAAAGCCGCAGTCGTCAGAGAAAGACGTTTCACGATGCGTGACAATAGGGCCCAAAGGGCTCAGGAGCAACGCGGTTAAAGAATGTTAGATCCAACTATGAAGTAACTGAACCAACACGAAGGGTACTGATCGCTGCGGTAACCGAAATTCCGCAGCAAGGAGCACCATGTACAAGCACGCGATTGTCGCATTCGTCACAACTTCCACCGCCTTCGTCCTCACCGCCGGGGCGGCGGCCGCCGAAGAAGCGGCACCTCTTCCACAGATATGCGGCACCGGCAACATCGTCAGCGGCTCAGCCCCGTGGCACACGATGGAGACGAGCCTCACCGACGTCCGCGCCTACGTAGGAGGGCTGTTCACCGCCGAGGCCTCGATCTTCGTCCCGTCGGCGTCTTCGAGCGCGCTGAGCTCGGTGCAGGACGACTCGCCGTTCTTCCTCTCCGCGCCGTGGACGGCCTCCTCCGCCCAGACCGAGCCCTCGCTGCTCTCCCCGGTTCGCACCCTGCTCGAAAGCCTGATCACCAGGGCCGAGACCTGCTCCTTCATCGAAGACGCCGACCTCACCACGGACTGGGACATCCCGTCCAGCCCCGAGATCGACACCATGGACACCGAGGAACTGGTCGAAGCCCTGGCCATCACACCGGCCTGCGGCGGCCCCGCCGCGGTGACGAGCACGACGTCGGAGGCGATTCAGACCGCCAGCGTCACGCGACTCTTCCAGCAGGTCGTCACCGCCGACCCTGCGGTCTGCGCCGCGCCCGCCTCCTCCTCGCGTTCGCTCCTGGACGCCATCGGGGTCACGGGCCTGCTCAACCAAATTATCGGCCGTCCTTGACGGGGCCGAGCAGCACCGGCAACGACACCGGCCCCTCCGTGATGATCGAAGAAACGTAGGCGATGTCGTCCGCTCCGACGTCCAGGCGCAGGTCGGGGAAGCGACTGAAGAGCGACGACAGCGCGATGCGGGCTTCCAGCCTGGCCAGTGGCGCGCCCAGACAGAAGTGTGGCCCCCGGCCGAACCCCAGGTGGGGTTCCTGGTCACGCGAGAGGTCGAAGCGCTCGGCGTGCTCCCCGAACCTGGCCGGGTCCGTCCCCGCGGCGCTGATGCCCACCATGATCGGCTCGCCTTCTTTGATCGTCACCCCGGAGACCCGCACCTCGCGCATCGGGTAGCGGAACATGACGTTGATCACGGAGTTGCGGCCGCGGAGCGTCTCTTCGACCGCTCGGTCCCAGGCGTTCTCCGCACGCGCCATGGCCAGTTGCGCGGGGTCCGAGCAGAGCGCGACCACCGCGTTGGCGATCAGGTGCACGGTGGTCTCGTGCCCGGCGATGAGCACCAGCCACAGGATCCCGACCATCTCGCTGTCGGACAGGCTGTCGCCGTCGTCCTCCTGCGCCCGGATGAGCGCGGTGGTCAGGTCGTCGCCCGGCGCGCCGCGTTTGCGCTCGATGAAGGCGGCCAGGTACGCCAGCAGATCGCCCCCGGTCTTGACGGCCTCGTCCGGGGTGGTCTCGTGGGACAGCAGGATGAGGCTCCAGTCGCGGATCTGTTTGCGCTCGTCATGGGGAATGCCGAACAGCTCGCAGATCACGGCGACGGGCAGCGGTTCGCTGAACAGGCGCACGAGGTCGACCCGGTCGCCCTGCTCCGCCATCCGGTCGAGCAGCTCGTCGGTCATCTCCTGGATGCGCGGGGCCAGGGCCTGCACGCGCGCGGGGGTGAAGGCGCGGTTGACGAGGCCGCGTAAGCGCCGGTGGTCGGCGCCGTCCTTGGTCAGCAGGTGGTCGCCGTCGACGACCTGGCGCAGGGGCCAGTCGGCGGGGATCGTGCCGTCGTTCAGCGCGGTGTAGTTACGCGGGTTCTTGCTGAACAGGATGCCGTCGTTGGAGAGCACCTCGTCGACCGATTCGTAGGCGACCACGGCCCAGACGGGCACCTGTCCGGGGAGTTCGACGCGCACGACAGGTCCGCCCTCGGAGCGGAACCGGCTGATCGTGTGGAATGCCCGCTCACCGGGAATCGGCAGCTTGAAGGGACAGGCCATCGGCAGCCTCCAAAAGTCGGGGTGTCACCCACACACTTTCCGCGCCGCACCCGACCGGGCCAAGGACGCTTCATTGTCACCACACGGCCCTCAACAGTGCCGGACCCGCCACACCCCGCAGGTCACCCGGCAGGAGCGAGGTGCCGCGTCACCAGGTGGCGCTGGGCGGGTTTCCCGCACGCCCCTTCGCCGTGATGGGGGCCGACGTCGTCGAGCCGTCGGTGAGATCGACCACGAAGCGCTGCCACTCGTGCGTGAACATCAGGTGGCGGCCGGTCCCGTCGATACTGAACCGCAGACCGAGCGACGCGCTGCGGGGCAGCTCGGGGCGGGCGAGGACCCGCGTCTCGCCCTGGCCGTCCAGGGTGAGGCGTTCGATCGTCTGGCCGGTCGAGTAGACCAGGGCGCCGCCGTCGGGCGTGTAGGCCACCGACTGCAACAGCCACTTGCCCTGGGCGGCGAACTGGGTCGCGGCCATCAGGTCGGTGTCACGCCGTGCGAGGTCGAGCAGGCCGATGGCCTTGCCGCCGGCGACCCAGGCGAGCGTACGGCCGTCCGGCGCCCAGGCCAGGCCGGTGATCAGGGACTGCTCGCGCGTGCTCCAGTCCCTGCGCCGCCCGGTGGCCAGGTCCAGCACGGAGATCCTGGCTCCGCCCCTGATGAGCCTGGTGGCGTAGGCGAGCCTGGTGGCGTCCGCGCTCAGCGCCATGGTTTCTGCCTGGTCGGGGTCGTCCTGCTCAGGCCGGGGGACGGGCACCGGCTCGCCCGGCCGCCCGTTCTCGTCGAGGGTGAGCGTGAAGAACCGGATGGGCGAATCCGGCCCGGTCCAGCCGGTCAGCGCGAAGGTGCGGTTGTCGGGGGCGGCGGCCACGAGGTGCCAGGAGGAGCGCACGCCGGGCGGTAGCGGGACCTCCGCGACCAACTCCCCGGTTTCGGCGTCGTGCACGGCCGGGCGTACCGGAGTGAAGGTCGCCGTCTTGGAGCGGTCGGCGAAGTGGGCGATCGGGGTCCGCGCGACGATGAAGAACCTCGGCGCGCCGGTCACGGGTCTGGCCGGCCCGGTCGCCATCGGCGCGTCCAGAGAGGTCGCCGGCGGGGCGGCAGACGTCGTCGGGGCGGAAGACGTCGTGCCGACCGTCGGGAGGGCAGGCGTCGTGAAGACCGTCGGGGTGTTGAGCGACACCCGCTCCATGGCCGGGTCGGCGCAGGCCCCTGTCAGGAGGATCACGGCTGAGCCCACTGCGGCGAGCACTGCGCGAGAGGTCATGAGGAGATCGTCTTACGTATCTCCCTCCACCGCCAAACGAGCTGGTCGCAGGGCCGCCACCGGCCTCGTGCCCGGCCCGCTCGCGCGGGCGGAACTCCGGCTTCAGCCCCTCACCGCCAGCTTCTGCTCGGGGGACGAGCAGGCCCGCAGCGCGGCTCGGACGCTGCTGACGGGGTCGTCCAGGTGGTAGACGTGTTCCGACGGCTCGATGCCGTCCAGGAACTCCTGGTAGCGCACGGCGTAGGCCAGATGCGCCAGCGGTTCGGCGATCGTCAGCGCCCTGGCGGGGTCGCTGCCGGGCGCGTGCGCCGTCCAGGCTCCGATCCAGGCGCGGGCGGCGGCGGGCCGCCGGGCCTCGGGCAGGAAGTCGCAGATACGGACGCCGTCCAGCACCGGGTTGCCGAGGTGGGCGTCGGCGAAGTCCACCAGGACCGGCGGGCCGCCGTCGCTGCGGCAGTTGCCGGGGTGGAAGTCGCCGTGCACGAGGGTGTCGGGCAGGCCGCATCCGTCCAGCAGGGGCCAGCGTTCGACCAGCTCGTACGCGTCCGCCAACTCCTCGGACGTCAGCGCGCGGCCCACGTCGCCGTCGAGCAGATCGTGTACCCGGGCCGCGAGGACGGGCCCGCGCCGGTCCGGCACCCCTGCAGGAACCTCTCCCGCCAGCGCGGCCTGCGCGGCGACCAGCCGGGTCACGGCGCCGGCGATGATCTCGTCGGGGGCATCCCAGCAGTCCTCACCGGGCACGTGCTCCAGCAGGACGCGCCCCGTCGCCGCGGCGATGACGGCGGGCACCAGGTCCTGGCTCTGGCCCGCGAACGCGCCGATGACGGCGGCCTCGTCGGTGGCGAACCGCGGCGTGGTCTTCAGCCAGACCGGTCCCCGATCGGTGGGCAGGCGGAACAGGCCCGCCAGGTTCCAGGTCCTGCGCTGCTCGACCGGGCCGCTCATCGGGCGGCCCGCGGCGGTCAGCGCGTCGGAGGCCCAGCTCAGCGCCTCGCGCAGCCCGTCGATCGTGGCCCAGGGAGCGCGCAACTCCTGCTCGTCGTCAAGCGGCGTCTGGTCGGCGGGCAGCGGGGCCGGCGAACCTGAGTGCCGGAGCGCTTCGGCGTGGTAGGTCGCGTGGCCGTCGCGGCCGCCCTCCCCTCCCTCCACCCGGAGCAGGCGCAGCACCAGCACGTCGACGCCGAGCGTCCGGCGTATGTGCGCGACGACCGGCTCCACCTCCGCCCACCACGGCACGTCCACGGGGAACGGGCCGACGACGCCGAGGCGGTCCGCCCCCGACGTCACCCACACGCTGACCGTTCTGCTCACCCGACCAGTCTGGGTGCCGCCCCACGACGGCCGCCACGCAATTTCCACCTGCTCATCCTCGACTGAGCCTGACGCACAGGTCCCAGACGGCCTGCTGGTTGGCCGGGTCCAGCGCGCTGCCAGGCAGCGGCCTGCGGCGGCACTTGTCGTCGACGTACACCCCGGTCACCCCCTTCAGTTCGGCACTCGACGCGGCGTAAATGCTGGATCGGGCGGGTTTGCTGATGTTTGACAGCAGAAGCGGCGCGACGACCTTCAGGAGCAGCGGCGCGATCGGCCGGTAGAGCAGCGGGAACGCCCCGATCGAGGTGGCCTTGTTCATGGGCGTGTGGCCGTGTCCTGGATAGATCACGTTCGCCGTCACTGCCGAGCCTTCGAGCTCGCGGGCGAGCCGGAGCGTCATGGCCATCGTCATGGTCTTGGTGTGGTTGTAGGGGCTGAAGGTCCACCCCAGGTAGCGGCGGCCGACAAGCCCCCCAGGAGCGCCGACGCCGTCAAGGGGGTCCGCGTGACCCACATCCCCAAGGGCTTCATCTACGGCCAGGTCAACGCGAACACGCACGATGGCATCACCGCATACGGTTACGGGTGGAGTGATGACCGCGACGATGTGGACCGCAAGCATCGGTCGCTGTTTGTCAGGGTGGTGTGCCGGCCGAGGGCGAGCCGGCTGGCGCAGCTCAAAAACCCGCCGATCGAGCTCCAGAAGTACTTGGCTTTCGAGAAGTTCTCGGGAGATACGAAGACCGAGAAGATCGGCGGCCGTCAGGTGCTTACCCAGTCAGGTGACGGCGCGCTGGGCCATGGCCGGTACGCGGGCTGGATCGAGCGCGAGGGCGTCGTCGTCACCGTGATGGCCAGCCAGCCCCTCGTGCCGGAGCTCACGAAGATCATCAACGGCATCGAGCTCTGAGCCGGACGACGCGCCCCAGTTCCTCCCGCGGCCTGGGGAGCGCGCCCCGTGCGACTTCTCTGCCGGCCCGGTCAGCCGGCGACCTTGACAGTGGCGGTCTGGCCGGCCCGCACCGGCACCACGGCGACGGTGTAGGTCACGCCGTCGATCACCTTGCGCAAGCCGGGCGCGCGGTGGCCGTCGACCTCCAGCCACCGGTGCTCGCCCGCGAACCTCGCCTCCCAGAGGCGAAGCCCGTTGGAGGCGTTGGTGAAGGCCGAGGACACCTGCCCGTCATGCCGCACGGTCACAGTGCCGTCGCCGACCGGCACGTCGGCCACCTGCAGCCAGCCGATGTCGGCGGGCAACCGCGACTGGGTGGCGACAGTCCGCCTCGGCGCGTCGGGCTGGATGCCCATGAGCCCCTCGACGGTCTGGCTGACCAGCGTGAACGGCACCTCAGGGTAGTCGCCGTTGAGCCCTTGGCGGCTGCTGACGTGATTGGTCTCGCGCTGGTTGTAGACGTAGCGCATCCACTTCCACGCGGTCTCGTTGTGGTTGTGCCGGAAGAACGTGTCCGGCAGGTACGTGATCGCCTCAATATTGCGCGGCCCTTCGGCCCCTGTCGCCGCGGTGTCGATGAAGTCGAGGTAGGCGTCGTTGCGCGGCCCGGCGTCGATGATGCCCTTCATCGGCATGAACCAGCTGTTCTCCTTGCCGAAGCCGGTCAGCGGGGTGCCGTCGACGGTGTAGGCGCGGACGAACTCGTCTGAGCCGGGCTTCACGCTCCAGGTCTGGTTGAAGTAGCTCTTCAGGTCGCGGGCCTGCTTGGCGGCCCGCTGCGACGTCTTGATGTCGTGCTTGTCGCGAGCGAGATCGGCCAGGGCTCGGTATGCCTGGTACTGGGCGCCGATGGCGTCGCCCGCCTCGGCCAGCGGCTCGCCGCTGACCTCGTTGTAGCTGGCCGCGCCCTGGAATATGCCCTTGCCCGTGCCCTCGGCGACCTTGACAGTGCCGTTGGGAATCTGGCCGTCGTGCAGTGTGACGAAGTCGCTCGTGGCGCGCTGGTAGTAGTTCCACAACACCGGATCGTCGAGGTAGGCGCGGTCGCCGGTCCACCTGAACGCCTGGTTGGCCTTCTCCACGAGCTCGAACGTGGCGGGCACCTCGCGGACGAAGTCGGTCGGCGAGCGGTAGTCGATGGCCAGGTAGGTCCTGGCGTCGAAGTTCAGCGCCCAGACCGGGTAGAACTTGTGCTCCTCGGTCGCCGAGGCGGCAAAGGAGCGCAGCATGTTCTTGTTCTCCCGGTCCAGGCCCAGGATGTGCGCCCCGGCGAGCTGGTGGGCGAAGTCGCGCGAGTAATAGCCGGTGCGGTGGGCGTATCCGGCCCAGTAGGAGGAGGTGTAGACGCCCTCGCCGGTGCCCGCCGGGTTCCGCTCGTCCACGTTGAGCGGGCCGGGGACGCCGTCCTGGTGCGCCCAGCCGCCCGCCTTGGCCTTGGCCCAGTCGAACAGCTCGACGATCTGGGTGTTGGACGAGGTGACCCGCGGGTCGGCGGTGGCTCCCGGCGAGACCATCACGTCGTCGGCGTTGACCCAGCCGGAGCCGGAGCCGAAGACGATCTCGAGGCGGTCGCCCTCCGCCAGTTCCACGTTCGGGTGGGTGTACCTGCTGTACGTGGCGCGCGACGGCAGGGTGATCGTGCCCACGTCGGCGCCGTCGCGCAGGACGGTGAACGTGCCGCCCGCGCCGCCGGTGGCGATCCAGGCCGAGATCGTATAGCGGCCCGCGGCAGGGGCCGTGATCGCCTGACTCACGCTCTTGCCCGCGCCGGAGTCGAGGTAGATGAGTTTGGCGCCGCCGTGGGGCTTGTTGGTGGCGACGCCGGTGCCCTGGGTGAACGTCCAGCCCTCGGCGTCCTTCTCGAACCCGGGGTTGACGATGACGAGCGGGCCAGCGGCGGCTCGCGCGGGGGTCAGGGCCGTGGCGGCCAGCAGCGAGGAGCCGACGAGGACGGGAAACGCCTTCCACTTCATGGAATTCTCCCGATGATAGGATGAAATTTCTGAGCACAAAGAGACGAAATATCGGGACTTAGGCGGGCTCAGCGCGGCGGCGCCGTGGACCCGCGTACCACCAGCTCCGGGCTGAACAGCAGCTCGCCCTTCGGCACCTCGCGATTGCCCACCAGCGCGATGACGCTCCGCGCCACCTCCTTGGCCAGCCGGTCGAGCGGCTGGCGCACGGTGGTCAACGGCGGGTCCACGAACTCCATGATCATCGACCCGTCGTGCCCCACGATGGAGACGTCGCCGGGCACGGTGAGCCCGGCCCTGCGGACCGCCCTGATCGCGCCGAGCGCCATGAAGTCGCTGGCCGCCACCACCGCGGTCGCATCGTGCCGGAGCAACTCGGCGGTTGCCGATTGGCCGCCCTCGATCGTGTAGTGCTGCCTGACCACCAGCGAACCTGTGTCGGTCACGCCCCTGCGCGCCATCGCGGCCCTGAACCCCTCGGCCCGCCGATCCGCCGGCCGGTTTCCTGTGGGGCCCGAGGCCAGGCCAATCCTGCGGTGGCCCAGCGCCCAGAGGTGATCGACGGCCAGTTCGGCCGACAGGTGGTCGTCGGTCGACAGCACCGGCATGTCGTGTCGCTCGAAACCGCCGTTGACCCCCACGAACGGGATGCGCCGCGCGGCCAGCATGTCGTAGGTCTCGGGATCGGCGTCTTCGAGGGTGTTGCTGGCCGAGAGGAACACCACCGCGGCCACGCCATGCTCGGCCAGCGCGGTCACGAACTCACGCTCTTGGATGCCGCCCGGCAGCGCCGGGCAGAGCACGCCCTTGAGCCCGTGGGGCGCCAGCGCGGCCTCGATGAGCTCGGCCACGTCGGTGAAGAACGGGCTGGACAGCCCCGGCGTGATCACCGCGACGAGCTGGCCGCGGGTCGAGCGCTCGTAGCCGAGCTCGGCCATGGCACGCTCCACGACCTCGCGGGTCTTGGCCGACACCCCGGCGCGCCGGTTGACGACCCGGCTGACCGTGGCCTCGCTCACCTCGGCCCTGGCCGCCACCTCGGTGATGCCGATCTTCACTGCGCAACCTCCAGCTCGGCCAGCCCGGACGGCGGAACGTCCAGCACGCACAGACCCGGCCCCAGCCGCCGCTCCGACGCCTCGATCCTAGAGCCGTCCGCGCGGAAGGCCCGTGCCACGCTGAGGGTCGCGCCGCCGACCTCCAGCACCAGCCGGTCCGAGGCGGTGCCGTTGACGACGGTGACCTTCCGGAACCGCGCGGCGTCGATCGAGACCACGCGGTCGGCGGTCACACTGATCACGCACTCCTCGCCGAGCGCGGCGCTCACGACGGGGTAGAGCTCGTCCGGGCGGCCGGGCTCCACCTCGCCGTCCAGCAGCACTGGCCGCAACTCGCGCCAGCGTGCCAGCCAGAACGCCACCATGCGCCGGTGCTCGCCGGACAACTCGCCCAGCCTGGCCGAAATCTGCGGCACGGAGTGCAGCGCTCCGATCAGCTGGCGGGCGGCCGTGTGCGCCGGCGCCGCCGGGTCCCACATGAGCATGTCGGCGTGTACGGCCCCGGCCCCGGCCAGGAAGGCGATGTCGATGGTCCGCACCCGGTTGGCGACCGCGTCGGCCGGGCAGTCGGTGGCCCGCAACATGTTGCAGAAGGGCGTCATGCCCGGCCCCACGTACGGCTGGCGGAACTCGATCAGCGCGCCTGGCCGGATCGCCTCGATCTCCGCGACCAGCTCGGCCAGCAGCGCCCGCATGGCCGTGCCCACGTCGGCGATGTCCCCGGGCGAGGGCGTGCCGGCGTGGACCATCGCCTGGTCCAGGAAGTCGATCTTCAGCCCGTCGAGCCCGTAGTTCCTGACGAGCCTGGCGCAGGTCTCCACCACGTGCGCCCGCACCTGCGGGATTCGCGGATCGAGCGCGTGCGCGCCGGGCACGGCCCACTCCTTCGACGCGTACGCGGACAGGGCGGGGAAACACTCGGCCTCCGGGCCGAGCAGCAGCGGGGCGACCCAGACGACGTACTCCAGCCCCATGTCCCGTACTCGGGCAACATGCCCGGCGAAATCCGGAAATTTCGATGTATCGGGTCGCCAGTCCCCCACGCCCCGGTAACCGCGGCCGTTGCCCAGTTCCTGCCAGCCGTCGTCCAGGATGATCGTCCCGCAGCCGAGCCCGGCCGCCAGCGCCGCCTCAGCCTCCACGGCGGTCGCCTCGACCGCCTGGCTGAAGCCGTACCAGGTCGAGTAGACCGGGGTCCGCGCGCCCTCCGGCGCGCTCGGCCCTTCCGCCAGCGCGCCGCGCAGCGCGCGCATCGCGGTCGCGACGGTCGGCGAGGTGCGGGCGAAGACCATCCGGTACGGCGAGCCGCCCGCGGGCACCCGCAGGTGCACCACGAACGTCTTGTTCTCCTCGGAGACGCCGTACCGCATGGTGGTCTCGGGCACCGGGTCCAGCGCGGCGAAGGCCAGCATGGAGGCGCCGCGGCTGTCGTACAGGCAGGCGGCCACCGCGCCGCTCACCAGTGAGACGCTCGCCAGCCCCGCCCAGTCGGCGACGAGGGTGCGCGTCCACTGGGCGTCCGGGTGCCAGAAGCCGACCGCGTCGCCGAGCGGGACCGACAACCTGATCTCCAGCTCGCCGGTGGAGTGGATCTCCAGCAGCTCGGTGCCACCGGGCTGGACGGTCAGCTCCCAGCCCGCGGTGGCGCCGGGGGTGTGCGTCAGGACGGCCAGCCGTACATCGTCGAGCAGATGCTCAGTGGGCGCGGGCGCGAGCCCGGCGGTCGTGACGCTCACTCTTTCACAGCTCCCGCGAGAAGTCCGGAGACGAAATGTCGTTGCAGCGCAAGGAACAGGATCGCCATCGGGATGGCGGCGACGGCCGTACCCGCGAGGATCGCGCCGTAGTCGGTGTCGTTGGCGCCCTGCATGGAGGCTATGGCCAGCGGGATCGTGTAGGCGTCACGCGTGCGCAGCGCGATGAGCGGCCAGACGAAGTCGTTCCACTGGTAGAGGAAGAGGTAGATGCCGAGCGCCGCGAGCGCGGGCCGCATCGGCGGCAGCACCACGCGCCAGAACAGCCGCAACTCGCCGCAACCGTCGACGCGCCCGGCGGAGAGCAATTCGTCGGGCAGCGCGGACATCGACTGCCGCATCAGGAAGATCCCGAACGGCAACGCCAGGTTGGGCAGGACGATCGCCTGGTAGGTGTTGAGCCAGTCCAGCGCCAGCATCATCTTGAACAGCGGCACCAGCGTCACCTGGCTGGGGATGACCAGGCCCAGCATCAGCAGCCCGAACATCAGCTCCTTGCCGCGGAAGGTGTACTTCGCGAAGCCGTACCCGGCCATCGTGCAGACCAGCCCGGCGAGCAGCGTGTAGATCGTGGCGATCAGCGTGGAGTTGGCCACGACCCTGCCGAAGCCGACGGCCGACTCCAGCGAAGCCAGGTTGTCCATCAGGTTCCCGCCGGGCAACAGCGGCGGCGGGCTGCCGAACACCTCGGCCGTGCTGTGTGTGCTCGCGACGACCAGCCAGTAGAACGGCGCCAGAACCACGGTGACCATGATCAGCAGCGACGAGGTCAGCATCGTTTTGCGCATCATGAACCCTCCTTCGTCGGGCCCATGTTTCCCTGCTCACTGATGACCTCGACAAGCTCGGTCATGTGCGGTCCCCCAGGAAGCGGAACTGAACGATGCCGAGAATCCCGATGATCACGGCGAGTGCGTAGCCGATGGCCGAGGCGTATCCGAAGTCGAAGAACTTGAAACCGTTGTTGTACAGGTACAGGCCGAGGGTCAACGTGCTGTTATCGGGGCCGCCGTTGGTCATGATGTACGGCTCGTCGAAGAGTTGCAGCGTGCCGATCGTGGACATGACCAGCGTGAGCAGGATGACGGGGCGCAGCCCTGGCAGCGTGACGTGCCTGAAGCGGCCCCAGGCGCCGGCCCCGTCCACGGCGGCGGCGTCGTAGTGGTCCTGGGGCAGCGCCTGCAGCCGCGACAGGTAGATCACCGCGTTGTAGCCCGTGTAGTGCCAGGTCAGGGCGAGGCCGATGGCGACCCGAGCCCACAGCGTGTCGGTCAGCCACGGGATCGGGGCCACGCCGGCCAGCCCGAGCACCCAGTTGACCAGGCCGAACTGCGGGTTGAGCAGCACCGCGAAGAGCAGTCCGTACGCGACCAGGCCGGTGATCATGGGCATGAAGAAGCCGAGCCTGATGAAGCCCTTGAACCTGAGCAGCGAGGAGTTGAGCGCGACCGCCAACCCGATCGCCAGCGCCAGCATGACCGGCACCTGGACCAGCAGGATGACCGTGGTGTTGCCCAGCGCGGTCCAGAACAGCGGGTCGCCGGCCAGGCGCTGGTAGTTCGCCGCCCCGGCGAAGGTCTGCAGCGCGCCGTCGGTTCTGAACAGGCTCAGCCAGAACGACCAGGCGATCGGATAGAGCTTGAAGATGGCGAACAGGGCTATTGCGGGGAGTACGAACAGGTAGGGGGCGAGCTTCTTGCCCGTCCACCGGCGGGAGGGCGGGCGCCGGGGCACCGTGGCGGCGGCCCGCTCGGTGACGGCGGTCATCGCAGGACCTTACGGCCCGTCTGCTGGGCGATGAGGTCGGCGGCCTCCTTGAGCACGGCGGCCGGGTCGGCGCCCTTGAGCAGCACCTTGGTCTGGGCGTCGGTGACGGCCTTGAGCGCTCGGGGGTAGTCGGCGGAGTAGTTGGTCACGTAGGAGGGGCTCTTGAGCGCGTCGAAGAAGACCTCGCCCTTCTTCTGCCCGCTGAAGAAGGCGGACTCCTCGTGGAAGATCGGGTCGTCGTACGCCGACATGAGGGCGGGCGCGATGCCCTTGCCCTTGTAGATGGCGACTTGGCTCTCCGGCCGGGTGAGCACGTACTCGGCGAAGGCGTAGGCGGCCTCCCTGACCTTGCTGGTGCCCGCCACGGCCAGGTGCGTGGAGTTGACGGTGGCGGATACCTTGCCGCCCGCGGTGACGGCGGGCGGGAGCCGGACCTTCCATTTGCCCTTCTGGTCGGGCGCGTTCTCCTCGACGATGCCTCCGAACCAGGTGGGCATGGACTGGACCGCCACCGAGCCCTTCTTGATCGTGCTGATCATGGTGTTCCAGCCGCCCGACATGTCGGCTACCAGGCCGGCGTCGTTGAGCTTCTTGATGATCGTCATGGCGGTGATCGCCTGCGGCGTGTCGAGCGTGACGTTGCCCTGCATGTCGAAGTAGAAGCTGTCCTGGAGCTGGATCAGCATCTGGAAGAAGTTCGCGGAGTCGGCCTGCGAGGCGGGCTTGTCGATGGCGAGCAGCTGGACGCCGGTCTTCTCCTTGAGCTTGATCCCGGCTTCGATGACCTCGTCCCAGGTCTGCAGCGCCTCGACGTCCACTCCCGCCTGCTCGAACAGGTCGGCCCGGTAGTAGAAGCCGGCCGAGTTCGCCTCCCAGGGCAGCGCGTAGACCTTGCCGTCCCTGCTGACGGTCTCCCACATGCCCTGGGCGAACTTGGCCTTGTGCTGGTCGGCGCCGAGCGGTACCAGGTCGGCCAGCCCGCCGGGGAACTTCTCGATGTAGGAGGGCAGGTAGTCGACGCCGATGTGCAGGACGTCGCCGAGCCCTTGGCCGCCCGCGGCCATCCCAGTGGTGATCTTGTCCCAGATGGCCGGGTTGCCGATGTCCTGGACATCGACCTTGATGCCGGGGTACGCCTGCTGGAAGCCGGGCACGAGCTCCTTCATCATCGCGGCCGGACCCTGCCAGCTCCACACGGTGACGTTGCCGGTCGCGGCGGTGCCGGTCGGGCCTGACGGAGCCGGGGCCGCGGCAGTGCCTCCCCCTCCGCAGGCGGAAAGCGCGGATCCACCAACTGCCAGCGCGCTGAGCTGGAGGAATCGGCGTCGGTCGAGGTTGGCCATGATCGAACTCCCGGGGGATGCGGAGGCGGCCTGATGCCGCGAGACATTACCTCCGCGTTCCCTCGACTTGCAATATCTCAACGAAAACTTTCAGCTCTTCACCGAAAGTTGGCTGCAAACCATTGACGCACGAGTGCTAGATGGCTGAAATGTGAGCAAATCCAACATGTATCCTCAAAATCCCTCATCTCCCCAGAGGAGCGGTGGTGGGACGTGTTCGAACTCGTGGCCTCCCGGCCGTCGCCCTGCTTGCCGTGCCCCTGACCGGCCTGCCCGCCGCCGCCGACTCGGCGCCCGTCGGCGTCACGCTCTCGGCGGAGACCACCACGCTGCCGCTCGACGGCACCACCTCGCTGAAGGTGGAGGGCAGGAATGCCGACGGCACCCCGGCCGATCTGACCGGCGCGTCCGACTCCGGCGGGGCCGTGACCTTCTCCGGCGGCGTGACCAGCCGAAACGTCGAGGGCGGCGCGAGCACCGCGAGATCGTCGTGCGCCACCCCCTGATCCGCAGCGGAGGCCGCTATGCCTCGCGGGCGCGGAGGAAGGCGTCGATGGCCGCGCGGACGGCGTCCCTGGTCGGTTCGAGGGTCAGCCCGTGATCGCGCAGAACGTCCCCGACCACGCCCGACCGGTCGCGCAGGAGGCCGAGGAGCATGTGCTCGGTGCCGATGTAGTTGTGCCTGAGCTCGGCGGTCTCGGCCAGCGCCGCCGACAACCCGCGCCGGGCGTCGGTCCCGACCGCGACGGCCGCCGGCGCCTCGGACCCGGCGGGCAACCGTTCCTCGAGGCTGGCCCGGAGCCTGGCCGGATCGACGCCCTGGGCGCTGATCGCCTTCACGGCGAGCGTGTCAGGGTCGTCGAGAATGGCGAGGAGTATGTGGCCGGCCCCGATGGCGGGCTGGCGCAACCGCCGGGCGTGTTCCTCGGCCCGTTCGAGCGCGGTCTTGGCGCGGCCGGTGTAGCGCTCGAACGCCCCCGCTGTGGCGAGGTCGCCGACGGTGAGGCTGGACCACCGTCGCCCGTAACGCTGCTGGGCCGCCTGGCGGCTGATGCCGAGCCGGTCGCCGATGTCGGACCATGAGCAGCCCTCCGCCCTGGCCAGCTCGACGAGGTAGCCCAGCAGCCGGTCGCCGACGCCCTGCAGGTCGGCGAGCACGCCTTCGGCCTCGGTGAGCCTGGTCAGCGGGTCGGCGCCAGGACCGCGCGCGTCGACGATCAGCAGCAGCTCGGCGAGATCGGGAAGCTCAGGCACCCCACCATTATGCCTGTCAACGAATGCCTTGACACTTTCAGATTGTCAATGCCAGCCTTGACGCATGAACATCGACTCGCTGGCAGAGGCACTCGACGGGCTCGTGCCGGAGATCATGGATCACTGCGGGACGCCGGGATTGTCCATCGCGGTGGGCGTCGGCAGGGAGGTGGCGCTGACCCGGGCGTACGGACTCGCCGACCTCGCCACCGGCCGCCCGATGACGACCGACACGGTCGGCCCGACCGGCTCGGACGCCAAGCCCTACACCGGCGTGGCCGCCATGCAGCTCGTCGAACGCGGCCTGATCGGGCTGGACGTTCCGGTCAACGACCACCTGGACGGGCTGCGCATCGACAACCCGCACGGCCCGCGCCCGATCACACTGCGCGACCTGCTGACCCATCACAGCGGCCTGGGCACCAGCATGGGCAACTGGGACCGGGTGCCGCCCGCGCCCCTGGGCGAACACCTGCGACGGGTGTTCGCGGCCGGACGTTCCGACGCCTACGGCGGGGCCGTCCTGCCGTTCTGGGCCGGGCCCGTGGGCGCGGGCTACCAGTACAGCAACCTCGGGATCGCCGTGGTGGGCCTTCTCGTCGAACAGCTCAACCCCGACCGGGTGCCGTTCTCCGAGTGGGTGCGACGGCACGTCTTCGCCCCCTTGGCGATGGACTCGACCTGCTTTCCCCCGGCGCAGCACCCCGACTTCGTCCCCGCCGAGCTGCTGCAGCGCCGGTCGGTCGGGTACGCGACGCTGCCCGGGTTCCGGTTCCCGCTGCCGGCGCTGTACCCCGGCGACTACCCGGCCGGATCCGCGCTGACCACGCCCGGCGACCACGCCCGGTTCATCCTCGCGCTGCTCAACGGGGGCCACCTCGACTCCGGCGCCATCCTCCGCCCGGACACGGCCCAGCAGATGATCACACCGCAGGCCGCCGGCGGCGACCGTCTGGGGCAGCGCGCGAAGACGTCGGTCGGGCTGGTGTTCAACGTGTTCGACGAGCACATCGGCCACGGCGGCGAGTACCTGTGGGGCTGGAGCCACTTCACCCGCGGCTGGCCAGGGCACGGCGTGTCGCTGGTGATCTCCGCGAACCAGTACGACCTCGGCGACTTCGGGCTGTCCGAACGCCCCAGCCATCTCGCCGCCCGCTTGGTCGCCGAAACCGTCACCGCCTGGGTGCGCGGCCTCGACCCCCGCCCACGCCACACCCCGGCGGCCGCCCGAGGCTACCTGGCCGGAATGCTGATCGGCGACCGGCTCACCACCCGGCTCGGCATCCCCACCCCACCCTCGGCCGAGGAGATCGCGCACATCGCCCGCACCGCGATCGTGGACGTCCCATGGGAGGCCGAAGTGTTCCGGCAAGCGGTCCCCCAGGTCCGGCTCCCTGCCGCTCGCGACGACACCGCCGCGACAGCCTTTTCCGGCACCGCCGCCACTCCCCGCAACACCGCCACGGCCCTTTCCGGCACCGCTGCCCCTCCCGGCGACACCGCCACGGGTCTGAACGAGAGCCCGGCCACCGCATCCGGCAGGGCCGCCACGGCCGTCTCGCCCCGTGACACCGCCGCCCTGCGGGACAAGGCCGCCGCCGTCCTGGGCGAGGGCGTCGCCGCCGTGCTGCGTGAACTGCCCGCACACCAGCTGGCCCTGGTACGGCGGCAACTCGGCGTACCCGGCTTCGGTGCCATGGCAGGCGTGGACGGATGAGCATGGACAGTCAGGTGGTGCTCGAAGCGCTGTCGATCGCGGTGTCGGCGGGCGTGCCGACGCTGCTGTGGGGCAGCCCTGGCACCGGCAAGACCTCCGCCGTGGTCGCCCTGGCCGAGTCGCTGAACTGGCCGATCGAGGTGGTGATCGGCTCGATCAGGGAGCCGAGCGACTTCGCCGGCCTGCCGGTGATCTCCGACGGCGCCGTACGGCTGGCCCCGCCGGCGTGGGCCCAGCGGCTCGTCTCCGCAGGCCACGGCCTGCTGTTCCTGGACGAGCTGACCACCGCTCCCCCGGCGGTCCAGGCGGCGATGCTGCGCGTGGTGCTCGAACGCGTGGTCGGCGACGTACGGCTGCCCGACAAGGTGCACGTGGTCGCCGCCGCCAACCCTCCGCAGGAGGCGGCCGACGGCTGGGAGCTGGCGCCGCCGCTGGCCAACCGGCTCGTCCATCTCACCTGGCCGGTCGACGGCAGGCAGATCGCCCGCGGCCTGACCATGGGCTTTCCCCTCCCACCGCTGTCGGCGTTCGAGCGTCCCCCGACGCCGGAGCACGCCGCCGCGGCCCGAGCGTCCGTGGCGGCGTTCCTGGAAGTCAGACCGGCGCTGGCCCTGCACGTCCCGAACGGCGCAGCACCCGGCCCGAACGGCCAAGGTTCGCACGGACCGGATGACGCGACGGCGGATCAGAGTGTGCCAAGGGTAGGCGGGACGGCGGTCAGGCTGGACGGGGCGGCGGCCGGACTGGGGTGGCCCAGTCCGCGTTCGTGGGAGGCGGCGGCCAGGTTGATCGCCGCCTGCTCGGCCGTCGAGGCTTCACCTGACGTCCTGGCCGTGCTGGTGGCCGGTGCCGTCGGCGAGGGCGCGGCCCTGGAGTTCCTGTCGTGGCGGGAGCATCTGGACCTGCCCGACCCCATGACCGTGCTCCAGAACCCGGACGCGTTCGAACTTCCGGGCCGAGGCGACCGGGCGTTCGCCGTGCTCACCTCGGTCGTGAGCGTCACCGTCGCGGCGGGCGACGCGGACCTGTGGCAGGCCGCGTGGCGGGTGATCGCCAAGGCCGCCCGTACCGCGCCCGACGTCGCCACTCTGGCCGCCAGAACGCTGGCCGCCCACCGGCCCGCCGGCGCCCGCATCCCCGAGGCGCTGCTGGAGCTGGCCCCGATCCTGCGTGCCGCCGGGCTCATCGCGTAGGGGCCGGCATGCTGGACACGTTCCCTCCCGACCTGCGCGGGAAGTGGGCGGCGGCCCGCGTCTGGGCCGCCCACCAGGCCCCCTACCTGGCCCACGCGCTGCTCGCCCTGCACCCCGTCGCCGTCGACCGCGACGGGCTGAGCCGCTTCCCCGCCGACACCCGCTGGCACGTCCACGTGAGCCCTCATGAGCTCGACCGCCAAAGCGTGCGGGAGGTGGGGTTCTGGCTGGTCCACCAACTGACCCATCTGCTGCGTGAACACGCCCGCCGCTGCCCGGCCACCCACTGGAACGACGACCGGCGGCGCTGGAACCTGGCCGCCGACGCGGAGATCAACGACGACCTCGCCTTCGGCGCACTTCCCCCGCAAGCGGCCACCCCCAAACGGCTGGGGCTGCCGGACGGCGGCACCGCCGAGCAGTACTGGGCCGCACTGCCGAACCTCGACCACACCGAACTTCTCGACGGCGACTGCGGCAGCGCGTGCGACGGTCTGCCCCGCGTCTGGGACCACGCCGGCCCCGGCCTGTCCCGTACCGGCGCCCGGCTCACCGCGCTCGACACCGCCAGACGCATCCGCGAACACCATCGCCTGCGCGACGACCTCCCGGCAGGCTGGCTCCGCTGGGCCGACCACGTTCTCGAACCGACCGTGAACTGGCGAAGGCGCCTGTCGGCGAGCATCCGCCGCGGCGTCGCGGACGTCGCGGGACGCGTCGACTTCACCTACCGGCGTCCCTCGCGCCGGTCCGCCGCCCTGCCGCACCTCGTCCTGCCCAGCCTGCGCCGTCCGCTGCCCTCGGTGGCGCTGCTGATCGACACCTCAGGTTCGGTGAGCGACGCCATGCTGGCCCAGGCGGTGGCCGAGACCGCCGGGGTGCTGCGGGCCGTCGGCGTCGGCCGAGGGCTGGTCAAGGTCATCTCGTGCGACGCCCGGGCCTACCGCGCCCAGTCCCTCGCCCGGATCTCGGACCTGCGGCTGGGCGGGGGCGGGGGCACGGACCTGCGTACGGGGTTCGCCGCGGCCCTGGCGCTGCGTCCACCGCCCGACCTGATCATCGTCCTCACCGACGGCCTCACCCCTTGGCCGGACCGCCCGCCCAGGACCCGGGTGATCATCGCCCTGCTCGCCGCCGCCCAGACGCCTCCGTGGGCGGACACCGTACTCATTGGAGCCGCATCATGACGTTCGACCCGAACCCGTACCTGGCCGCGGGGATACCGCAGGACGAGGCCCGCCGCTGGTGGCGCTGGCGCCTGAGCGCCGAACAGGCACGTGCCTGGCGCCGCGCGGGGGTGACGGACCCGGCCCTGGCCGTGCAGTGGGCGACCGCCGGCATCACCCCCGAGACGGTCGGCGCCTGCCACGTGGCGGGGCTCTCGGCGGCCGAGGCTCTTCTGTGGCACGAGTACGAGTTCGAGCTCGACGACGCACTCACGTACCGCAAACAGAGCCTTACTCCCGACCAGGCTTTCGACCTCGTCCACGGCCGCGAACCCGGCTCGCGCGACGACCCGTTCGGCAGCCTGATGGCCTTCACCGGCGGCGGCGAGCCCCAGGACCCGACGCAGCGCTTCCTCGCCCGAGCCGGCCGCGCCGACGCCCTGGTCGTGTACGGCTACATCAAGGAGAGCTGGACCGACGACGAGGCCGGCGCGTGGGCCGGGCACAACATCGACGCCGCCACCGCGCGCATGTGGAAGGAGCTCGGCCTGCGGCCCTCCGAGGCGGCGCGGCACGTGCGGCGCGGCCTCGGCCCGATGGCGGTGGCACGGGCATGGTGGCAGGCGGGCATCCCATTCGAAGAGACGGCGTCATGGGCCGGCGCCGGCCTCACCCCCGCCGAGGCGGCCGGCGAACGCGCCAGAGGCGTCACCGCCGAACAGGCGGAGGCTCTGCGCGCCCTGCGCTTCGACTCCTGACCTGCGCTGAAGCGCCTCACACGTCCAGGGCGAGCGGCTCGGACGGCAGCCGCCCGTTCGCGTTCACCACGTCGGCGAGCAGGCCGGGCAGCCCGGGCGGCCGCAGGGTGGCCTCGGTCGCCGCCAGCTCGGCCTGCGACCACCAGCGGTGCTCGATGATCGCGTCGCCTTCCCCGGGTTGCAGATGATCGCGGCTGACGGCTGCGTCGTCGCGGACCCGTGCCAGGAAGTACCGCTCGTGCATGTGCACGGGCTCGCCCGACCAGTGCACGTTCCTGTCGCGGGTCCACAGGCAGGGCCCCCAGTCCACGCCGCTGAGACCGGTCTCTTCGAACAGCTCACGGCGGGCGGCATCGAGAAAGCTCTCACCCGGTTCGAGACCGCCACCCGGCATGATCCAGCACAACTCGGGCGTAGGCTGCCCGGGCACGACGATGGCGCCGTCGTTCCTGACCTGGATCATGAGAACCCGCTCATCGCGGTCCAGCAGCACGATTCGAGCACCTTGTCGGGTTCGCACGCGTGCGCTCCTTCCTCGTATGAGTTCCAAGGAGGAGTATCACCTTGAGAACGCCCTCATGACACCCGCTGAAGCCCTCCACGAGAGAAGGGGCCCCGGAACCCCTCTCAGCTACGATCGTCCCGCCGCCGCTAGGGGCGGACTTCGACTACCTGCTGCATTTTCCAGAGGATATTCGAGTCACTGGACCAGCCGGCCAGATCGAGCTCGTTCTCGCCCCAGTAAGCGTCCCTCAGAAACTTGCTCTTCTCCGCGTTGAAGAGATAATAACTGTCACGCCAGGCCCTGTTGTCCCAATGCCTGCTCGTCCAGTCCTCGCAGTTCCCCGACGTCACCGGGTTCGTCCCGATCAGACATTTCCCGGTCCACCTGTTCTTGAGCAGCCGGTAATCACTGTTCCACTCGCTTCTTATCCAGTGCCACTGCCCGGCCTGACCTTTGTCATCGCAGGACACCGAGCGGATCGCGCCGCTTTGGTAGGTGGCCAGGCATTCACCAGTTTCTTCGTTCACGAACGCCCAGTAGAGGATCGCGGACGCGTCCACCTCGTCGTCAGCCGAGGTGGCAGCCGCGGCGGGGCCCGTACCCATGATCGCCACGGTCGCAGCGGCGGCAAAAGCGGCCAGCACCTTCGTTCTGTATCGCCTGAATCCCACGCACGTTCTCCTCTGGCTGGTTGGGAGCGGGGCGACGGCGGAGAGCGCCGGATCCCCGCGCCCAAGCGTGCCAATTGATGCGCGCGATGTCGTTAGCCGGCGGTGCACAGGATTTTGACCATCCGTCCACTGCGGCGTTCGCCTGTCGGAGTGGATTCCTTGCCGGATCAGCCTCCGCCGCGCAGCTCATAGTCAGCATCGACGACGCCGCATGGCTTGACCTTGCCCGCGATCAGCAGCCCACGGAACGCCAGGTCTACTCGTGGAAACTTGGGCCCCAAGCCATTCTTTTCGGTGATCTCCATCACCAGGGTCTGGTCGTCGCCGATGTACTGGGGGTGGATGGCGACCTCGTCATCGTTGACCAGCTCGGCCACCTTGCGGTGAACGGACTTCGCCCACGCCTCGGGCCCCATGCCCATCTTGCCCTCGACGAGCCGGCCCCTGTCAGGCCCGCAGGTCTTTCCCGGCCTGCGATAGGTGATGTCGGCGGGAATGCCCAGCTTGCCGAGGTCCTGCTGCAGCTTGTCGGCGTCCCTGAACTCCTTGATCAGCACGCTGACCGTGCCATCGGTGTTCTTGGTCACCGCGTACGCCGGTCTCTCCGTACCGGTCAGCAGCGGTACCGCGATCGCCGCCGCGGCGGCGAGCCCCACCACCGCCGCCCCCACGGACATGCGGCGGACAGCGCGGCGCCGGCGCTCCGCCCGCGCGGCGAATTCGACTTTCAGATCCATCAGCAACTGCTCCTCGAAACTCATTAGCCGGTTCCTTCCATGACGAGGGGCAGTTCCTTGAGCGTTCGGCGAGCGCGGTGCAGCCTGACCATGGCGGTCCCCGACCGAATGCCCAGGGTGCTCGCGGCTTCCGTGACCGTCAACTGGTCGAGGGCGACCAGCTCCAGTACGGCGCGTTCCCCCTCAGGTAAATCGGCCATGGCCTGAAAGGCCCGCCGGGCAGGCCGCTCCGCGTCGATGCGCTCCTCCAGCCGGGCGATGTCATCACTGTCGAGCGGCCGCCGTCTGCTCACGCGGTCGGTCAGCTGGGATTCCCTCAACGTCCTGCGCCGTTCGGCCGAGAGCGTGTTGCGTGCCACTCCGTACAGCCACGCGACCTCGCTGCCCCGTCCCGGCCGGTAGGTGTGCGCGGACTCCATCACCGCGAGGAACACATCCGCCACAAGGTCCGCGACCGCATGGGGGTCATCGATCCGGCGGGCGAGGAATCGCGTGATGCCCTCGACGTTCCGCCGGTAGAAGGCCTCGAACGCCACGGAGTCCGTGGCGAACTCCGCCTGTTTGCGACGCACCGGCCATGCTCCCTTCGTCGTTCTACACCCATACTTGGTACGAAGCGACGAAAGCCTTACAGACGGACAGCTACCCACGCGCCTCGCGCCGCCCAGAGCAGGCGATCAGCGCCGTTTCAGCGATATTTCAACGTCGGCCACTATCGTCCGCTCACATCGACGCAAACGTTAGGGACGTGCATGCGTGAGGGTGTGAGCAACGCCGCCGCGGCGGACGTCGTCCCCTATGGAGGAGTACATGAAGTCTCCATAGAGGCGCTGCTGCCCGCGGACTCGCCTCGGTCGGACGGAATCGACGAGGAGCATGTCGGCAGGCTGATGGAATGCCTGACCGAATTGCCGCCGATATGGGTGCACCGGCCGACGATGCGGGTCATCGACGGCATGCACCGCCTGCACGCCGCGACCCGCGCGAGGTGCGCCACGATCGCGGCGCGCTTCTTCGACGGCGACGAGGAGGAAGCCTTCGCCCATGCGGTCGAACTCAACGTCAAGCACGGTCTCCATCTGTCGCTCGCCGATCGTAAGTCGGCGGCGCTCAGGATTCTTGGGGCGTTCCCTGCGTCGTCTGACAGGGGGATAGCCAAGAAGGCCGGCCTGTCGGACAAGACCGTGGCCGCGATTCGCCGCAGCATCGGGGATCCCTCGCGGCATGACACCCGCGTCGGCCAGGACGGGCACCGCTACCCCGTGGCCGCCGCCCAGCGCCGGGACCGGGTCGCGCAGATCATCTCCGAGCGTCCCAGCGCGTCCCTTCGCGTCATCGCCGCCGCCGCCGGCGTTTCCCCGGGAACCGTCAGCAAGGTCCGCAAGCAGCTCGAGACCGTGCCCGTGCGGGAGCCGGCCTTCCTCGTCAGACGGGGCGCCGAGTCACCGGACCCGGTGACGGTGATGGAGAAGCTGCGCCGCGATCCCGCGCTGCGCGACAAAGAGGCAGGGCGCCAGTTACTTCGATGGCTTTCCCGCCATGTTCCCGATGCCGACGAGGCACCGGATCTCAGCGCTCTCCCGCCGCACTGTCTGGCAGCCGTGGCTCAACTGGCGCAGCAGGCGGCGCAGTCATGGCTTGCTCTGGCGCACGACATCGAGGCGATGGTGCACGAATCCGAACTGGCTCCGTAGGGCGTCCGGGCATGTCGCCGTTCAGGTGCGGAGATTCCGCGCCCGAACACCCGTGGCGCGTCACTCAGAGCATGAGACCCGAAATACCTACGTCAGTCAAGGATGCACACAATCGCCACTTCTTTGCCGAGAATCGCAGTCCCTTGACAAGGTCATTTCCCCTAGTTGTACTGAATGTCGGATTTGTCACTCCGTGCGGAAAGGGATGGTCATGGAGAAGGGTCAGGTCAGGTCGGACCAGAGCGTCGACGAAATCTTCGATCTGGTGATCGGCGATCTGGAGAAGGAGATTCCGCCGCTCGCGTCACCGACGAACTCGGGCAGCGGCACCGCCTGCGGTACGTGCGCAGGCGTCTACTGCTGCTGATGCGTTCCGGGTGGTGCCGCTGACGGCGGCGCCACCCGGATGGGCCTCGCGACGAGTTGGGAGGAAGCTTTGTCGGATACGCCGGCGGACGTCGAGCCGCTCTGGGAACTGCGTCCCCCAACCGGCGACGCCGATCAGGACGCCGTCCTACCGCCGGTAGCACGGCGCATGGTCGCCGCGGTCCGCGAGGGCACGGCGGGCGGGCTGTTCCCCCCTGTCGTCACGGCCGGCCCGGAGGGGACGGTCAAGGTCGACCGGCTGCTCGGTGGCGCGGCGGACGCGCGGATGCTCGCGCACGCCCTCGAAGACCGGCGGTTCACGCCGCTGCTGGCGTTATTGGAGCGGTTGGACGCCTGGTGTGTTTCCGCCACCCGGCGATATTCGACGGTCCTCGCCGATGGCGTGCTGGACGTCACCAACGCCGAGGTCTTCGGTCCTGTGGTGTCCGAGGCGTTCGTGGCCTGCGCCACCGGACGAGCGCACTACGCCCGCGACCGAGTGGCGGAGTGGGCGGCGCGCTGCGAGGCGTTCCTGACGCTTTTCCTTGACCGGTTGCTGCGCGACATGAACACCTGCTGGCCCGAGAACCCGGCCTTCCACGGCCCGGTCGTCGGGTTGTGGACACACGGCGAGGAAACCCACAACGGCCGGCAACGGGTGTTGCGGCTGGACTGCGCCGGCGGTGGCCGGGTCGCCTACAAGCCGCGTCCGGCCTCCGGCGAGTTGCTGTTCACCGCGTGCGGAGGCGAAGGAACGCCCGCATCGGTGTTCGACCTGCTCAACAACGCGCCCGCGGCGTCAGGCGAGGTCCGGCTGCCGGTGCTTTCGTGCTGGTCCGGCGCGGAACAGGGTTACCTGTGGCAGGAATGGATCGAGCCGCCCGCGCAGTGGGGGCCCATCCGCACGTCCGGGGAGTGGCGCCTGACCGGCACCCGGCTCGCCCCTCGGGAGGCGGCGCGGTTCTGGCACAGAACCGGCTCGCTGGCCGCCGCGATGTTCGCCTTCGGGATCACCGACATGATCGGCGGCAACGTGGTGACCGGGAGCAGGCCCGGCGAGAGTGAGCCGCTGCTGTATCCGATCGATCTGGAGATCTACTTCTGCCGGGTTCCCCGCCTCTATGACACGGGCCTGCTGTACGACCCGACCGCCGAGGTCGAGCAGCACCACGTCGGCCTGGAGAGCACCCCGCGGTGGTGCAGCGCCGAGGGCCCGCCGGTGTGCTGGCGCGCGGAGCCGACAGGGGCGCTGCGTCTTTACCGCCGCCGCCGGTCCTACGCCAGGGACGAGACCAGGACCGTCGTCGCGGACACAGAAGGACGGTCCGGGTACGGTCCCTACCTGCCGGCGATGCTGCGTGGCATGTTCGACGCCTGGACCCTGATGTGCCGGCAGCGGCCGGCGATCCGGCGGTTCCTGTCGACGGCCGCCGCCGGCCACTACGTCCGGGTGTTGCGGCAGCCCACGTTCCGGTACTTCGACGCACTGGTGCCACGCTGGCTGTCCGGCGGCGGCGCCGCGCCGGTTCCCGCCGAGCCGGACGTGCGCTTCGACCGGGCGGAACTCGACCAGCTTCGACGCATGGACGTGCCCTACTTCGTCCGTTCGCTGGACGGCGGGCCGGTGCTGCGGGTCGAGCCGCCGCCGCGGCCGTTCGAGACGGCCCGGGTCGCGGCCCGGCCGGAGCCGGAGGGCGGCTGGCCCCCGCTGCGGGAACTGCTCGACGGCGCCAACCTCGAACTCGCCGGTCTCGGAGTGGCGCTTCGGGACGCGGTGGAGCACGTGTTCGACGAGGTGACGGAGCACGTCGTCACGGACGAGTCGCTGGGCGTGCGGCTGCACCTGCAGAGTCCCGCCGAGGGCCAGGTCGGCTTCGACTGGCCGGAGGTGGGCAGGCGCATCACCTACCTCTGGACCCAGGAGAGGGTACGGCTGCGCATCGACGCGCTGGACGCGCCGGAGGTCCCGGTCGAGCCGGCGCCCGCCGGGGAGATCCGGCGCCGGCTGCTGCGGCTGGACCGGCTCGACGGTGCCATCCGGATGCCGTGGGCGGCTGGCGGCATGGCCGACGACGCCGCAGAACGCCGCCTGCGCACCCTGACCGACGCCGGCATCGCCTGGCTGTCCGAGGTCGTGGCCGACCATGGGTGGCCGGGCCACAGGATGGTCGGCGCGGCGGCCGCCGCCGCGGCCAGCCGCCTCGTGCAGCACGCGCGAGAGCACCTGGACTTTCGCCGCCACTGCCTCGAACTGATGCGGCAGGCGGCGGCGGGCGGCGACCTCCCGTGGCGTGAGGTCGCGTACCTGACCGACGAACTCCGCCTCGCCGACGGGCTCCCCCAGGTGTACGGGACGAAGTTCGAGCCCGTGGCGGGAAAGCTGGTGCCATGCCCGATCGAGGACCCGGACGAGGTGAACCACCGCCGCGCCGCGATGGGCATGGAGCCACTCGCGGACTACACGGACCGGATTCGGCAGCGGTATCCCCTGACGGGGAGGGAAGCATCATGACGACACTGATCCACCAGGCGCGGCAGGCGCCAGGCGACGTCGACTGGGCGCTGTTCGCGCAGCGCTACTGGGACGACCAGCCCACCCGGCTACGCGCCCGGCCACCGGTCGGCCTCGACCAGGTCCACGCCCTGACCGTCCAGTCGTGCGCCCCGTTCCGCGCCGGCACCCGGTTCTGGGTGATGCCCGACGTGCGGCTCCTGGTCGGCGACGGCTGGCTGCGCGCGCCCGGCACGCGGCTTCCCGACACCACCGACCTGACCCTGGACGACTACCTCGACCGGCTGGACGCCGACACGTCCGGGCGGGGCTACCTGCTCACCGTGCGGCAGCCGTTGCTCCTGGACTTCGCGATGTGGTCCGCGGTGCGTGAGGCGATCCGCGGGCTGTGGCGGGCGGTCGGCTGGCCGAACCTCCCGGTGCTCGCCGAGGTGCTGATCGGCGACCGGTTCACCCAGCACGTCGGCGCGGCCGAGGCGCCGACCCACGCGGCGCTGACCTGGGTGCTGCGCGGGCGGATGGACGTGCGGCTGTGGGACGAGCGCCACGGTCCCCCACCCTCCGCGATCGCCGACCCGGACCACGACCTGGACGGTGTGCGGACCATGAGCGCCGACGCCGGAGAGCTGCTGTACTGGCCGGGCGACCAGCGGCACGTGGACACCTACCGCGAACGGTGTGTGGCGCTGCGCCTGCGGATTCCGACCGAACGGCGGCTGCCGTTCACGGCCTTGCGGGATCTGCTCGCCGATCTGGTGCACGGCCGGCAGGGCAACGACGAGACCGTGCCGTACTTCCCGTTCGGTCCCGGGTCCCGCGTCGACGAGCAGGGCGGCGTGCTGCCCCACCTGACCGGGCTCGGCGACGAGCTGCGCGCGGTCGTGGACGGCGAGCCACTACGCAGGATGCTGCGCGTGCGCTGGGCGGCGTTGCGTTCCGCGGGCGGTCTCGAACCGATTCCGGTGCCGCGCGAGGGCGTCCCGATGACCGGGCAGACCCGCGTCCGCCGGTCGAGCGAGATCGTCCGGATGCCCGACGGGCCCGATCACGAGGTGTGGGCGGTCAACGGGAACGTCTTCACCCTGCCGAGAGCCGCGGGCGAGCGGGTGTTCGCCGCACTCGGCGACGGCGAGGAGACCGATGTCGCCGAGGTGTGCCGTGCCATCGGCGGTGAGGAGAAGAGTGTGCTCGCGTTGCTGGACAAGCTGTACCGGCTGCGCGGCATCGACGTGATCGAGGTGCCCGCGCGATGACGCTGACGATCGAGAAGTCCTTCGACTGGGACACCTTCGTCGACCGGTTCTGGGACCAAAGACCCGTGTTGTACAAGAACATCGACAGCGTGGCGTTCGCCGAGGCGGAGGTGTTCGAGACCGCCGTGCTCGGCAGCCGGCCGCCGCATCCGCTCGCCGTCCCGGGGAATGTGCAGTTCCTCGTGCGGCGGCGGCAGCAGACGCGGCCACGCGACTACCTGCCGGAGCTGTCGGACCGTACGTTCGACGGCTACGAGCGGCGCATGGCCGAGCGGCTGCACGGGCAGCGTTACGCCCTCGTGGTGCACCGGTTCCACGCATTCTCCCACCCACTGTGGACACGCGCGCATCGGTTCTACGCCGGCCTCTGGGAGCGGGTCGGTCAGCCGACGCACACCGCGGGCTCCACGATGTTCCACGGCTCCTACGAGCACAGCCCGGTCGGCGTGCACCAGGATCGTTTCGCCACCTTCATGTTCTGCGTGCGCGGCAGCAAGCGGATGCGGTTCTGGGCCGAACGCCCCTGGTCGGAACCGGTGCACACGGTGCTGGACTACCAGCCGTACCTGGCGTCCTCGTTCGTCGCCGAGGTCGAGCCGGGCGACCTGCTGTACTGGCCGTCGCGGTATTACCACGTCGGGGAGAGCGCCGGCGACGCGCCTGCGACAAGTGTCAACGTGGGCATCCCGCGCCGCGAGCACCGGCCGTACTACGAGATCAAGGACCTGTTCCGTGGCACCCGGCCGGAGGCGTCCGCCCCGCTGTTCACCCCCGATGCCGGACCTGACGGGCGCCTGGCCGGTGAGTTGCCCACGGCCCTGGCCGACGCCGTGGACGCCTTCGCGGAACGTCTGAGCCGCGACCGGTTCGCCGAACGGGCCGCCGGCCTGGCCCTGCAGGTGAGAACGGCGGGTGGGTTCTGGCCGACCCAGGCTCCCGCCGGGCTTCGCCCGCTTGACGACGACACCCCCGTCCGCGCGTGCGCTCCCCTGCTGGCCGCGCCCGGCGACGGTGCCCGCAGGTGCGCCGCGAACGGCAACGTCACGTCCGGCACGATCACCGCCGAAACCCTCGCGGTGCTGGACCGGCTGAACGCCGGCGAGGTGGTGCGCGTCGCTGAACTGCCCGCGCCCCAGCGCGCGGAGGTCCGCCACCTGCTGCAGGAATTGGAGAGCTTCCGTGCCGTCACCCGCGCCGACACCGACTGACCGCTCCGGCTCGGCCGCGCCGGCCCACCGGCAGGCGGCCGCGAGGATCGTCGCCGAGATCGCGGACCGGCTGGCGGAGCCGCACCGGGTGGCCGAGATCGCGGGCGTGCCCGACAACCTCATGCGTTACCCGGGCAAGCCGCAACCGGTGTGGGATCCGCTGCTGCTCTCCGACGGTCACCCCGGAGTCGGCCTGCTGTTCGCGGAGCTGGCCGCGGGGGCGCCGGAACTGCGTGGCCGGGCGCACGCGCACCTGTCCGCGGCGCTCGGCAGCGGTATCCGGCTGCTGCCGCAGTCGTTGTTCGGCGGCATGGTGGCGCTCGCGTTCGCCGGGCACGCCGCGGCCACCGGATTCGGCGGCTACGCCACGATGCTGGACGGACTGGACCGGCACATCATCGACCACGTCCGGCAACGCGCGCGGGCCGACCGGGAGCGGGTGCGTGCCGGCGAGCCGGTCGGCGCGTGGGACCGCTACGACGTCCTGGGCGGCACCGCCGGGATCGGCCGCTACCTGCTGGCCCGCCACGAGTCGACGGCCGGGCAGGCGGCGGAGCTCGCGCTGATCGAGGTGCTGGAGTCGCTGGTGGCCGCGGCGACCGCGGACGACATCGCGCGCCACGGCACCCGGGTGCCCGTGTGGTGGGTCACCGACGGGCTGGAGCACGGGCTGGTCGAGCACGTCAACTTCGGTCTCGCCCACGGTGTCTGCGGGCCGCTCGCGCTCCTGTCCGTCGCCTGGCGGGCGGGGTTCCGGGTGGAGCGCCAGGACGAGGCCATCGAGCGGATCATGGCGTTGTTGTCCCGCTGGCGCACGACCGACGAGGCCGGTCCGCGCTGGCCGCACCTGATCACGCCGGCACACCTCGAAAGCGGGCAACCGCCGGAACGCGCACGTGACTCGTGGTGCTACGGCGCCGCGGGCGCGGCACGGGCCGTGTACCTGGCCGGGGCCGCGCTGGACCGTCCGGACTGGCGCGCCGACGCGCATGCCGCCCTTCGTGGCGCGCTGACCGTGGCGAGCGACGAGCTGATCTGCGACTCCGCGCTGTGTCACGGCTGGGCGGGGCTGCTGCAGATCGTGCTGCGCATGGCACACGACAGCGCCGACCCCGGCTACCACGCCATCGCCGACACGCTGGCGGCGCGGGTGGTGGACGGGTTCGACCCCGAGGCGCCGTTCGGTTACCGCTACCGCCACTCGCTCGCGGCGCGCGCCCTCGACCGTCCCGGCTTCCTGGAAGGAGCCGCGGGCATCGCCCTCGCCCTCCACACCTACGCCACGGGGGACGTACCGGCGACGTCATGGGACAGCGCCCTGCTGGTGAACTGACAACGGTCATACGCGGCCGCGTGTGACCGCCTTGGTTCGGGTTTCCAACGCGGTGTTGATCAACTTGAGGATGCCTCTGTGGGTGACGTGGGCAGCCAGCCGCGTCAGTTCGTCGACGGCCGTGTGGTGATCGATCCGGGAAAGGGCGAGAACGCCGGCGTTGGCGACCTTGGGGTTGCGCGGCCCGAGCGTGGGGACATTGCGCAGCGAGGTCTCGACGAGCGCACCAAGGGCCGTGGAGATGTCCGGGTGCGGGGGCAGGAACGACAGCAGCCAGGCGATCCCCCGCAGAGCGTTGGCGTTGAAGGGGTCGTAGGCGTAGTTGTAGTCAGGCCCGCTCCCGTCAATCTCCAAGAGCAGAGTTCGGGGACGGCCGACCAGGGTGAGCCACGGCAGCACGGTCACGCGCACCGCGTCGGCCCCCGTCTCGTCGAGCAGTCTCCTGCCCGCCTTCTCCCACCTGGCGGAGGGCTGGGCGGCGGTGGCAGTCGTCGCATGCGTCAGCAGTGGCCGCCAGGAGGCAGCGAGCCCCGGCAGTTCGACGAGTGCCCGCTCCGCCCACTCCTCACCCACGTTGAGGACTGGCTCGGTGAGCTGCTTCGCCACGGCACGGACGTCGGTGTCCCCGAAGCTGTCCAGGGCTGTCCGCCGGAATGCGGCGGCGACCGCCGGAGGCAGTTGCCGCCCGGCGGCGAGTTCGGCCTCGGCGAAGCTCACGAACCGCATGCCGTACACGAAGGAGTACTGCCCGCTCAGGGCGTCGAGCCTGCTGAGGCGTTCGCTTGAGAGCCCGTCGTCGGGCAGGCCATGGGAGGCAACGCTCAGCAAGGTCAGCGCGTTCAGACGGTCGGGAGAGTCCCCGGCGGCGGAGTGGTACCGGTCGGCCAGGGCTTTCGTCAGACGCTGCCGATCGTCGGCCGGCAGTTTCCGCAGAAAGTCGAAGGCCTCCCGCCAGGGCCGTATCCAGATGTCCAGGACACCGGTGGCCCACCTCAGCAGGTCATCGGCGAGTTCGGCCGGGGACCAGGCCGAGGACACCCGCCCGATCATGGTCTCGAACTCCTCGAAGTCCGCCATCATCCCCCCACCAGTGACCGTCACGTCGATGCGATGACAGTATGGCCCGGCACCGACAATTCCCCTTGCCTGCGATCGTTTGGTCGCGCGCTCAGTTGCCCACGCCGAGGTTGGACATGAACGCGGACGGGTATCGGTCGCCGCGGGCCGCGCCCGGCGGCACCGCCTTCTCGATCTCGGCGAGGTCGTCCGCGGTGAGGTTCAGCTCCATCGCGGGCAGCGCCTCGGCCAGCCGCCCTCGGGTGCGAGCGCCGACCAGCGGCACGATGTCCTCACCCTGCGCGGCAACCCAGGCGATGGCCAACTGGGCGACGGTGCGGCCCTTCGCCTCGGCGACCCGGCGCAGCGCCTCCACCAGGGCGAGGTTGTGTTCCACGTTGCCGCCGGAGAAGCGCGGGCCGAAGCCTCGGCTGTCGCCGGGGCCGGCGGTGTGGCCGGCGGTCCAGTGTCCGGAGATGAGGCCGCGGCCGAGGACGCCGTAGGCGGTCAGGCCGATGCCGAGCTCCCGCAGCGTGGGCAGGACGTCCGCCTCCACCGCGCGGGAGATCAGCGAGTACTCGATCTGCAGGTCGGCGATCGGGTGCACGGCGTGCGCCCGCCGGATCGTCGCCGCGTCGACCTCCGACAGGCCGATGTGCCGCACATATCCGGCGTCGATCATCTCCTTGATCGCGCCCACCGTCTCCTCGATCGGCACCGCCGGGTCCAGCCGGGCGGGACGGTAGATGTCGATGTGGTCGGTGCCCAGCCGGGTCAGCGAGTAGCCCAGAAAGTTCTTCACCGCCTCGGGACGGCTGTCGTGCCCGCCGAACTCAGGGCCCGGCCCCCGCAGCATGCCGAACTTGACGCTCAGCTTGTAGCTGTCGCGGTCCCGGCCGCGCAGCGCCTCGGCCAGCAGCAACTCGTTGTGGCCCATGGCGTAGAAGTCGCCGGTGTCGATCAGCGTGACGCCGCTCTCCAGCGCGGCGTGCACGGTGGCGATGCTCTCCGCCCGGTCGGCCGCGCCGTAAGCGCCCGACATGCCCATCGCACCCAGGCCCAGCGCGGAAACGGCCGGTCCTGTGCGGCCCAGGGTTCGCATCTGCATCATGTTCTCCCTCGTTCTCGATGCCGTCCCCCATCCTGCGCCCGGGCCCGGACGGGCGGGAGCGGAGCGTTCATCATGGGAGAGCCGCTCCCTGGCTCGGCTCGCCGGCCGCGAGGCAGGATGAAACCATGCAACGCGACCAACTCGCCGACTTCCTGCGCCGCCGCCGCGAGGCGATCCGCCCGGCCGAGGTGGGCCTCGCCGACGGCCCTCGCCGCCGCGCCATCGGCCTGCGCAGGGAAGAGGTGGCGATGCTCGCCGGCATGTCGGTGGACTACGTCGTACGCCTTGAGCAGGGCCGCAGCAGTCAGCCCTCGACGCAGTTGCTCGGCGCGCTGGCCCGGGCGTTGCGCCTGTCCGACGACGAGCGCGACCACCTGTTCCACCTGGCCGGCCACCGCCCGCCGCCCGCCGACGGGGTGGCCCGCCTGGCCCGCGCCGGCCTGATGCGCCTGCTCGACCTGCTCGGCGACACCCCGGCTCTGGTGCTGTCCGACCTGGGCGAGGTCCTGGCCAAGAACCGGGCGGCCATCCTGCTGACGGGCTACGACACCGGCCTGTCCGGCGACCGGCGCTACGTCGTCTACCGCTGGTTCACCGAGCCCGCCGCGCGCGCCCTTTGCCCGCCCGAGGATCAGGAGCATAGGGCCCGTCAGCTCGTGGCCGACCTGCGCGCGGCCGTCGGCCGCCGGTCCGGCGATCCCGAGGTCGCCGGGCTCGTCGACCGTTTGCAGGCCGCGAGCGCCGACTTCCGCCGGCTCTGGGCCGAGCACGAGGTGGCGGTCCGGCGCGCCGACCGCAAAACCTTTCTGCACCCTCGGGTCGGCCGCCTGGTGATGGACTGCGAGACCCTGGTCACCCCCGATCAGGGTCAGCAACTACTGGTGCACACCCCGGCGGACGCCGAGACCCGCGAGCGGCTGGAACTGCTGCGAGTACTCGGCATCGAAGAGTTCCCCACGGGGGCACCGACTCGGTGAGCCCGCTATGGCGTCCTTGGCAGATCCGCGCGGTGAATGCGCTGGTCGAGTTCCCAAAGCGCCGACTTGTCATCGTCGTAACGCAGCAACTCGTATGCGGCTTCGTATTTCAACCACCGCACGTCGTGATGCTCAGAGGAGAGCACTATCTTGCCCTGTTCTCGGGTGACATCCAGGGCGAAGAAGTGCTTGGGCACGATGTAGAGGTCATCGGGCCAGAACTTGGCGGCCGCGAAGCAACTCTTCTCTACTCCGCTTACCATGTCGAGCTTGAACAGCGGCCCTACCGCAGGCAGGCCGGCCTCCTCGGCGGCCTCGCGACGGGCTGCGGTCTCCAGATCCTCACCTTCCTCCACACCGCCGCTCACGCTCTGCCAATGGGAATCATCCGCTCTCTGGAAGATTGCGTATTCCGGCAGCCCTGCCGTGGTCCGGAAAAGAAAAACGAGCACGGTGAGGGGCTGGCGCATATGGCACGTCCATTCTCAGAGGCGATTTCTCCGTAGGCCGGGCGAAAGAACATCGCACCGAACTACCCTGCCGCAGCGGCGAGCGCTCGCGCCTCCGTGAGAGAGATCAGTATGTGCGGACGCTGTGGATATGATCCCTGGCCAGCAGGCATTCCTGCTGGCCCGCAAACCAGCCGACGATGGCCGGCCGTGATATCCGCCCCTCTCCGCTGACGCACGGCGAGCGTGGCCGGGCCGCGCCCGATGTCGATCCCGAACGGGCACGGGTGCGCTCAGGGCTTGGCGAGCGAGAGGAATTCGGCGCGTGAGCGGGCGTCCTCGCGTAGGGTGCCGAGCAGGGTAGAGGTGATGGTGTGCGCCCCGGGCGATTGTGCCCCCCGCAGCGTCATGCAGGTGTGGTCGGCCTGGATGACCACACCGACGCCCCGTGGCTGCAATTGCTCCTGCAACCAGTCGGCGACTTGTTTGGTGAGGCGTTCCTGGACCTGCGGCCGGCAGGCGAAGTGTTCGACCACACGGGCGAGCTTGGACAGGCCGACGATGCGCGGTCCTGGCAGGTATCCGACATGGGCGGTGCCGGTGAACGGCAGCAGGTGGTGCTCACAGACCGACCGAAGCGGGATGTCGCGGACCAGGACGAGCTCGTCGTATCCCTCGTCGTTGGGGAAGGTGGTCAGCTCGAAGGGCCGTGGCGTGAACAACTCGGCATAGGCCCGGGCCATCCGCCCGGGTGTCCCGCGCAGACTCTCACTGTCCATTGAGACGCCCAAAGCATCGAGAAACCGCCGCGCCGCCTCTTCGGCGGCGTCGAGGTCGATGCCGGCCCCGCGAACAACCGATGCGTTGACCACTTCAGCTCCCTGCCAGGGTGGCGATCACGACCAGGACGAGAGTGGCGACGGCGAACAGGCCGTGCCCGGCGACCACGACAACGGGGATGGCCCGCTCGGGGGCCACGCTGGTGGCCCGGGCGCGGTAGACGGGGATCCATCGGGCCAACATCGCGAAGCCGAGCAGCGCGACCAGCACGAGCAGGACCAGGGCGATCCATGCCAGGACGTTGTTGCCGAAGGCCAGGTAGAGGATCCACAGGATCAGCCCGGTCGCGGCGAGCAGCAGGTGGCCGAAGGCCACAGGGGCGGGCAAGCGTGATTCCTCCTTGCGGTGCCCGCCGCGGGAGATCCACACGCCGAGCATGAAGAACCCGCCGAGCGCGGTGAGTAGCCAGGTGACAAGTGCGGCAACAGCCATGATGATCTATCTCCTGCGTTCAGGAACGGAAGCCTTCTGCTTGGGTGGTCTCATCGGCGACCCGGACGCCGTACCGGTAGGTGAGCTTGCCGCCGAGGTATCCGGAGATCGCCAGCGCGATCAGCGCAACCGCCGACAGCGCGATCTGACCCGCCTCCACCGGCCCGGTCCCCGCGCCGGCCCGCCATGCCCAGGCGGCGCCGTACACGGCAGTGACGATCAGGTTCAGCGACAGATGGACGAGTGCCGTGCGGAACGCCGCGGTTCGCGGTGGGACGACCAGGAAGTCCAGGAAGCCGAAGAGGGCTGCGACGAGCGCGCCGATCACTCCGATGGCGATCAGCCACAGTGATCCGCGAGCCAAGAAGTCGGGATCGGGCACCGCGTGCGAGGCCAGGTCGAACACCATGCTCGTCACCCACGCGCCGATCGGCACGGTGACCAGGATCGGGTGCAGTGGATGTCCGTACGGCCCGGCGAGTGCCGTGACAGGGCGCTTGGCCTGATGCGGCTGCGCTGACATGACCCACCTCCTATTTCACCAACAACCCTTGGTTTTATCGGATCGAGGCCAAGATACAGAAGGTTTAGCCCGAGTCAATAGGTGTTATCGTGGACAGGTGACGGATGACGGGGTGCGGGCTGTCGCGGCACTCGACGACGAGTTGAGGCGTCGCATGTATGGGTTCATCCGGCAGTCACCGTCGCCGGTGACACGCGACGAGGCCGCGCAAAGCGTAGGCATCTCCCGCAAGCTTGCGGCTTTCCACCTGGACAAGCTGGTCGAGGTCGGGCTACTGACCGCCACCTACGCCCAGCCGGGCGGCATCCGCAGGGTGGGCCGCGCTCCCAAGCTCTACCAACCCTCCGACCTGCAGGTGCAGGTCAGCATCCCGCAACGCGAGCACGGTCTGCTCGCCGGCATCCTGCTGGACGCGGTGCGCCTGCAGCAACCACAGGAGCGCGGGCCTGACGCCGCCCTGCGCGTGGCCTCCCACCGAGGACAAGCCATGGGCCAGGTCGAACGTGAGCGGCTCAAGCCTGGCCGCCTCGGCACCGAACGCGCCCTCACCTACGTCGGCCAGATGCTGGAACACCACGGCTTCGAGCCCGTCCGCGTCGCGCCAACACGCATCCAACTGGCCAACTGCCCCTTTCATCCGCTCGCGGCCAAGGATCCCGACCTGGTGTGCGGCATCAACCACGCCTTCATGACCGCCTACTGCGCAGGACTCGGCGCCACCACCATCACGGCCACCCTGGCGCCCCGCCCCGGAGCCTGCTGCGTCGAACTGCACGCCACGGATGCGTGACGTACCGCCTCGCCAGGCGCTCAGGCTGTGGAGTCGTGCCGATCCCACGCGGCCGTGATCTCCTCCGTGCGGAGCGCGATCCAGGCGATGAAGCCCTGGAGTTCGCTCATGAGCTCCTCGCCGAGAGGGGTCAGGCCGTACGACACCCTGGGTGGCGTCGTCGGCTCGACCTCGCGGCGGATGAGGCCGTCGCGGCAGAGCACGCGCAGGGTCTGGGACAACATCTTCTCGCTGATGCCGCCGATGCCGTCACGGAGTTGGTGGAAGCGCAGCGGGCCCTGGTGGAGAGCGGTGAGCACGAGCACACCCCAGCGGCTGGCGATGTGAGACAGCAGGGTGCGCCCCGGACAGTCACCCGCGAGCAGGTCGCTGACGGTGGTGGCGGGGCCGGTCGAGCCTGGAGGCATGGAAGGAGCTTACCCAAAGGTACGTTCTTGTGAATGGATAGCGGCTTACCTATGGTTAGCCCGTGCCTGAACTGACCATCGATGTGTGGAGCGACGTCGTCTGTCCCTGGTGCTTCATCGGCAAGCGCCGGCTGGACACGGCGCTCGCCGCGTTCGAGCATCGCGACGCCGTCACCGTCCGCTTCCGCAGCTTCCAGCTCGACCCGAACGCCCCGCGCGAGAGCACCGAGACGCTCCCAGAGCGGACACAGCGCGATCTGGGCCTGGCCACCGTGGAGGAGGCCAAGGGACTGCACGCGCAGGTGACGGCACTGGCGGCGGCCGAGGGCCTGGAGTACCGGCTCGACAGAGCCCGCCCGGTGAACTCCCATGACGCCCACCGGCTCCTGCACTTCGCCGCCGGACAGGGCCGCGGTGAGGCGCTACAGGAGCGGCTGTCACTCGCCTACACCGCGGAGGGCGTCCTGATCTCCGACCACGACACGCTCCTCGCGCTCACCGGCGAAGCCGGCCTGGACCAGCAGGCCGCGCGGGCGGTCCTGGAGGGCGACGCCTTCGCCGACGCTGTGGCGGCGGACCGGCGGCAGGCGCTGGCGATCGGGATCAACAGCGTGCCGTCCTTCCTGGTGGGCGGACGCTATCTTCTGGCCGGGGCGCAACCGGCCGGCACGCTCGGCGACGTCCTGACCCGTGCCTGGGACGAGCTGACCGCGATCTCCACCCAGTAATCCGCCCCAGCGCGGCCCTCGATGGCGGGACCCGTCATGGCCGCGCATCCCCGGGGTGGCGGAAACAATCCCGCCCTTCTGCCAACCTTTTCCGGCACCTGCGGCGTTGAGGCCGTGTGAGTGATCCAACGGAAGATGCGGCGTACGCCGCCTTCGTCGAGGTGGCCTGGAACAGGCACATGGGCGTCGCCATCCTGCTCACCGGCGACCGCCACCGGGGCGAGGAACTGCTCCAGGACTGCCTGGTGCGGCTGTACGTGCGGTGGCGACGCGTAGGTTCCACCGACCCGCATGCCTACCTGCGACGAATGCTGGTCAACGGGAACGTCAGCTGGTGGCGGCGGCGTCAACGGGAACTGCCTACTGCCGGCCTCCCTGATCACGCAGATCCTCGGTCCGGACCCTACGAACCGCACGAGGATTTACGGCGCGCGCTGCTCTCCCTGCCGCGCAGGCAGCGCGCCGTTGTCGTGCTCCGGCACTACGAGGACCTGACGGAGAAGGCGGTCGCGGCGGCCCTCGGCTGCACAGTCGGCACGGTCAAGAATCAGCACTCCAGAGCGATGGCACGGCTGCGCACGGCTCTGCGGGACAACCAGGAGGCAGCACGATGAACGACGATCAGGAACAGCTCGTCCACGCATTGCGGACCCTCGCTCGTCGCGAATCGGCCACGCCCGCGCCGGTGTCGGATCTGCTGCGCCGGGGACGCCGGGCCAAGCGGACCCGCGCTGTGATGGGCGCCATCGCCGGAACGGCCCTTGCCTCGGCAGCCGTCGTCGTGGTTCTTGGCACTGGCGGAGTCGACCCGGCCGGCACGCCATCGCGTACGACTCCGATCGCGAGTGCGCCACACTCCGGAGACGGTTCGCGGCCCTCGCACTCCCCCCGTCCACGATCTCTGGACGCCCGCTCCGTCCTGCTGGCCGCGGCCGAGACCGCCGCCCGTGAGCCGGCCACATCGGGCTCCTACTGGTACACCCGTGAACGCACCTATCAGCCGGTGCATTACCTACCAAGAATCGGAAAGAAGGCCGAAAAGCCGAAACGGGAGAAGATACCGTTCTCGGCGACTGTGGCGAGTACCCAGGACAGCTGGCACGCGAGCGACAAAGGACTGCCCAGCCGAACCGTGACCGGCCAGAACCCGAAGGTCACCTTCGCTTCCCCGGAGGACGAGGCGAAGTGGAAGCAACTGGGCTCGCCCGCCCTGGCCCAAGAGAAGACCAACGACTACAACATGGAACTCCATTTCCTGATCGGCACACACCGCTTCACAGTCCAGCAACTGATCAAGCTGCCGACCAGGAAGGACAGCCTGGAGAAGCAGTTGCGGCGGCTGTTCGACGAAGAGTCCCCGAGCGACTGGTGGCCCGCCAAGCCAGAGTTCACCGGCTACGTATGGTCGACGGCGCAGAACCTGCTGGCCGGTCCGATCAGCCCCGGGACCCGCTCCGCCCTCTACCGGCTGCTTGCCGAGCAACCCGCGATCAAGTCGCTGGGAGAGGTCACCGATTCGCTGGGCCGCACCGGCGTCGCGCTGGCGCTGGACACAAGCGGGAACGGGGATGGTGACGGCGAGTCTCGACTGATCGTGGACGACGACGCGGCGGAGCTGCTCTCCTACGAGTTCCGCTCACGAGGCCAATCGGCGCCGGCACTGCAGGTCACCTACGAGGACATGGGCTGGGTCAATGCCTTGGGCGAGCGTCCGCAAGGCTGACCCGGTTGGATAACTCACACAGACAGCACGGTATGTAGGTTGAGGTCGTGAATCTTCCTTCCTACTGGCTGCCCCGCCCGCCCTTCAGCCCGGACGACAAAACCCTGGCTGACGTCGCCGAACAAGCCGGATACACCAGCCTGCGATACGAGGGGTTCGCCGGCGCCAGGTGGCCAACCTGGCGCCGGCCCAGCCGGTGGCCAAGATCCGGGTGCTTCCCGGAGAATTCCCATTCCTGAGTGACGTGCGCGGACACGATGACCGACCGCGACTTTGATGTTGTAGAGCCTGATCCGCTTGGTGAACGTTTCCCCGACGGGCGCGGAGGACTGGTAGCCGCACGTCTCTCTGCGAATGGTCCTCGCGTCGGCGAACCCGTCGTTGACCGTCATCGACACCAGCGCACACCAGCCGTCGTAGGCGGTGTCGTAAACGGTGCCCGTGACTGCCGCCTGGGTGGCGGAAACGAATGTGACCTTGCCGTCGTTACGGCTGTCCCCTCCGGTGAAGGCCCCCGCACGAACGCCATCCTTGTACGCGGTCAGGCTCACGTTGAAGACAGATGCCTGTGCGCCGGCCGGGTGTGTCGTGATCAGCGTCAGGGCGAGCGCGCCAAATGCGGCTCCGAGAACCGAACAGGCTCGCCCTTGCCGGGACACTCTCTTGAGATTGGCCATGATGGTCCCCCTTTGCGTTCTGGTGTCATCGGCCAGCGTGCAGAAAGGGCGCCATAACCGCGTCATAGCCACCGCTTGCGCCGCTTCGGGCTCTTGACGTCTCCCACTCTTTAGAGTATCACTTTAAAGTATGACCTTAGAGTGGCACTACAAGAGGTGAACCATGGTGCTCTTAGGCGGGTTCCACCACGTCAAGCTGCCGATCTCCAACGTGCACAAGAGCCTGGAGTGGTACCGGCAGGTGCTCGGCCTTGAGGTGGCGATCGAGTTCGTCGAGGACGGCGTGCTGCGCGGCGTGGCGCTGACCGATGCGGGCCAGACGCTCATGATCGCGCTGCGCGAGGAGCCCGAGCGGGCCGCAGGGTGGAGCGGGTTCGACCCGGTCGCGCTGGCCGTGCCGACCTTGCAAGCGCTCCACGCCTGGTCCGATCACCTGGACGCGCTCAGCGTGGAACACTCCGGCATCGCCGAAGGCAGCGTGGGATGGCTGATCGGCGGCATCACCGACCCCGACGGCATCGAGATCCGGCTCTACACCCAGCAGAGGCGGCCATGAGCGCGCTCCACCTGCCCGCCGGCGCCGGTGCCACCCATCGGTTTCTCGGGACCATGATGACCGTGAAGGCAGGGAAAACAGAGACCGGCAAGGCCCTGACCCTGATCGAACAGGAATGCCCGCCGAATTTCGCCACCCCCTGGCATGTGCACCAGAACGACGACGAGGCGTTCTATGTGCTGTCGGGGACCATTCACCTGTACTGCGGCGACCAGACCTGGCAGGCCGGAACCGGCGACTTCGTCCTGCTGCCTCGCCGCCTGCCCCACGCCTTCGCCAACCGCCAGGACTCTCCGCTCCGCCTGCTCCAACTGACCTGGCCGGCCGGCTTCGAACACTTCGCGGCCGACATCGCCGGCTGTGACGCCGATCCTGGCCTGTTGGCCGAGGTGGCCGCCCGCCACGGTTACCAGATCATCGGTCCACCACCGGACACCATCTCGTGATCTCCTGACGTGCGGCACCGGCTCCGCGCTCGGCCCGGGATGCCGCCACGGTCGCGTGCTCCCTCCGGTCTCCGGCTCGCGCGGAGCCGATCATCGTCACTCATGCGCAAGGAGAGCCTGCGGCAAGGGCCGGGCGTCTCCGGCCGCCCTTGCTGATCACGCCGCGATCTTCGGCCGCGTGGCCTGGGCCCGCTCCTTCCGGCGGCGGTACAACCTGCACCTCATGGGTCAGAGCATCCGTCGGAGCACCCGTCCAGAGTTCGAGAAAAGGAATCCACATGGCGCGTTCCGGACCGTTCGTACCCGTCCTCGCCCTGGCAGCGGCCCTGCTCGCCGGTTGCGGGTCGCCGCCTGACAAGACGGCGGGCGCGGCGGCGGCCGACGACCGGCCGCAATGCCCGCTCACGCCCCAGGCCCTGGCCGAGGTCACGGCCTTGCAGTGGGAGCTGAAGGAGAGACGCGATGAACACCCGCTGGAGACAGCGGAGTCGATCAAGGCGATGGTCTGCCTCTACACGGCGGCCGACGCCCCCCAGGAGGGCTCCGATCCGCTGACGATGCGGGTCGACCTGGTCGAGGGCGCGGACTCCGCCACCATCAGGAAGAACTTCACCGACACCTGCACCGAGAACGGGGGCGAGGTGCGGGACGTCTCCGGAGCGAAGGTCTGCGACAGGAACGGCTCTGTCGTGGAGGGGCTGGCCGGCGCCGGGGACCGGGCGATCGACGTCTACTGGGTCAACGCCGACACGTCCACGGCCACCAGATTCACCCCGGTCTTCCACCGGATCCTCGCGGCGGTCGCTGATTAACGCCTGACCTCGGGACCCGCCGTCGGGCCGGGTCCGATTCCCCAGGAGAAGGGAACGTTCCATGAGAAAGTCAAGCAGGACCATGAGTGCGGCCGTCGCCGTCCTCGTCATCGGCCTGGCGCTGCCGGCCACCGGGACGGCGAACGCCGCCCTCGGCGAGAAGACGTTCACCTGGAAGCGCCCCATGACGGCGGGCGACTGCCAGATTTCCGCCGGCGCGACGTGGACGCTGTACCCGAACGGCACGGCGCGGCTTGACGCCACGGTGTTCAGCATGGACGGCGACGACGCCTGGTTGATGTGGGCGCGGCTGCTGGACGAGGACCGCGCCGTGCTCGGTGAGATACGGGTGTCCAGGAGCAACGGCACCAAGTTCGTCAAGAACCTGCCTGTTCAGTTCCGGAGATACCGCTGGCTCGCCAACGGCCGGTTCGACCAGGACCTGTTCGACCTGGTCGAGTACGTGTCGCTGAGCAAGCACTGCTGATCAAACGCTGCCCGCGTCCACACCAAGGGGAAGAATCATGAAATATGCCACCATAGGAACGGCGGCGGCCCTGACCATCGCCATCTCGCCCGCCTCCGCCGCCGCGTCCACCGCGCCGGGACCGGACACCTGCCTGGTCGGCTTCGTCTGGCGGGAGGCCCGACCCACCGACCACGTCTGTGTGACCCCCAAGGTTCGTGACCGAACCAAGGTGGAGAACCGGCTCAAGTACACCAACTGGGTCCCGGGCGCATACGGCCCGCACACCTGCATAAAGGGAATGGTGTGGCGGGAAGCCTTCGCCGGCGACGACGTCTGCGCCAGCCCGCGAAGCCGCGACGAAGCGCGGCGGGACAACGCCGCCGCCGCCGACCGGCGGGTCACGGCCAAACTGTGGATCTCCACGTACCGGCTGGGCCCCACCGACAACGGCGACGGCACCGCCAGCACCACCTCCACCGACGACATCCCCCGGCTGAAACTGAACGGCAGCCACTTCAACCTGGGTCAGGTGAAGCTGTTCATCTACTACAACACCGGCAAGCTCTTCTGGAGCGGCACGGTCACGGCCACTCGGAACGGGACGCACGCCGGCGGCAGCTGGGGCAAACAGACCGGCAAGTTCGACTGCTCGACCCCGGGGAAACCGGCCAATGCCTACGCCCGCGCCCAGGACGTCACGTCCGGCCGCTGGTCTGCCAGCGTCCCGGTCCGCGTCGGCTGCTCCGTCTACTGACCCTCCCGCACCAGCCCCGCGCGGTACGGCCAGCTTGTGGTTGAGCAGCGACGATGACGTCATGGCGAGGATCGTTTCCCAGCCGAACGTTCAGGGCTTCAGCCGGTAGTGGTCGTGCAGCCTCACATCCGGGATTTCAGCACGTCGACCTCGCAGCCTGGCGAGGACGGGTCGAAGCCGTGCTCGATCAGCCAGCGGATCGCCATCAGGCTTCGCAACGACCACCACCCGCGGATCACGTCGAGGTCGACGTCGGTGCCGTAGCCGGCGACGACGTCGTCAAGGTGCTCCTCGTGTCCGAGCGTCAAGATGGCGAGGTCGAACAGGGCATCGCCCTGGCTCGCCTCGGACCAGTCGATCACGCCGGTGATCTCGTCACCGTCGACGAACACGTGGGTGATCTGCAGGTCGCCGTGCGTGAACACCGGTGTCCACGGCCGGAGCGCCGCCTCGGCAACCCGGCGGTTGCGCGTGACCAGGTCGGCGGGAAGGACGCCGTTCGTGACGAGCCACTCGCATTCGCCGTCGAGGCGCGGTGCGATCTCGTCGAGGCTCTGACCGGGCCATGGCGGCAGCGGCGCGTCGTGCAGCATCCGCACGGCGGCACCCGCCGCGGCCCACGCGGCCGGCGACGCGGTCGACGGCTCGCCGAGGCGGCCGAGCGCCGTCCCTGGGAGGGCGGCGAGCGCGAGCACGGGCGGCTTGCGCCACAGGACCTCCGGAGTCGGGATCGGCGCCATTGCCATCGCCTCGACCTCGACGTCGGTCCGCCTCTGATCGACGTCGATCTTCAGGAACACGTCGCCGACGCGCAGAGTCGCGCGCTCGTTATGGGCGACGACGACCTCGACTTCCTCCATGTCGGCCATTATCGCGGGATGATCACCGACGTCGCCACGGGTTTATCGCGTGCGAGTGCGCGACACCGACCGCTGACGGGTCGCGGGGCGGGTCAGCGGTGTTCAGGGGCAGCCCATTCGACGAACTGGACGATCACGCCGTTGGGGTCGGTGACCTGGAACAAGGCTTCGCCCCAGGGCTCCTGGCGCAGCGGCATGGTGATCCGCGCCCCGGCATCACGCAGCCGCTTTTCCTGCTCAGCCAGGCCGCCGGCGAGGGTGAAGGCGAGGATCAGGCCGCCGGCACGCTGGTCGCGCTGCTCGGGCGGCAGCACCTCGATGCCGCGGGCGAGCAGGACGATGTCGACCGCGTCGTCGCGCGACAGGGAGGCGAAGCCGTCGGCGGCCTGCTGGACGGTGTAACCCAGGTAGGTGGTGAAGAACGCCTGGGAGGCGGCGACGTCGTCGACCGTCAGCGAGACGGTGGAAGCGATGAACTGCACGGATCTCCTCTGGTTCAGATACAGCGTTCCATCGTCATAAATTTATAACGGAGGCAAATTTAGCCCAAGGTCCCCAAGGGTGTCAACATAAAAATGCTACGAGGGTAAGATTGCGTCATGGCTACCCAGACTCCCGCTCCGGCCGCCGGGCTGCGCGAGACCAAGAAGCACGAGACCCGGCAACTCATCTCTGACCATGCGACCAGGCTGTTCATCGCCCAGGGCTTCGAGCAGACGACCATCGCCGAGATCGCCGCCGCCGCCCGCGTCGCCAAGAAGACCGTCACCAACTATTTCCCTCACAAGGAAGACCTGGCCCTGGACCATCAGGAGGAGTTCGCCACCTCCCTGGCCCGTGCCGTCACCGCACGACGCCCAGGGGAATCAGCGCTGGCCGCGCTGCGCCGCGCGTTCGCCGACTCCGTGGCCGCTCAGGACCCGGTCGCCGGATTCTCCGGCCAGGAGTTCAGCCGCATGATCGCCGACAGCCCCACCCTGACCACCTGCCTGCGCGGCCTGCACGACCAGCGTGAACACCACCTCGCCCAGATGCTCGCCGACGTCACCGCCGCCCAGCCCGACGACATCACCGTGCAGACCGCCGCCGCCCTGCTGGGCACCGTCCACCGCGTGCTGTTTCACCGCATCCAGACCCTCACCCTCGCCGGACACCCCAACGACCAGATCGCCCTCACCATCGCCACCGAAGCCACCCAAGCCTTCGACTTGCTGGAGCCCGCCCTGGCCGACTACGCCTCCGCCTGATGTGACTCGCCGGGATCACGTCGTCGCCTGGATACCGAACCTCAAGACCTCACCATGGCGTCCCTGGCCTACGTCAGCTCAACGGACGACGCTCGGGAGCCCGGAAATACCGAGTGCGCTGTTCCAGCAACCAACGCTCGACATCCTCATCCGTGGCATCGGCATACGGCTCCGCAGCCAGACGCTCCAGAAGTTCGTCGCGCTCAGGATGATCACTTGCCGCCACCATCGACCGCACCGCAACCACGCCGCCGGCCAGAACAGCCCACAGATCCAGGCCCATCTCCGTGTCGAAATTAGCGATCTTCGCACTCCACTGCAGCCAGGCATCATCCACGCAGCGATGCTCGGCCAGCAAAAGCAGGCCGAGCCTCAACTCTTCCGACACGCCCCAGAACTCTTCAGCCTGCCGAATGTCCTGCTGCAGCAGGAACCTCAGCAAAGCCCGATCACCGGCCCGCGGATCGAACAGAATCGCCGCCAGCACCGCCGCACGACGTTCGGCGTTGGCATCCCAGATGTCGTCATCCTCGGCGAGGGCGAAAGCCAGCCCGGACCAAGAATCCGGTTCAGCCCGCAGAACCTCCAGGAACCGTCGACTCGCCGCATCAGGCTCATTCATCGGACGCCATCCTAATCAGACCCCAAGCCAAGACGGCCCAGCCAACTCCGCCGGCGGCTGGCTCTTGCGCGGGGAACCCGGAAGAGGAGGGCCAGGCTGGCCAGGTGGAGGAGGAGAATGGTGAGGCCGGTTGCCGATACCGCGGGCACGTGCCACCAGGGTGTGATGATTCCCGTGCCCACGTAATTGTGGAAATAGCTTGTGTCGCTGTAATGCAAGGCAGAGTCCAGTAATCCCATCGCGTAGGGACATCCGATGAGACCGGCGAGCAAACCGGCCGCCAGCCGTTCACGGGCTTGGTGCCGCCAAAGGATCACGCCCGCCACAACGACAGGGCTTGCGGTGATCCCGAAAAACACGACGTGGACCTCCATGTCGAGGAGGAAGGAAGCGGGAAGGAAGTCGGGTTCGCCGCGTTCGATGGCCAGACCGACCACGGCGCCGGGATAGTTCGCCATGGCGTAGACCAGCAACAACGCCGGGGTGAGCAGCATCAGCAAGGCCGACTGGCGGGGCGGGTTCATCCACAGGGGCAGGGAGTCCGCCTCGGCGGGCGGCTTCTGGTGGGCGGTCCACCATTCCACTCCGTGCCTACCGGTCAGCAGAATGAGACCCCATATCTGTGCGACCACACCGGCCAGGACCGGGACCCCGCGGAGTGGGGCATACCAACCGGGCAGCTCCAGATAAATGCTGTGATCCATTTCTCCGCCGTCGGACACCAGCAGGGTTCCCGGCGGCTCCATGACGAATGCCTGCCAGAGCATGGCCACATAGACAGCGGTCGACCCGGTGGCGACCGCGAACAGCAATGTCGGCCGGCGCGGGCCACGCCGTACGTCCCATACCAGCACCCCGAACACGACGGTGGCCACCGCGGCGAATATGCCGAGGCTGATCAATTGGTAGCTGAACTCCGTATCGGATTGGCTCGCCGCGGAACGCCACGTCGCCGCCGAGATCTCCTGCGGATTCTCGTGGTCCGGCAAACTCAGTGAGCTCTGCGCCTGGGCGAGCAACGTGATCAGCACCAGCGCGATTCCGGCCGGGGCCGGGGAAAGCATCAAGGCGGTCGCTTTCCTGATCCTGTCTGGGATGGCCTCCATGTGATCTCCGACGCACCGGGCCTTCGCAAGGTTCACAGGATGCCCTGCCCTGGTCGCCCAGCGCACACATCCGTGATGGACCCACCGCCACCAGCGCCCTTTGCCACGAACGCCACACGAGCTCCGCCCTCGCCCAGACCGGAATTTCGACGCCCCCGGGCGAGGCCGTCGCCCTGACCGTTCAGGGGTCAGCGGGTCGCGTCGGGCATGCGGACCGTCACGTAGGGATGCGGCTGCTCCAACCACTCGCCGCTCAGCCGCGCTCCGGTGGTGCGGTCGATGACTGCGAGACAGGCGGCCCTCCAGTCGTAGTCGGCGCGGTCATCGAGGTCGTCCTCATCCTCATCCTCATCGAGGCCCTCGGACGCGGGCTCGGCGAAGAAGTCCGTCATCGCCTGCAACTCGGGCCATCGAGCCAGGCCGGCATGGTGTTCCTGCCGCCCGGGGAAGCGCGCGTCGATCGTCAAGATGAGGTCGCCTCCGGCCGCGAAGCTCAACAGATTGCCGGCGTTGACGTTCCACCAGGCGCTGTAGACGCGCGCTCCCTCACTGAGCCGCCGGAGCACAGCAGGGCTTGCCCCGAGGTAGTCCCACTCGAAGAGAATGGTGGTCGAGCCGAACCCGTCGACGAGCACGGGGTAGGCGTCGTGTTCGGGCGGCCCGACGGCGTCGAGCGGCACCGGCTCGTGCAGCCCGTAGCGCGTGTTCCCGGCAAGCCGGGCGGCGACTTGCTCCAAAGTGAACGCTCGCCCGTCGTCGGGGACCACCGCCGTCCAGCACATGCCTACGCGGAGCCACCGCGTGCTGCTCATCAGTCGCCGGTAGTGCTCGCGCAGATCGGCGGTCGGCGGCTGTCCGGTGTTCAAGCAGGGCCCCTTACTCGGCGGGAACGGATCGTCGAGATCATCCCAGAGGCGCGGCGGAACCGGACAGACCATCCCCTGAAACGACAAGCTCCCGCCTGACCTCAATGATCAGACGGGACGTCATGGTGGGCGACCAACTGTTGCGGGGGACTGCGGGAGCGGCTGGTGAGCTCGGTTGGATGCCTGTCCCCGGCGCGGCCGCGAGCGACGGTGGCTTTGATCGCAGCCGTCATGAGGTGGGTGCTGCCTTCCAGGCCCTGGTGGGCTGGCGGGGGGTGCAGGAGCTGGCCAAGAGGCACCGGATCGCTGCCGAGGATGCCGCGCAGAGCGTAGCGGCCGCTGCGGGGAGCACGGAGGGGGCGGCCTTTCTTGATGAGTTGGCGCGGCGGATCGCTTTGGGGGTCGCTTCTATCTGCACCGTTCTCGATCCTGAGCTTGTTGTGCTGGACAATCATGTTGGTTCTGCCAGAGGTGACGAACTGGCCGGTCGTGTTCAGCGGACTGTCGCCGACATGATTTTGCTGGTAAGTAGCAGCAGCGTTTCGGTCAGTTTGGGCAGCACTCGGGGGCTGATCGGGTTTGTAATGTCGGTGAGAAGTAGCAGCACCCGGAGGCTCGACCGCGACGCCAGCATGCCGAGCAAGCCATAGTGCCGGGCCCGCCCAGTCGGGCGCGGCGGCGTCTTCCCAGGCGGTGCGGACGGCGTCCGGGTCGGGGGATGAGCCCCAGGTCGGTGGCCGAGGCGAGCTGCTGGGCGAACCCTTCGAAGGAGCCGGCCAGCGACCCTCCGCGGCCAAAGCGGCCGGCGGGCGCCCGTTCGGGGGCGGGTTGGTGAAGAGAGGTCAGGAAGACGGCCCGCCCGTTTTCTTCCCCGGTTCAGTCGTGGGGGAAGCAGACTCTGGAGTGGAGACGAAGGGGGCGGCCGGGTGGGAGAGGCGGTTCCAGCAACTCGTCCACTGGGACGCCGGTCCAGTCGATGGACGTGGTCTCGGTGTTCTCGTGGAGACGAGCGTTCAGGTCGTACTTGGCAGTGGGGTGGCCGGGGCGGTGGATGTGCAGGGTCAGCTCCGCACCCTCATCGTCCAGGACTTCACCGGTCAGGCAGTGGGATCGGGAGCCGGCGTTGGGGCCGGGGCCGAGGGCGGCGGCCAGGTGCTTGCGAACGTCGGCGACGGAGGTGAACAGGACGAGGGCGTCCTCCCATTCGTTGTTGTTGATCCAGTAGGCGCTGCGCAGTAGCGCGAAGGCGTGGCGGGGGTGACTCGTCTCGCTCTGAGGCCCTTTAGCGGGCGGAGCATGAAGGTAGGAGAGGGCGGAACGGGCGCAATGGTCGTCGGGTGCGCGGTGTAGGGCTTCCTGGTAGGCGGCGATTGCGGCGTTCTGGTCGCCCGTCCAGGTGAGGGCATGGCCCAGGTAGAGCGGCATGAGGGCGTCGTGGGGGTCCGCGGCAAGGGCCGCCTCTGCGGTGAGGACGGCTTCCTCGGCGAGCGGACGGCTCACGCCTTTGCTGTCATGCATTCCCAACCCGTTGAGCAGCGTTCCGTCGTCATCGTCGAAATCGCAGCACACGTCCTCCAGCACCACATGCCGAAGGGCGAAGGTCGAGGCCACTGCACGCAGGATCGCAAGAGTGGCGGCAGTCTCGGCGTCTTCGTGCGGTCCCTGCTCGGCCTGGTCGCAGTGGTGGCGAGCCTGGGCGATCAGGTCAGGGGCCGCCTGGCTGAACCGCCGAAGCAGGAACTCGCATTCGGCGAGCGACCGGGCAGCCTGCAGCAGGTGAATGTGCGGATCTTGTGCGGGCATGGGTCGAATTCTGCCATCGAGTCGTTGCGATTCCCGGTGAACGCTACGACTCGATGTCCTGGTCATCGGGCCACCTACTGAAAACAGACACTCAAGACTTTCAGACCAGGAGACCCAGGGTTTCGGGCGCTTCCCAGACCGTCAACTCGGGGTCGGTTTCCTCCTGCGCGTACTGGTTGATCAGTTCGGCGAGGGCTTGCCGGTCCTGCTCGGGGAGGTCCTGCCGGAGAGTGATCACCGGCTGGAGCACCTTCATCGTGGCCTCCGGTGCGATGGCATCGTCTTCACTGAGATCAAGCCCGATAGCGATCTCGGTGAGGGCTTTGGCGAGGGTGCGTTCGAGCGTGGTCATGATGGGTTCCTGGCTGGTTGTCGGCCGACCGTCGGGAAACCACGAAGCACCCGGGCGCCATCGGTCCTCGGCCGGCTTCGAGCAGGGCTCGGGCGAAGGTCTCGTCCGGTGCCCGAGCCCTGCTCGGAAGGTCAATGGCTCCGTATGGCCGGGAGATCGTACGTGACGCCGGTCAGGCGTTCCGACAGTTGCCAGAGGCGTTGCGCCGTTTCGGTGTCGTGGAGGGCGGGCTCGCCGGTGCGGCGTGTCGGCTCGCCGTGGATCTGCAGCGGCCCGTCAGGCACGATGTAGGCGCCTCCGGGCAGGTCGGGGACGGTCGCCGCGTACAGGGAGGTCTTCGCACCCTCCGGTGTCGGGCGGAAGGCCACGCGCAGGATCAAACGGGTGGCGGCCAGGTACAGCCGCCCGCGGTCGCTGTTGGGGCCGCCGGTCAGCACGTTGGAACGGGTGAACCCGGGCTCGACGGCCATGCTGCGGAGCGTCAGCCCGGCGGCCTCTGCCTTGCGCTGCAGTTCCATGGCGAAGTAGAGGGTGGCCCGCTTGGTGCGGCCGTAGTGGAAGGCCGGGCGATAGGAGCGTTCGGCGTTGAGATTGTCCAGGTCGAAGCGGGCGAAACGGTGCGCCATGCTGCTGACGGCGATCACGCGCGGGTCCGGTGCGGCGAGCAGGTGCGGCAGGAGCAGGCCGGTCAGGGCGAAGGGGCCCAGGTGGTTGACGCCGAACTGGGACTCGAACCCGTCAGCGGTCCGCGCGTACGGCACCATCGCGATACCGGCGTTGTTGACCAGCAGGTCCAGCCGGTCGTGGTCCCACGCCGCCGCGAACTCGCGGATGGAGGCCAGGCGGGACAGGTCCACCTGGCGCAGGTCCAGGCTTGCCTGCGGCATTTCGTCCCGCATGCGGGCGAGGGCGGCCCGGCCACGTTCCAGATCTCGGCAGGCCAGTACGACGTGGGCGCCGCGGCGGGCCAGTTCACCGGCCGTGACGTAACCGATGCCGCTGTTGGCCCCGGTCACGATCGCGATTCGGCCGGACTGGTCGGGAATGTCGCTCAAGGTCCAAGGGAGAGGGGTGCCCATGGTTGCCACCTCACGGGGGGATGTCGATACGTGCCATTGAGCATGCCCCCTTTTCGGGGTGGCATCGTCCATGTCCGGCGTGAAGCGGTCATCGGCGCGGTCGTCGAAGGCTTGGGCATTTTCGCCGCAAGGCGTTCGAGAGGGCATATCGCCACAAGGTGTCGCCGGTGTCGTGCCTGCGCGAGGGGACCGGATACCGCGACGGATGGTTCTGCCTGCCGTTGATCAGGTCGGGAAACCCTGGCATACATATAGGGGTCGCAGGCTTGGACGCCTCCGGCGATTGACGGGCCGGCGAACGTCAACGCCTCACGAGCTCGTACACCTCGAAGAGCTGATCGATATCGGCCGTCAGTCCGGTCACGTCGTTGATCGCTGCCCACAGGAAGTCCTCATCGGGACCCCACGACGGGATTTCGACCTGGGATTCCACCGGCAGCGGCGCGCCCACATCCACCACTGGCTCGCCATTGTGAAAGACGATGCCCCGGACCAGCGTGCCGTCGTCATAGAGCCACAGCCCGTAAATGCTCGACACGCTGGAGAACAGGACCGCCAAGGCTCGAGTGCCCTTGAGCGTCCCGAGCGCGCCGGACTCGAGCCGCCGGTCAACGTCGGGCGCGATTCGCTGGTCCGTGTCCCACACCTGGCACCAGCCATTCGTTGCGGCCAGATACAGGCGTTGACCAGGACTGTGACTCCATGCGTAATCGGCGCTCAACCGCTCACCGCTCGGCGCGAAATCGGCATCGTCCGGCAGAGCGCCAACGACCTCGTCAATCGACCGCCCATGTACGAACAGCGCGGAAGTGTTCCATCCCATGCCAGGCGATCTTCGTGCTCCCCGGTCAGCACGTCAAACGAAGCACACGACCGCGTGACAGCACCCGAGCCACTCGTCTCGCCGACTCTCGAACCCCAAAAGGACGAACCCGATTCGGAAACCCCTGAAACGACAAGATCCCGCCCGATCTCGATGATCAGGCGGGATCCCGTCAACTTCAGTCCAGCCGTTTCAAGAACGGCCCTGGGTGGGGGCGTTCACGAATAGGGTCGGCCTGGGGTGGGGTAGGTACCCAGAAGATCGCTTCCCGCACTGGATGCAGCGCCCGTGTTAGTTCGTCACTCAGTGCTTCAGCTTGTTGAAGGCGATGGTCTGAGCGGCGGGCGGAGGCTTGATGGTGAGCTCCATTCCCCAGTCCGAGTAGCGGACGTCGTTGGCGAAGCCGAACCAGCCCTGGCCATCGGTGACGCCCTTCCACTTATCTCCTGCCGGCTCCCGCCACCTGGACCAGGCACGGCGTACGAGGCCGTCCTTGCCGATCCACAGCCGCCAATCGATTTCCCAGTCGGCGTGTTCATCCTTCAAAGAGCCGCCGCGCAGATCCGGCCTGACATTCCACAGCTGACGGAACGAGATCGATCCTTCGTGGAGGGTCGTGGGCGATCCGTCGTAGGTATCCGAGGCCTTGGTGGTCGTCGTGGTCGCCAGGACGGCCGCGAGCACGTCCGGCTTGTCCAAACGCAGGTATCCCGTCTCCAGGCGCAGTACGCAGGGGTGCTTGAAGGTGACCCACTTCTTGCCGTTCGGCCGCTTGGCTTTCGGGTCGTACTCCCAAATGCGTTCGCCGATACAGATATCCCGAACGCCTGCCACTCCCAGTTGAAGGTCCCACAGGTCGGTCGCCGCCACTTCGCCGTCACCGAATCCGACGACACCCTTCGTCGGCTTGAAGCGCTCCCAGCCTGAGGTCGGGCCCGAGTTGAACGTGCTGTATTCGGTGATCCGCACGCCATGTCCTTTGACCAGTTGTCGCTGGATCGCCGCGACCGGGTCGCCGGCCTTGGCCGCGCCGACGGCGGGGGCACCGTAGAGTGCTAACCCGGTCACGGTGAGCGTCACGACCGTCGTCCATCGCCTCATAAAGTGATGCTTCTCCTCGCGATGGGCCCGGTAATTCCGTCGACACAGGCCGAAGCGGCGATCTTCGCATGTGTCGGTCTCGCTGCGATCACAGCAGCAACCGATCAAGGAGTCATGCACTGATGGCCAACGGCTGAGTGCGGCTTCAACCACGCGCCAGGTTCATCTACACCGCCGCTGAAAGGAGGATCACTGGCCTCTCCCCGATGAGCCGCCCTGGGGTGTCCGAACCGATCTCGTCGCGCACGCGGGCACCAGCATCACAGAAGCGGCCTACCGGCACCAACTCCGGCCGGTAATCACCAAGGGCGCCCACACGATGAACACCATCTTCGGCGACAGCCGACACGGGTAGAGAGTCCGACTGAGATGGCTCCCCGATTGGCTCCCATCGACTTCCGGACATGGGAAAAGGGCCCCCGGATCACTCCGAAGACCTTTCTCACCTGCATCTTCCTCGTGGGGTGTTCACGAGTGGCGTTGGCCAGCAGGGAAGGGACGCTATTAAAGATCGCTTCCCGTCTTCGATGCGATCGTTTCCCGGGAGATGCTCGGCAGGCCAAGCTTGTGCGTCAGCGGCTGTGGCTTGGCGCTGCCGCGATCTGTGGGACTTGGAGGTCCCACAGGCTCAGCTGGCCGTCTCGTCCTGCCGTGATCGCAACAGTCCGGCCATCCAGATCGGTGAGGCGGACGGCGGAGACCTCGCCCTCGTGCTCGATGAGCGGCTCGCCGATGATGCGGCCTTCCTCCAGATCCCAGGCGCAGACCCGGCCCTCCTCCGAGCCCGTCACCGCCAATGGACGCCCGCCGACGAGCCCGGCATCTATGCACGTGAAGTCGTCTTCGAACTCACCCTCCTCGATCCGCTCGGTGATCTCCGCTGGCCAGGCGAGCGCTTCATCCTCTTCGCCCGTCTCGGGATCGACGAGCCAGACCGCGTGACCCTCCGCTCCGACAATGCGCGGTCGTCCGTTCACCGGCACCAGGGTGGCTCCCATCAAGCTGGGACCCGTTTTTGCGGACTGGACGAGGCTGCGTTTCTCCCGGAGGTCCCATACCTCGAGGCTTCCGTCCCAGCTGCTGGAGAGGAGCACCGGCCGCTCCCCAAGCGTTCCCGACGCCAGACCGCCGATGCCGTCGGAATGCGCGCCGAGCAGTTCGGCGTACATCTCGCGCCGCTCGACGTCATACACACGTACGCGGGGATTGGTGCTCTGGTCAGCGCCGACGAGCATCGGCCGTCCGTCCATCTCAATCCCGATTACCATGTTGAGAGCGGCATGCGTGGTGTCCGCGGAAATCTCCACCGCGCCGGTCTCCAGGTCCCACTGTGCGAACGGCTGGTGGTCCGAGCCCCCGCCGACCACGATCCGGCCGTCCAGGACGGCGGCCCCGACCGCGTACACATCGATGAAGTCATATCTGTCTTCTGGCCGGAACGGCATGTCCATCTGGTAGCTGTCCCAGCGGTCCTCCAGCGGGTCCCACGTGTACACCGAGTCGCTGGAGTCGACGCAGACGATCAGCGGCCGCCCGCCCACCTGGACGATGTCGAAGTCCCAGATCGACCTTTCCCAGGGATTCGTGCTGGACCGGCTGACGGAGAAGGAAGCCATGATCAAGACTGTAGTAGAAACCGCGTCCATGGCCTTCGCCCCGGTTTCGAGAGGCTCGGCACTCCCCTGTCCCACCCAAAAGGGCGGGCTGAGTAACGACGCCGCAGGCTTCGCTTCATGCTACGGACCGCACCGTCGCTCCCCCTATATTGCAGGGGTTTTGACGCTGTGCTTAGACCCCCGCCCGTTTCCAGACGAAACCGCCAGCCTGCTACCGGGCCTCCTGGCAGCTACCCGGACCGGACTTCCACCGGCAAGCGACGACGAGCTGACCGCTACGTCACGGCTTCACCTCCTGCTCTACTGGGCGCACGAAAGCATTCAGTGATCGATCGTGCCCAACGCGGCCGCTGGGTAACGGTCACCGGCCGCCGCTGGTAGCTGCGCATCGATACTCGTGAGGTCTTCGACGGTCAACTCGACGTCGGCCGCTGCGAGATTCTCCTGGAGGTAGGTCCGGCGTTTGGTACCGGGGATCGGGACGATGTCCTTTCCTTGAGCGAGCAGCCATGCGAGAGCGAGTTGTGCCGGTGAACAACCCTTCTGCTCCGCGATTAGGCGAACCTTGGCAGTGAGCCTCTTGTTGAGCTCGAAGTTCTCGCCCTGGAAGCGTGGGTTGTGGGCTCGTACGTCGTCCGGTGCGATCTCGTCCGCTGAGGCGAAGCGATCAGCCAGGAAACCGCGTCCGAGCGGGGAGTAGGCGACGAACCCGATGCCGAGGCTGCGGCAGGTCGGCAGGATCTCGTCCTCGACGTGGCGGGTCCATAGCGAATACTCGGTTTGGAGTGCCGTGATCGGGTGTATCGAATGTGCCCGGCGCAGAGTCTGGGCCGAGGCTTCGCTAAGCCCGATACCCTCGACCTTGCCTTCTCGAATGAGTTCGGCCATGGCGCCGACGGTCTCCTCGATCGGCGTGTGGGGGTCCACGCGGTGCAGGTAATAGAGATCGACGTGATCGGTCCTGAGGCGCCGCAGCGATCCTTCGATCGCCCGCCGTACGTTCTTCGGGGAGCCGTCAAGCCCGGGGTTGTCCGGCGTACCGACACCGAACTTCGTAGCGAGGAGAACGTCATCGCGCCGGCCCTCGATCGCCTTGCCGATCAGCTCTTCGTTGGTGAACGGCCCGTACATCTCGGCGGTGTCGAGAAAGGTGCAGCCGAGGTCAAGGGCTCGATGGATGGTGGCGACCGCCTCACGTTCGTCTGTAGCCCCGTAGAAGGCCGACATGCCCATGCAACCGAGGCCGATGGCCGGCACGCTGAGGGTTCCGAGTCTGCGCTGCTTCATGAGAAACCCCTGCGTCAGTTGCCGGTGGCCGGTTGCCATGCGGTCTCCCGAAGCCAGTCCCGCAGCGTCCTCAACCCAGGATGCCGCTCGCGCAGTTCAGCGATATCGGCCTGGTAGCCGGAGCTGTCGAACCATTCAAACATGAGCGTCAGGTCTTCGCTGAACCCCCGGATCTCGGCCAAGGGCTGTTCCTCGTAGCTTGCCGGGATCGTTGTCGCCTCTTCGAAGGCCGCGGCGATCTCGGGCCCGGTGAGCTCATCACCGGCGAGTGCCACCGCCTGCCCGATGTACTCCTCGGGTCGATCGAACGCGTCCGCTGCCACCGCCCCGATGTCGGCCGTAGCGATCATTTGCAGCGGTCGACGCGCTGGCAGTGCCAGGCGCACCGTCAGAACCCCGTCGATCGACTGCGGAGGTTGATATACGAAGTTCTCCATAAAGAAGACAGGGCGCAACACCGTTGTAGGCACCTTCAGCGCCTGGAGGTGACGCTCGATTGTCCACTTGCTCTCGAAGTGCGGCACGCCGCTGTCTCGCTCCGCGCCGTCCACCGATGTGTAGACCACATGCGCCACGTTCAGCTCTTTGGCTGCCTCGGCGACGACCCTGCCCTGCCGAACTTCACCGTCGAGGCCGGCGTCGGTCAGAAAGGTCTGCACACTGAATACGCCGTGCGCACCGGCCATGGCATCCCGTAGTGAGGCCGGGTCCTCGAGGTCTCCGTGGACGACGGCTGCCCCCTGGGCGGCGAGGTCCTTGGCAGCGGGCGAGTCGGGCGTGCGTGTGAGTGCCCGGACCGGCCTGCCTCGCCGCAGTAGTTCCCGCGCGACGGCTCCGCCCTGTCGGCCGGTCGCGCCGATGACGAAGATCGTTCCTTCTGCCGTCATGAATCTGTTCCTTTCAGCGGACGGTGCATTATTTGATGGTGTTGGCAACTGTAGCAGATTGCAACAGTTATCCCTAGCTACCATGGTGGTCATGAAGGCTTCCAATGCCAGACCACCAACGCTGCTGGCCCTGCCCTCGTACTTGGCGGCGCAGGCATCCAAAATCGGTCGCCGCCACCTCGAGGATGTGCTGAAGGAACAAGGCCTTGCCTCTCTCGATCACGCTGTCCTCACGGCGCTGGACGACTTCGGCACGCTGTCCCAGCAGCAATTGGCGGACTCGCTTGATCTCGACAAGAGCCACCTGGTGAGCCGCATCGACCACATGGAAAAGCGCGGCTACCTCACCCGTGCCCAGGATCCCTGTGACCGGCGCCGACACAGAGTTGAGCTCACCGACTCCGGGCGCACGCTCCTAGAGCGGCTACGGCCTGCCGCCGAGGAATCACAACGGCGGTTTCTCCGGCCTCTTTCGGCCCCAGAGCAGCAGACCCTCACCTCCCTGCTGCGACGCGTACTGATGGCAGCAGACAATGACGAAGTCGAACGCTGACCCAACCGTGCCATCGCTTCAAGGTGGCCGCGAGGTTGGAGCTGGTTTCCAGATGACGCCGCCGCCATCATCACGGCGATTGGCTGACGGCGGCCATGACAAGCTGGTTCTGGCACGAAGTCCGTGCCGATCACAAGTCGGCACTGATGAGCCCCGCCGATGATCATGCTTCGAGTGCAGAGATCATGATCTGAGGGTTCTCCTTCCGCACCTGGCTGACCTGCATATCGGATCGCCGTGAAGGGGCAGGGCGTTCGGATAGCGGCCTCGTGTTCGTGGGCGACCATGTGCGTTCTGGGTGCGGAGAGCCCTCCGGCCGGGTCCACGGCCGCTCTCCCCCATCTTTGAACCCATGCGGGACTCGCCCCCGACGTTCGGGTCGGTCCGTCAAGGGCGCGGGTCCTTGCGAGTCGAGCCTGTCCATAGGCGTGCCGCACGAGAGGCGTGGGCCCACCCCCGTGCAACAGTTGAAAAGAAGCCGCTGTCCCTCGGCGATCAGCCGCTCGATCACCCCTCGTAGTTGAGCGGCGGTGGCGTCGTCGGCCGGCCCCCAGACGAGCCCGCCACATCCGCCGACATCTTCGAGATCCCAGCAGAGCGCCTCGACCGCTCGCCGCTCACGTCCAAAGCAGGCCACCACCCGCCCCATAACCCGCAATCAAGATCACCGTGTCGCACCACCCAGCCCGGAGCCGGCGTCGGCATGCCCAGCGACGCGAACTCCGACCTCCACCAGCGCCCTGACACCACCCGGGCCTTCCCGGACACCTGTTCCGCGGCTCCCAAACCAGGACGAACCTGATTCGGAGACCTCTGAAACAACAAGATCCCGCCTGATCGTGACGATCAGACGGGATCCCGTCAACTTCAGTCCAGCCGTTTCAAGAACGGCCCTGGGTGGAGATGAGGGGATTCGAACCCCTGACCCCTTCGATGCGAACGAAGTGCGCTACCGGACTGCGCTACATCCCCATGGACTTGACTAGATTAGCAAACTCCTGAGGGTCCTCGCGCCACCGTTTCAGTCACCCACTGCCCGCCTGGGCGGCTCCGCGTACTGGTCGAAGAGCACGTCCGCGTGGAGCGGCGCGAAATCGATGATCTCGGCCTCCGCCGCCTCGGCGGCCCGGCGCTGTTCGCGTGTCCGCCGCTGTCGCTCAGCGCGCGCCTGACGGACCCGTTCGCGGCGTTCTCCGTCCACCTGTACGGCGATGCGGAGAAACGCCATGTACGACAGCGTGACGACGACAGAGGGCGCCACCCCCCACCAGGGGATCATCTTCACCGCGGCCGTGATCACGGAGGCGATCACCAGCAGGGCGGTGAAGAAGAGCAGGCGGCGTCGGCGGGCCACGATGATGGCGCGGCGCCGGAGCCGGAACTGGCGGACGTCGACCTTCTCGGCCTCAGCCTGCGGCGCCCCGTCGTCCTCGTCGGAGTCGGAGGGGCCGAGATTGTCGAGATCGGGCAGTTGGTGCTCGCCGGTGTAATACTCTTCGAGTTCGGCCAGCTCGGCGAGGTTGGTCTTGTCCTTGCGCAGCCACATCGGGATAAGGACACACAGCCACATCACCACGATGGCCAGATAGAGGAGGACGCTGCTCACGACCACCTCCGGGCAGCATGAAGACGCAGGTGTCTTCGTTGCGTCTTCAATGTGCTCACGTCACGCACCGTAAGACCGCGTGTCACTAATTGACGAGCATTCGGTGCGGTGTGTCGCGAGATCGTCAAACCTCTTCGACAGGAGACCCGCCGTGAGCGGCTGACTCACGTGCACGACGCCATTGCACGAGCAGCCCGCCAGGAACGTCCTCAACGGTCAGCGCGTAGCAAATGTGGTCGCGCCAGGCTCCGTCGATGTGGAGTTGCCGACGCCGAATGCCTTCTTCCCTGAATCCGAGCTTCTCAACCACTCTACGGCTGGCTTGGTTCTCGGGGCGGATGTTCGCCTCCAGCCGATGCAATCCGGTGGTGAAAAAGCAGTGGTCGACGGCCATGGCCAGAGCCGTGGGGGTGATGCCCCGCCCGGCGAGCGCCCCGTCGACCCAGTAGCCGACCTGCGCGGAACGGGCAGATCCCCACACGATTGCCCCAATCGTCAGCTGCCCCGCGAACCGCCCCTCGTACGTCACCACCCACGGCAACGCCAGCCCCTGCCGAGCCTCGCGCCGCAGCGTGCCCACCATGGAGATGTAGGGTCCGAGCCCGGTCCTGAACAGCGGCGTTTCAGGATTGCTCGGCTCCCAGGGACGCAGCCAGTTGGCATTGCGCAAACGGGTCTCACGCCACACACGTACGTCACTCAGCCGCAGCGGCCGGAGGCCGACCGGGCCTTCGTTGAGGGTCGCCGGCCAGCCGCGAAGTCGATCCACACCTCTCATCATCCCCCTATCGGGCGCGATGTCGCCACGGGTCATTGAATCGAGGTCAGCGCGGGTGATCTCCCCCTCGGATCTGGTCGACCGCGTGCCGCAGAATCGGAGCGAGTACGGCGACCCCATCTCGTACGCCGCCAGATGATCCAGGCAAATTAATGATCAAGGTCTTGCCCGCTTGTCCCGCAAGCCCACGGGACAGGACGGAAGCGGGGACCTTTTCCCGATTCGCCAGCCGAATAGCCTCGGCGATACCCGGAATTTCCCGGGAAATTACCCGCGATGTCATCTCCGGCGTCAGATCCGTGGGCGTCAACCCGGTCCCCCCGGTCGTCACGATGACGTCGTAACCGCCCGCCAGCCCATCACGCAGCGCCACCTCGACGGCCTCGCCGTCGGGCACCACAACGGGTCCGTCGACGACGTCGCAACCCGCCTCGTCACGCAGCAACTCGGCCAGCAATGGCCCGGATTTATCCGCATATATCCCAGCTGCCGCGCGATTGGAGGCCGTGATCACCAGTGCCCGGATCATGCTGAATCCCGCGTCCACCGCCCGGTCTTCCCGCCCAGCTTCTCCTCCACCCGCACATCGGTGATCACCGCACCGGGATCGACCGCCTTGACCATGTCGATCAGGGCCAGCGCCGCCACCGAGACCGCCGTGAGCGCCTCCATCTCCACGCCCGTACGGTCGGCCGTCTTCACCCGGCACGTGATCGCCACGCCCCAGTCCTCGACGTCCAGCGTGACCTTCACCCCGTGCAACGCGATCGGATGGCAGAGCGGAATGAGATCGGGCGTACGTTTCGCCCCCATGATCCCGGCGATCCGCGCCACCCCCAGCGCGTCGCCCTTGGGCACCTCGCCGGACCGCAGCAGCGCCACCGTCTCCGCCGACAGCAGCACCCGCCCGGTGGCGGTCGCGGAGCGGGCCGAGACGTCCTTGGCGGAGACGTCCACCATGCGAGCAGCACCGGTCTCGTCGATATGGGTCAACTCACTCAAAGCCGGATCACCTCCACGGAAGCCCCCTCGGCCACCTCGATGACGTCCTCCGGCACCACGATCAGCGCGTTCGCCATGGCCAGAGCGGCGAGCTGATGAGAGCCCTGCCCGTGCACCGGCTCGATCGTGCCGTCGGGGGCCAGCACCCCGCGCAGGTACGACCGCCGCCCCTCGGGCGAGCGCAGATGCCTGGTGACGCGTGCGGTGACCGTTTCCTGCGTGCTCTCGGGCAGTCCGCGCATCTTGTCGAGCGCCGGACGTACGAACAGCATGAACGACACGAAGGACGACACCGGATTCCCGGGAAGCGCGAAGATCGGCACCCGATCGTCCCCCAGGACGCCGAACCCCTGCGGCATCCCCGGCTGCATCGCCACCTTCTCAAAACGAACCGTGCCAAGCGGCGACAGAGCCTCCTTGACCGGCTCATAAGCCCCCATGGACACGCCGCCGCTGGTGATGATCGCGTCGGCACGTACCAGATGGGTGTCGAGCCGATCGAGCAGTACGCTCGGATCATCCCCGACCGACCCCGCGCGGAACCCGTCGCCACCCGCCTCGCGGACGGCGGCCGTCAGGGTGAAGCTGTTGGAATCCCAGATCTGCCCTGGAACCAGCGTCAGGCCCGGTTCGACCAGTTCCGCGCCCGTGGAGATGACGACGACCCTGGGCCGGGGCCGGGCCAGCACGCGCCGCCGTCCCACCCCGGCGATGATCCCGAGCTGCGCGGGCCCGATCACCGTGCCCGCTTCGAGCACGACATCGCCGGCCTGCACGTCCTCGCCGGCCCGGCGGATCGCGTTCCCGGCCGTGACGGGACGATCGATCCGCACGGAGACCGTCCCACCGTCGGTCCACTCCACCGGCACCACGGCGTCGGCGCCCGTGGGCATCGGCGCCCCGGTCATGATCCGCACGGTATGCCCTGGCCCCACGGCCAGCGGCTCCACGGACCCGGCCGCGATGTCGTCGATCACCGGCAACGTAACCGGAATATCCGAAATATCGGCAGAACGAACGGCGTAGCCGTCCATAGCCGAGTTGTCGAACGGTGGCAACGGCACCGGCGAGGTGATCTCCTCGGCCAGCGTCGTCCCCAACGCCTGCTCCAGCTCCAGCTCCAGCGGCGCCAGCGGACGCACAGTGGCCAGGATGTCGGCCAGGTGCGCGTCAACCGATTTCATCGAGGAACTCCCGCAGCCATGGCACGAAATCCGGCGCCAGATCTTCCCGATCAGCGGCGAATTTCACCACCGTCCGCAAATAGTCAAGCTTGTCACCGGTGTCGTAACGCCGCCCCCTGAACAGCACCCCGTGCACCGGCCCGCCCTCCTCCGAGCCGCGCCCGGCGAGCGTGCGCAGCGCGTCGGTGAGCTGGATCTCGCCGCCGCGCCCCGGCGGCGTGTTCTCCAGCACCTCGAACACCGCGGGATCGATCACATAACGCCCGATGATCGCCCAATTGGACGGCGCCTCGTCGACCGGCGGCTTCTCCACCAGGTCCGTCACCCGCACGACGTCGTCCTCGGAGGTCGCCTCGATGGTCGCCACACCGTACAGCGAGACCTGCTCCCTGGGCACCTCCATCAGCGCGATCACGCTTCCGCCGAACGTCGCACGCACCTCGATCATGCGTTTGAGCAGTTGGTCGCGGTGGTCGATCAGGTCGTCGCCGAGCAGGCAGGCGAACGGGTGGTCGCCGACATGATGCTTGGCGCACAGCACCGCGTGGCCGAGCCCCTTGGGCTCGCCCTGCCGTACGTAATGAAGCGTCGCCAGCGACGCCGGCTCGCGAACCTGGGACAACCGCTGCTCGTCGCCCTTGGCCTCAAGGGCCTCCTCCAGCTCGAACGCGCGGTCAAAATGGTCTTCAATGGACCGCTTGTTCTTGCCGGTGACCATCAGCACGTCGAGGAGCCCAGCGAAGGCTGCCTCCTCGACGACATACTGGATCGCGGGCTTGTCGACGATGGGCAACATCTCCTTCGGTGTCGCCTTGGTCGCCGGGAGAAACCGGGTGCCCAGACCCGCGGCGGGCACGACGGCTTTCGTCACAGGGTCGAAGTCAGCCATGAGTAGACCCTAGTGGAGGGACCTGTGGACAAGCTGAACCTGCGTCGCGAGGTGAGCGCGGCGCGCGCCTCCCTCTCCCCCGAACAACTCCGGTCAAACGCCATCAAGGTCCGCGAAACTCTGCTCGACCAGCCGTGGGTTCAGATGGCCGGTTTGGTGGCCTGCTACTGGTCAACGGGGTCAGAGCCGGACACGCACGGGCTCGTGTTCGCTCTCTGGAAACATGGAGCCACCGTTATCTTGCCCGTGCTGCTTGAGAACAATGACCTGGATTGGGCAGTGTACGACGGGCCAGGAACGCTCGCCCCCGGCCGTTTCGGCATCATGGAACCCGTCGACACCCGCCGAGGCGTCGACGCGGTCCGCACCGCCGCCCTGGTGATCGTGCCCGCGCTGGCGGTGGACAGGCGGACCGGTATGCGCCTCGGCCGCGGCGGCGGCTCGTACGATCGTGCCTTGGCCAGAGTCGGCCCGAACGTCCCCACGGTGGCCCTGCTGCACGACGGCGAGTTGATCGACGGCATCCCCACGGAGCCGCACGACCGTCAGGTGCGTTATGCGATGACACCTCAGGGACTCACTAGGCTTATGTGAACGCACGTACAAGAGGGGGCCAGATGACGCTTGATGTCTGGCTCCTTCTTGGTGCCGTGATCGTCATCGCGGCCATCGTGTCCGTACGCATCGCGCATCGCAGCGGTCTGCCCAGCCTCCTCCTGTTCCTGGGCTTCGGCCTGATTCTGGGGGATTTCGGGTTCGGCATCCCCTTCGAGAACCCTCACCTGGCCCAGCAGATCGGACTGACGGCGCTGGCGATGATCCTGGCCGAGGGCGGTCTCACCACGAACTGGTCGCATGTGCGGCGTTCCGTCCCCCTCGCCCTGATCCTTGCAACCGTGGGCGTGACGATCAGCATCGTCGTGCTGGCCCTGGCCGTCCAGGCGATCCTGGGAATCGGCTGGTCCACGGCGCTGATCCTCGGCGCGGTGCTCGCCTCGACCGACGCCGCCGCCGTGTTCTCCGTACTGCGCCGGTTGCCGCTGCCGCCGCGGCTGGCGGGCGTTCTGGAGGCGGAGTCGGGCTTCAACGACGCGCCCACGGTGATCGCCGTGATGCTGCTCAGCGGCGCGTCGCAGGCGCCGGCGACCGTGGGAACGTTCCTGCTGGAGACCTCGGTCGAACTGATCATCGGCGCCGCCGTGGGCCTCGCCGTCGGCCCCGCCGGCGCGTACGCGCTGCGCCGCGTCGCCCTGCCCGCCTCCGGCCTCTACCCCCTCGCCGTCCTGGCCCTCACCTTCGTCTCGTACGGCGGCGCCGTGCTGCTGCACGGATCCGGCTTCCTGGCCGTCTACCTCACGGCGTTGATCCTGGGCAATTCACGCCTTCCGCACCGGGCCGCGACCAGGGGGTTCGCGGAGGGCGCAGCGTGGCTGGCGCAGATCGGACTGTTCGTCATGCTGGGCATGCTGGCCAGCCAGGAGGCGATGCCGTCGGCGATCGTCCCCGGCCTGATCACCGGAACTGTCCTGGTGCTCCTGGCACGGCCGCTGTCGGTGCTGGCCAGTTCGCTGATCTCCTGGGCCATGCGGCTGGGCATGGTGAGCTGGCGGGAGCAGGCGTTCCTGTCATGGGCCGGGCTGCGCGGAGCGATCCCCATCGTGCTCGCGACCATTCCCTGGGCGGCCGGGGTCGAGGGCTCCGAGAACATCTTCAACCAGGTCTTCGTGATCGTCGTCGTGTTCACCCTGCTCCAGGGGCCGACGCTGCCCTTCGCGGCCCGTGTCCTCGGTGTGGGCGCGCCCGCCGAGGCCCACGACCTCTCCGTGGAGTCGGCGCCTCTCGAAGAGCTGAAAGCCGACCTCCTTCAGGTCAAGGTCCCGCCCGGCTCGCTCCTGCACGGCGTGGAGGTCTTCGAGCTCCGATTGCCCTCCGGGGCCGCGGTGACCCTCGTCGTACGCGACGGCAAATCCTTCGTCCCCGGCAGCACCACCAGGATCAGGGTGAACGACCAGCTCCTGCTGGTCACCACCGCAGCCTGCCGCGACCAGGTCGAACGCCGCCTCCGCGCCGTGAGCCGCAGCGGCAAGCTGGCCGGATGGTACGGCGAGCGGGGACTGGAATAGCCGTTTGACCTAATCGGTTACCATTAGCAGTCGCATCGCTCGAGTGCCAGAGCAAGAAGGAGGAGCGCGTGCCGACCTACCAGTACGCCTGCAACGACTGCGGTGAGCAGCTCGAAGTCGTCCAGAAGTTCACCGACGATGCGCTGACGGTCTGCCCGGGCTGCCAGGGCAACCTGCGCAAGGTGTTCTCCGCCGTCGGCATCGTGTTCAAGGGCTCGGGGTTCTACAAGACCGACAACCGGTCCTCCTCGACGGCTCCCGCCGCGTCCCCTTCGGCTTCGGCTTCGTCGAAGCCCGCCGAGGGCAAGTCGTCCGACTCCGGCAGTTCGACCACCCCGGCCGCGGCCCCAGCTCCCGCGGCCGCCCCCAACTGACTTTCCGCACGTTCGAACCGTGGCGGCGGCGTGCACCGCTGATCGCGGTGCCGCCTCCCGTCGGCGCCACGGCCGCTTCCTTGCCCGGAGCGCCTGCCGTGGGCGGCGCTTCAGCACCCCGTTCGCGCCCTGAACCCAGTCGCCTGGTCATCCACAGAACCGCGTTCGGCCCACCACACTTATCCACAGAACCGCGTTCTGCCCCCTTGGCCGCCCCGCCGATCCGGCTACCCTCTCGGCCATGGTCACTCGCGCAGACATCGGCGTCCTCGGCGGCTCGGGCTTCTACTCCCTGCTCGACGACGCGGAAGAGATCGAACTCGACACCCCTTACGGCCCCCCGAGCGACGTCGTCACGGTCGGGCACATCGGCTCGCGTTCCGTCGCATTCATCCCCAGACACGGGCGAGACCACCGTTTCCCGCCCCACCGCATCCCCTACCGCGCCAACCTCTGGGCGCTGCGCAAGCTCGGCGTCCGCCAGGTGCTCGCGCCGAGCGCCGTAGGGTCCCTCAGAGCCGAGTACGGCCCCGGCGCCATGGTCATCCCCGACCAACTGGTAGACCGCACCTCAGGCCGCGTGCAGACCTACTATGACGCCGACCGCGCGATCCACGTCTCCTTCGCCGACCCCTACTGCCCGTCAGGCCGATCCGCGGCCGTGGAGACCGCCAGAAAGGGCGGCTGGGAGACCGTCGACGGCGGCACCCTGGTGGTCATCGAGGGCCCGCGCTTCTCCACGCGGGCGGAGTCACAGTGGTATGCGGGCAACGGCTGGTCGATCGTCGGCATGACCGGCTTCCCCGAGGCGATCCTGGCCAGAGAGCTGGCCCTCTGCTACACCTCGCTCTCCCTCGTGACCGACCACGACGCCGGAGTGGAGGCCGGCCAGGGCGTCACGCACGACGAGGTCCTGGAGTTCTTCGCCCAGAACGTCACCCGCATGCGCACTCTGGTGTCCGACACCGTCCAGGCGCTTCCGGACAAGCGCACCTGCCCCTGTGTCTCGGCCCTCGACGGATTCTCCCTAGAGCTACCGTGATCAAGTCCTGGTTGAGCCGCTACGCCCGTCGCCGCCGCCTCCTGGCGGCGGCCCTGGCCGCCCTGGCCGTCATATCCACCTTTTTCGCCATCCGCCCAGCCACCCCCGTCACCACGGCCCTGGTGGCGACCCGCGACCTGTCCCCCGGCCCTCTCCGCCCGGGAGACCTGCGCGCCGTCCCGCTCAACCACCCACCGGCAGGAGCGGTACGCACCACCGCGTCCGGCCAGATCCTGGCCACCCCCATGCGCAAGGGAGAGCCGTTGACAGACGTCCGCCTGCTCCGCACGTTCCCCTTGTCACCGGGCCTGGTCGCCACACCCGTGCGCATATCCGACCCGGCGGCCGCCGCTCTGCTCTCCCCCGGCTCCACGATCAGCGTCCTGGCCACGATGAGCGAGGGCAACCCCATGGCGGCCCACCCCGTCGCAGAGGGCGTGACGGTCATCACCATCCCCGCATCCACCAGGCAGTCCACGACCGGCAACGAACGCGGTGCCCTGGTCGTCCTGGGAACGACCCCGGCCCAAGCCGCGGCCCTGGCTGCCGCCCAAGCCCACGGCCACCTGGCGATCACCATAGAAACTAACCAACAGTAAAGGCTCAGCTACGATGCCTCTCCATGAACGGATTCAAGAAGTTCCTCATGCAGGGAAACGTCATCGATCTGGCCGTGGCGGTCGTCATCGGCGCGGCCTTCAACGCGATCGTGCAGTCGTTCGTGGCCGACCTGCTCACTCCACTCATCTCGGCGTTCGGCGGCCTGCCCGACTTCTCCTCGCTCAAGGTCACCATCGGCCAGTCCAACTTCATGTACGGCAACTTCATCAACGCGGTCGTCTCGTTCCTGATGGTCGCCGCGGTGGTCTACTTCCTGGTGGTCAAGCCGTACACACACTTCAGGGAACGCAACGCCGCCAAGGTCGAGTCGACCACCCGCGACTGCCCTGAATGCCTGTCGGAAATCCCCAAGGCCGCCTCCCGCTGCGCCTTCTGCAGCGCCGAGGTGGGAGTGGCAGCCTAGAGCACTTCGATCTTGGGGTCGTACTCCCAATGCCACGGCTCGAACGGGCTGCTGTAGGCCCAGGACGGATGGAACCATCCATACCTCTTGGAGTTCTTCTCCATCCACACGAACTCCGCCGACCCCGAACGCTCAACCCCACCACACAGGTCCACAGCCAGCCCGAGCCCGTGATTGCTCCGCCCCGGCACAGCCGCGAATCCCGGCCGCCGGTAGTAAACCGACTGCTGCGCGGCGAGATTGCGATAAGCATCGGTAACGCACATCGACTTCCCGAACCGCTTGCGATAGGCCTCGTTCAGACTCACGAACGCGATCGTGGCGTCGGCCCTCAGGCTGAAGCCCTTCTGCTGCAACGGACAGAGCATGCTCTTCGGAATGAGCCCGTTGGGATAGTCGTCGGCCGTCGCCGCCCGTAGCGGGTTGCACCCCAGCGCAGCCCGCCCGACCTTGTCAATCTTGATGCCCAGCTTCACCAGCGCCGCCGTCAACGACTTCACGATCTTGTCAGACCGCTGCCGCAACGTATCGACCTCGGCGGCGAGCTGCGCCTCGGCCAGCAGATTCCCAGCCCGAAGCTCCTGCGCCTCGGCGGCCAGCCGCTGGGTCTCCTTGTAGAGCTTGGAGGTCTGCTCTACAGCCTGCTGCCGTACGACCACCATCTGGGTCGCATCAGACATGGCCCGCAGCGTCCCCTGGTCCGCGTCCTCAGTCAGGAACAGCATGATGTTGTCGGACGACCCGAGCGGTTGTGCGTACAACAACTCCACCATCTGCGACACCGGCTGCCGAATGACCGCGAGGCGCTGCTCCATCTCCTGCAGCGCCGCCAGCTTCGTCTTGAGCTCTTTCTCGGAGGCCTCCATGGTCTCCTGCCGCTTCTTAAGGGCGTTGGAGGCCGCCTCCAGCTCCTTGGCCGACCGCTCAGCTTCCTTCCGCAGTTCACTCAGACTGGACGGATCCCGCTGCTCCTGCACCTGCAGCCGCGTGGCCACCTTGGCCTGTACCGGCGCGAGGGGCACAAAAAAAGAAGCCACCGCCAAAACAACCGCGATCAGACCCGCTGATCGAGGGGCAGGCACGTTCGACTCCTCCGTATGCAAACTCGTTACCCAGGTCAGGCACGCACGTTACTACAGCCTCCGGAGTGTCCGGACCGAACTCGAGAGAGCCGTTATGAGACATAAAACCCACTTTGCGCGACCACCCCCGCGACCAGCCAAATCCCACCCACCCATCGCCACCTGGAGCTCCAGATCAGCCCGGCTCAAAGTCCAAGCAACAACCCCTCCCCAGCACCCTGCCCCTCCTCCCCTGTGGCCTCTTCCCGGTCCCGGCACAACTCCCCCAACCAGGTCCCCTCCCACTCCCCCGCACACGCCTCCCGAGTGGGCACAGGAGCCGGCGTAAAGGGCTTCTCAACCTCCGAAACACCCCCGGTGCCCTCCTCCTTCAGATCCACCACAGGAGCCTGAGACACCTCCCGAACCGGAGCAGGAACACTCCCCTCATAAACCCGATCCGGCCGCGCCGGCGCCGGCACCAACACCGGCTCAAACCCCCAAGCCGCCCGAGCAACACCCCCACCTGTCACCCGAGCAACACCCCCAAACGCCCCAATCCCTCCCATCTCCCCGGCCAACAACCCCCCGGCAAGAATCGCCGGGGCCAACAACGCCCCGAACAACACAACGGGCCGCCGCCGCACCTGCCTGCATCGCCTCCTGGTCACACGCAGACGCTACCGACGTACGACGCGCAAAAATCTGATCACTTGTCATGGCTTTACCGCAGCTCAGAGCAGCCATAACCCACCCCACCAAACTCACCCCGGCCCCATGTCCCACGCAGTGCCAGACTTTCGCTAGGCTTACAGGAGTCCGCCTCCGTAGCTCAGGGGATAGAGCACCGCTCTCCTAAAGCGGGTGCCGCAGGTTCGAATCCTGCCGGGGGCACCAGGTCCGACCAGCAGCAAAGCGCCCTTGACCAGCGGAAACGCGAGCTAAGGGCTTTCTATGTGTCCGGTGGTGTCTGGCCGTCTCTGATCATCTCCGGCTGATCCTTCCCAATGCCTTCCCGTGCAGGCGTGCATCGTCGAAGCGCTGGCCCCTAGGGTGCGTGCTGCTGTCGGAGATCAAACTGGAGGTCGTGCGGGTGATCGGTTCCCCCCAGGGGGCGACCCACACTCTTACGCACCCGTCGCTGAGCCAGCTCACGGAGCGCGTCGGCGGCCGGTGGTCACAGGCGCGAGCCGGTGAGCGGCCCGCACCACTGCGGCCCTGTGGGCCCCGTCGGTGCACCCCACCGCCAACTCCACCCTCCGTGTGTGCTCTTCCTCCCGGCGCACAGCCGTCCGGTACGCGAACCAGCAGCGGGCCACCCCAGCGACCGGAGCGACGATCAAACCCGCGACCCACAACGCCGGATAAGCGGCGAACAACGTCTCCACGACACTCTCCTGACGGACCTCGGAAGCCTCACCGAACAGTTCTCAGCCTGTGCTCGCAGCAGGGTTTCCCGCTAGCGTGGGAAAACGCCTATAAATTCACTGCCGTCTTAAGTCACCGCCGTTTATAAGGATGCTGGATGCGAACAGGAAGGCCTCCATCGGCCGAGCGCAAGCGGTATCCCGAACTCGAGCCGATCGCCGACTGGTTCGTGCAGGCGATCGACGAGTTCGGGCACGGGTCTATCCGACGCACGGCCGAGATGACCGGTCTGTCGCAGCGGTCCTTGTACGACGCGGTCAACGCCGAACGAATGCTGCCCCTGCGCCTCGTTCGAGCTCTGGCTGAAGGGCTTGGCCGTGATCCGGAAGAGATCACCCGGCTGTGGGGCGAGGCCAAACAGGAACGTGACAGAGCCGAGGAGGCGGAGCGCCGGCGCACCCACCCGAGCCTGACCAGTTGGGAGGACATTCCGCTGCCGACGCCAGCGCTGCGCGACCTCTTGGAGGCGCAGAACGGCATGTTCGACTGCCTGCCCTACTCACTCCTCGGGCTGGTGGAGCCGCCATTGTCGGCCATTTACGTGCAGCAGCACATTCGGCGCCACCTTTCCGCCGGTCCTGACACCGCTGGCGATGAGGCGGCAGCCCGGGAAGAAGGTGGGCTTCGGCCCGCGGCCGCGCATCATGAGGACGTCGCTGACGTTCCGGCGCGCACCCTCAAGAACGCCGCTCTAGACTTGCCTGCGGCGGACACGATCCTCTCGTTGTCGGACGCCCTGGCACGGTTCGACCACCTGTTGATCATCGGCGAGGCGGGTGCTGGAAAGTCGACCTTGGCGAACCACATGGTCCGATCGTTGTGTGGCGTCTGGCTCCGCCGGACCTCGTTCCTTGACGCACCGGTCGCCGAACCGGTGTTGCCCCTGCGCCTTTCCGCGTCCCTACTAGTTGTCGAGCAGGGATCGTGGAGTGAAAGGTTGCGCCGCGCAACCCTGAGTGCCCTCGGCGGCGGGCTCGTCGCCGATCCGCCAAGTACGTTGTTCGCCGGGCGGACGCAGGGAGCCCGCTGGCTCATCTTCGTGGATGGCATCGATGAGATAGCCGATCGGCGGCAACGCGCCGAACTCATCCGCACGCTGTCGTGGCACAGCCGCCGGGAGTCCGACTTCCGGCTCGTGGTCATGAGCCGCTCATTGCCGGGCGCGGAATTCGCACCACTTCTCGATGCCCGGGTCGGTGAGTTCGAGATCCGCCCCTTCAAACGGCCAGAGTTGGAGGACTACACGCGCAAGTGGTTCGACCAGCAACATACGCGAGTGCATAACCCGTCGGCGGCGGCGGATCGCTTCCTGCGCGAAGTTGTGGATGAGGGAGACCTGCAAGAGCTGGTACACAACCCGCTCATGGCCACCATGGCCTTGACGAATGCCACGCTGGAGCCGTCGTTGCCGCCTTCGTCAAGTCGGCTAGCCTTGTATGACAGCTTCTTGCAGCGATTGCGCAACCGCGCGACGCACAGCAGCGCAGACTTGTTTCCCTCGTGGCTCTCTAGTGTTGTGGACAGACTGGTCCGCCATCTGGCCCGGCAACGCACCGAGGGCGAGGAGGACTTGGTGGCGTCGGGCCGGACCTGGCTGCGGCAGCACTCGCAGGACCAGCTTCCGGCCGGGTGGGAAGCGGAGTTGCCCACCGCGCTGGGCGGCACGGGCCTGCTAGTAGTGGCCGGCGATCAAGTCCGCTTCCTGCACCAAAGCTTCGCCGAGTTTCTCGCGGCGGCTGAATACGCCAGAGAACTTCCGGTAGATGACTCGGGCTTGGAGCTCTGGATCAGGCGTGCGTGCGAGGGCACACAGAGGACCTTGGCGCTCTTCGTGCTGTGCCAATGGGCCGCGAGAGAAGAATCCGCATCGGACTTGCTGATCGACCGGCTTTTCGCCTATCCGTCACCCACGCGGACGCTGCTCGCCGGATCGCTGCTGACAGAAGGGCTAGAGGTTCGGACCGAGCAGGCAAACGAGGTCATCCAGCGACTCGTGGCCCTCGTCCGCGGTGACGACAACAACCTGTCTACCAAGGCTGCTGACGCGTTGTCCGCGCTAGACGTGGGATTCGACACCACGCCGGTTCTGAGGCAGCTCGTCGAAGCTTGCGAACTACCCGCAGACACGCGGTTTCACGTGCTGCGGGCGTACAGCCGGTTTGTCCCGCCCACCGTCGCCGGGCAACTGCTGACGGGGCTGCTGGAATCGCTGTACTCACTGTTGCCGAAGGCCGCGCTGCTCGCACAACAACTGGACGACGAGTCGAGGCGGGCAGTGCGGCAACGACTCAAGGACCTCGTCTGTGAACCGGACGCCGACGCGTGGGAAAGCGCCATAGCCGCCGAGGCTTACCTCGCGCTAGAAGCGACAGACGAGGTCGAACGTTGGGCTCGCGATGTGTTGGCAAGTCCTTGGTCTGGCCCGCACAACCTGCGCCGCGCGGCCGACGCCTGGCTCGCCTCCTCCCCCGCAAGCATAGCCGTGGCCGAGCTCGGCATGGCCCGACCGCCCACGGATCATGCAGGACGCCTAACCATCGCCCAGGCGTTAGAGCACGTCGGCGCGACAAGAGAGGCTTCGGCCCTGGTAAGGACAATTCTGGACGCCCGCGATAACACGATGCACGATCAAGTGCTGGCCGCGGAGATGTGGTTGAGGACCCATGGTTCCCATGCGGTCGAGCCGGTGCGGCAGCTGCTCGACTGGTATGAGTCCATTGGGGTCGAGGTGTGGCGCCGCAGCCGTCTGATACAGGTCATGATCGAAGCCGGAGCAGAGTACCCGACGGTGGAGTGGGCTCGAAGGCAACTGTCCGGGGAACAGGAGCTGCCACTTATCGCCGAAGAGGTAATCCAACTATGGATCGAGAACCACGCACCGGTCGATCTGGACGAAGTCATGTCGCTCATAGGCGACGGCATTCGGCTCCATCGCTATGGGCGTGCGGACGCTGCCGAGATTCTGCTGCAGGCGGGGTTCCCCGACAAGGCGCTCCAAGTGGCGGAGCTGGCGCTGCGATCGCCGTCGGCGCGGAGCGAGGACTACCGGATTGCAGCGAACGTCTTGATCAAAATCGACCGGAAGCGCACCATCGGCCTACTGACGGCGCAGTTCGCAAAGACCGGCATGAGTTCATGGGGTGCGGGGGTGCTTGACGCCCTCCGCACCGACGGCCAGCCGGACCTCGACGAATTGCGTCTCCGTATCGCCGACCACGTGCTAGGGCTCACTGACGCCGAGGGCTCGCACGTACAGCGGGCGCTCATCGAGATTCTCATCCTCCGCGGGCGCGACCGGTTTGACGCAGTCGTCGAACACGTCTGCCACTATCCCATACTGACCGGCGAGCAACTTTGCGAGCTGGCCAAGGCGCTGGCGGCGATCGGAGAGGCGGAGATGGCCACTACCATTTGGCGCTACGTACTCAGCGTCCGTGGCCGCGGCTCCGACGGATTCGGCATCGAACTACTCGAAGACATCGGCCAAGCTCTGACGTTCACGGTCGCGAAACAACTGGTCGAGGAGCAGTTGGCGGGCGAACCGACCCCTCACCAGCGGCGGCGGCTGGAACGCATGCTGGCCTGGCTCGCCACCTCTCCCGTACGCGCTTAGTACTACGGGGCGGTATGAAGGCTAGAGGTGATCGATTCTCCAGGGCATGCAATGGAGCAGCGTAAGACCTGAACCGGAACAGGGTGGGTCGGCCGAGCAACGTGTCCTGTCCTGCCTGAGCTTCTCTCTGAGGAGTTCTATCCGCTTGTCGAGTTCCCCACCCCAAGACGACACCACTACTCGGCGAGCGCGTCGACGATCCTTCGCTTGGCGTCCGCGTCTTGGCCAATGATGCATCTCGCGTAGATGCGCAGGAGCACATCGACGCTGTGTCCAGCCCACTCAGCAACCTGGGGCGCTGGAACTCCAGCGTTGAGCCAGGTGGAGACGCAGGCGTGGCGGAGGTCGTACGGCCGGGCCGCCAGTGGCGAGGCGAACTCCTTCTCCGTAAGGGCCTTCTTGCGGGCTGCCTTCCAGGCGCGGCGGTAGGTGATGAACGGGAGGTCGTCGGCCTTGACGCCGTAGAAGAGGCGGCCCTGAGGCCCTTTGTTGAAATCAGCGAGGTGGGCTCGCAGGATGCGCACCAGGGGCGGCGGTATGGGCACGGTTCGGGTGTGGCCGGCGGCTCGGTGTTTGAGGGCGCGTTCCTCTCGCGCCTGCCCTGTGTCGGTCCAGTCTCGGCCGGAGTATGGGGCGGCCTTCACTCGGCGCTGCGCATGAACTCGTCGTACCGTTGTTTCGCTGGGCTCGGCTTGGGCGCTACCAGCATCGCCAGGCCGAATCCGATCAGTAAGGCGGCAGCGGTGATCAGGAAGGTCCCTGCACCGCTCCAGGAAGCCCTCATCGTGCTCAGAGTCACTATGGAGACGCCTACGGCAACGACGATCAGCACCGCTCCCATCCACCGCGTCTGCATGCTCACCTCCTGGTCGTCGTTCCCGACGGTCTAAGTTCCTCCTCGCGTTTCACCTCCGCTGTGATGGTCTGCATCTGGGCTCTGACGTCGTCGAGAGCGGCTCGGATAGCGGAGCGGTGCATGGCCCACTCGTCACGGAAGCGGTCTCCGGCAGGCCCCGCCCAAATGCTGCTGTTGCAGGTGGCGTCCACCGCTTGCAGCGTGCGCTCAATGTCGTCGGCGGCCTGGGCGATGACGCGCATGTCCGCTTGGCACTCACTCAATCGGTCAGCCATGGCGTTCCTCTAAGGCGCCGGCGGACAACATCTCGATGATGTGCCGCGACAACGTCGCAGCGCTCACGGGCCGGGTGGTCATCCCGCTCTGTGCCTGAGGGCGGTCCACGAATACCGCCCAGACGGCCCGGTCCGTGGCGTACGTCGTCATCATGGGGCCAGGCGGATCACTGAGCAGCACAAGTTCACCGATATAGCGCGTGTTGTCGATCACGGCCGAGAGCGGACCCACGTGTTCCCGATCCAGAGTCAATGGGTCCAGCGAACGAATTTCACCGTCCCGATCGGCCACACCGAAGGGATCCAGGAGAGGTTGAACGAGATCCACCACGTCACGCACCTTGCCGGCCAGCGTGAACAAGTGCATGCCACCAGCGGTGATGCGCTCCACGAGCAGAAGGTTCGTGGTATGGATGTGCACGTAGCCGAAGGCCGTGCCTGCGGCACTCTGCTGTTTGACGGCGAGCACACGATCAGCGGTACGGCGAAGGGTGAGAGCGAGATCTATCTCCACTCTGATGTGCATGTCAACCTGTGCCTGCTGCGCTCCGTGCAGAACAGCGTTCATTTGCTCGATATTGCGGATCTCTACCGCTTCGCGCGCGACCAAGCAACGCAAGGTCGTAGCAAGTACCCATTCTCGCTGTTGAGCCTCGATGCTGGACAGATGCGGCTTGGGAAAGAAGGTCTCGTCTGGATCGAGGACCGCCAACTCCTCATCCGATAATCGCACCAGAGATTGTGGGCCGCCCTCCACCACCGCCCTGCTCACCTGGGCACGAAATTCGCCTAGTTCCATGTCCAGACGCGCGTCCACACCCGATCACCTCCTAACGGCGCAGGTCAGCTCTGCGCACTATTCGCAAGCCTGCGACATCCATATGATCCATATCGGTGCCGGTCAGGAACATCACAGGGCCCAGCAGAATGTAGTAGAAACCCCACAGCCAACGGCGAACTGCCGGCCCGAGCCGAGGCCGCCCCAGGTCGGCTACACGGATTACTCGGAGTCCACCTATCAGCTTTCCGATACTCGCACCTGTCGAGATCGTGAGAAGTACGTGGTTACAGAAAGACATCAGTAGTAGGGCGCCCGCGAAAGCCACCCAATAAAAGGGCTCCTGACCGAAGGGTTCGCCGCCAACGGCTCCGGCACAGATGGCAAGAAAGCCATCCGCATAGATGGGTATGATGCGCCGGTTACTGCTCGCCAGAGACGGAGCTTTAGACACCACCACGACGCCTCCAAATCGGCCGAGTCTGGCACCTCACCAGAACTTGAACTTCTCGACGAAGCTTTTCGTGTTCTCCCAAGCCTTCCCCACCCCAGTCTTGATCTCATCCCCCCAGTTGTCCCACGCCCAACTTCCCAGGAAATAGGCGCCGGCAACACCGAGTGCGACCCATCCGGCCACCGGTACCGCAGCAGCCACCGCGGCCGACGCGCCCAGTGCCGTGGCGATACCCGCACCGCCCATGACAGCGACGGCACCGCCTGCTTGAACCACGCCCACGCCGCGGTCGACCCAGCCCTGAGCGCCCTCATGCGTAGGCACAACAGCTTCTTTAACTCCACCGACGACAGCCAACGGGAGTGTGACACGAGCAAAGAAGCCGACACCTGGCGGATTCTTCAGGAGGTCCGCTCCGGGGATACGCCAGTTCCTCATCGCTGCGGCAAGGGTCTGCTGCCACTTCCAGGGCTGCTTGTAGAGGTCCTGAATCTTCTGGGCCTTGAGTACCTCGCCGATCAGGTCGGAGAGCTTTCGGTTGCCTGGGAGAGCACCCATATAGCGGCGAATGTCATAGACACCGCGTGCCGCAGCGACATTCCTGCTCTGCTCCCAGCGTTTCTGAAGTTGACTCGCGGCCTCCACCCCGGCCAGGATCGAAGTTAGCTTGAGTGGCTTGGTTGCGTACTTGACCTGCTCCTTGTGGTCCTCCCATAAGTCGCTCGCGGCGGTCATCCAGGCGAACAGCGCGACTCCTTCCGGATCTTGTTCCAGAAGTCCAGCGCGGCGTCGAACGTCCTTAGCTTGATCTTCGGTCCAAGAAGCTCTCGCGGGAAAGGTGGCGAGGCGGCTGGTGTCGCCGTTCCAACGCTCCAGGAGTTGACGGATCTTCGCGCCTTGGATGGCAAGGGACCCACCCACAACCTCAGCAGCCGCTGCCAGGTTGCGGGCCTGATCCGGTTTCATCCCGACAAGACTCATCACAATGAGCGTAGAGCCGCGACCTGCACAACGCATCGCTTCATGGATCCGAGATATGCGAACGGGAGCTGTCAGGCTGCGCATCGGGGGCCGGCGATACGCTTCGTTGAGGCATTAACCAGGGATTTGTGTCGGCAAGGCGTCTCACACCACGTGAGCGACGAGAGGCTCCTGTACCACTTTGGTATGGCGTTGAACCCTTGTTGCTTGGCGAGATCGTGATCGGCTGGGCCTTCCTGGACAAGGACTCCCTGACCCGCGCCATGGTCGAACGCCTGCTCATCTCCCTCGGCGGGGACCCCCACGACCGGCACACCGAGCTCTACCTGAGCGAGGTCCGGCCCCTGGAGTACCGGTGCCTGATGGAAACCGCGTTCGACAACCTCAAAGTCGGAACCTCGGCCATCCTGTCGGCCCCGTTCATCGCCGAACTGGCCGACCCTGACTGGGTGTCCCGCCTCACCAATCGGTGCGCGGCCAGGGGAATAGACGTTGCGGTGGTGTGGGTGCGCTGCGACGCCGAATCCATGCGCGAGTACATCGAGTTCCGCGGAGCCGCCCGCGACGCCTGGAAGCTCGACAACTGGGAGTCGTACGTCAGCGGACTCAACACCGCGAGCAGCCCATCCACGGCGCACATCACGGTGGACAACCGGCTCGGCGCCGCGATCAGCCTGGCCGACCAGACCCGCGAAACACTGAAACGGATCCTCACATGATGGGCGTCGTGCTGTACGGGCCGCCTGCCAGCGGTAAGAGCACCACCACCATCGCCCTCGCCGAGCTCGACCCGCGGTTCACGCTGGTACGCAAGCTCAAGACGGGGAACCGGCGCGGCACCGAATACGACTTCGTCAGCGCGGAAGACCTGGCCAACCTGCGGGTCGAAGGGCGGCTGATGGTCGAGTCCCAGCGTTACAGCAACACGTACGCCATCGACCGCGACCAGGTCGACCAGCTCACCGCCACCGGTCGAGTGCCGGTCGTCCACCTGGGCGACATCTCCAGTATTCGCCGGCTGGTGCAGGCCGCCCCGTGGCTCGCCGTCCTACTCTGGATCCCGCGCGAAGTATGCGAGCAGCGCTCCCGGGAGCACGGGGACCGCGACACCAACCATCGACTCCAGGCATGGGACGAGGCACTGGCCGACCTGTCCGCCAACGACGACGGCCTGTTCGTCCGCCGCTTCCGCACCGATCAGGCCACCTCACAGGGAATCGCCGAGCAGACCGCCCGCGCCTTCTTCAACCAGCGCGCGGGCGCCCCATAATCACTGCGCCTGACCGCTGAGGATCTGCAACCACAACTCCCGCGCAGCCCGAGTGGACGTCCACACACTGTCCAGGATGCCCGCGGGATCCTCGACCGGGTGGCACCGGACGAACCACAGCCCGCCGGCCGTGCAGAATTCGAACATGGGGTATGTGCACGCGCACGTATGATCGCGGACCCGGAGCCGGTCAACTCGACGCAGGCTCGGCGTCCACTCCACGCGTACAACCCCCGGCTGGAGAGGCGCCACATGCGGACCGTGATAGTCGAAGTTCGGGGGCGGACAATCACTCACGACCTCACCGCCATCCGAGTCTGGTCTCGGAGCAACGACACGAAGACCTCCGCGTCGTCCGCACTCACGGTCTGCCGCAGACCCTTGTCGATGTCGGCATCCCGGAGGTGGACACCGCGCCGGGTCGCGTAGAACACGCCCGCGTCGCTACAGAACAGCGACCAGGCCGGGAACGCCGCGCGAAGGACGTCAAGGTCGTAGCGCTCGCGTGAAACCTGTTCAGGTGACATGCGACGACCATAGAAGCCGTAGCGTAAGCGAAGGGGCACACTCTGTATCCCTTCGCTCCTGTCAGATCATCAGGCCGATATGGTCCGCGAGCTCCCGCGCCTGGGGCCGCAGAGTGGCCGGGCCCGCCTCGCACAGATCGAGGGTCATCCGACGCGCGTAGCCGTTGTAGCGGATGGTTTCCGGTGCGGCTTGGTACGCGAGCTGCAGCGTACCGAGGACCGCCGCGTGGTCTCGCTGCAGCGAGAGGGCACGGGCCACCTCGATCAGATGCCGGCCGCGTCGCGGACGGGACGGGATGGGTACGGACTCGGCGTGGTCGCTCTGCCTCGCCGACTCCCCACCCTGATGGAGCTCGACCGCGATGGTGACGGCGTGCGGACGCATGATCACCCGCGAGAACGAGGTCCACGGCTGGTAATAGCCGTCAGGGAGCCGATCCGCGACCCGCGCCGCCTCATCCCAATGCCGCCACGCCTCGCCGATGTCGCCGGTACGTGCCGCGGTGAACGCCAGCTCGAACAACAACGCCCCCCACATGGCGAGCAGGTCCGTGCCCGGGTCGTCCATGTGCGACTCGATGGCCGCCATCCCCTGCCTGTTGATCTCATGGGCCGCGTCGAAGTCGGCGGCGTCCCGATGCGCCTGAGCGAGGAACCACACCGCACACGACAACGCCAGCGGATCCTCCGACTCCTGCGCCGCGATCAGCGCCCGGTCGGCCACCCGCCACAGCAGGTCCGGCGCAGGCTGGTAGGCGACGAACATCTGAGTCAGACCGTAAGTCTCCGCGAGCAGCGCCTGGGCGGTGCGCCGGTGCTCGCCTCGGTACATCCAGGCGGCCAGTTGGGCATCGCGAATCAGGTCAGGCAGCAGGTCACCGAGGGCAGTGCGATGATCGGGAGAGGCATGCCTGATCCGCCACGCCGCATCAAGCCGCGCCCGAAGCGTGGTGAGCGGTTGCACGGTGCCGCTCGGCTGGATCGGTACAGCGTTGACAGCCTCTCGGACAGCGCTCAGCGCCGGATGACCGGAACCGGTGAACATCCGCACCGGTAGGGACTGATCACCGGTGAGCTCGCTCAGGTCACGAACACGTAGGGCCTCGGCGAGTTGCAGCAGGATCGGCAGACGGGGGTTCTGCTGACGGCGACCATGCTCGACGGCCTTCAGCCAACTCTCGGACTTGCCGACCAGGCCGGCGAGGACCTCACGAGTCATGCCGCGACGCTCACGCAGGTACTGGATGCGCTGGCCGATGGTGCGTACTGGTGCACCGGGAGCGCTTGTCTGGTCGTCCACAGCCCGCCTCTCGGAAGGTGACATCTCCAAGGCTACGACGCACACCTTCAACCTGCCAGCGAAGGGCTGACCTGCATGTCCCGGAGCAGGACAAGCGAGGCAGAACAGACAGGACACTCCACGACGGTCCGATGGATGAGTTTCTGGCATGCCGGTTAGGAAGGCGTGATCGCCACAGCCAGGGAGGTAGTCATCGTGCCGAGACCGCCACAGATCGCGCGGGAGAAGAAGATCAGGATCGTGCTGTCCGCGCTCGCCGGGGAGGTGACGATTGTCAATCGGCTGACCGCCAGGGCGGCGAACACGATGGCAAGGTGTGCCTCGATGGATTCGCATTTGTGATGGTAGATCGGCCGGGCTCGCCTTGAGGTTGTGCTTGCTCATTCGGGCTGCCGAGAGCTGACCTCCGAACGCCACGACCGCTTCAAGATCGGCTCCGTCGAACGGCTCGCCACCAGCAAACCCTCCGTATGAAACGGCGGCGCAGGTCTTACCTACCTTTACACGGCGGTCGGCAAGGCCGTTCTTTCGCCATTTGGAACGGCCTTCTCCCTGCTCGGTGGTTTGACGAGATCCTTTTACCCGATCATAGTGGTTGTGGTCCATCAACCGATTGCGCAACGACGCGCCGAATGCTCAAACCTCGGGAGTTGATCAAGGCGTGGCGGTGAACGTCGGACCGATGGGGCGTCCGGACCATACCGAGTGGCCGAGAACCTTGGACCCTGCCATCCTCAGAGCTCAGGGGTGGGTGCCCACTCCATTTCGCGAATTCGTATTGAAGGTCAATAGCAGGTGCGACCTTTCGTGCGCGTACTGCTACGTCTATGAAATGGCGGACCAGAGCTGGCGGGACCAGCCAATCCGCATGTCCGCCGCCACCGCCACGCGCACCGCCGCCCGCATCGCCGAACATGTCCAAGCCCACGACTTGCCCTCCGTCGAGTTGATACTCCACGGCGGCGAGCCCCTTCTCGCTGGTCCCGACCTCATCGCCCACATCGTCACCGCAACCCGCGAGGCGGTCGGCGGGTCCGCCCGGGTGGGCGCCCGCGTGCAAACGAACGGCATCCGGCTCGACGTCGGCCACCTTCGCCTGTTCGCGGAACTCGATATCGCCGTGGCGGTAAGTCTTGACGGCGACAGGAACGCCCATGACCAGCACCGGAAATTCGCGAACGGCAAGGGCAGTTACGATGCGGTCACACAGTCGCTGCGCCTGCTCCGCAACTCGTTTCCGCATCTGTTCAGTGGTTTGCTGTGCACGATAGATCTGCGCAACGACCCATTGGCCAGTTATGAGGCGTTACTCGAGCACCGGCCGCCAAGAATCGACTTCCTGCTCCCGCTGGGCAACTGGTCGTTTCCGCCACCGGGGCGCCTACCCCGCTCCACAACGACGCCGTATGCCGACTGGTTGATCGCCGTCTTCGACCGCTGGTACGCCGCGCCCCACATGGAGACCGACGTCCGCCTCTTCAGCGAGATCATCCAGCTGCTGCTCGGCGGCCGGTCCAACAGCGAAGCCGTCGGGCTGTCCCCGGTGACGGTCCTCGTGATCGACACTGACGGCACGATAGAACTGTCCGACACAGTGCGATCCTCCTCCCCTGGTGCCGCCTCCACTGGGCTGCGCGTGGACGTGAACACGTTCGACGACGCCCTGCTCCTGCCTGAGGCCGCAGCCCGCCAGCTTGGCGTGCCCGCGCTCGCCCCGGAATGCCGGGTGTGCGACATGCGGAGCGTCTGCGGTGGCGGCCAGTTCGCCCACCGTTACCGCTCGGGGAGCGGCTTCGCCAATCCGTCGGTGTACTGCCCCGACCTGCTGCAGCTCATCCGGCACATGAGAAGGGTCGTGGCGGCCGATCTCGCCGCCCAGCTCGAAAGGCTTCGATGAACTTCCGCAGGCACCGCATATCTGACGAGGTGTTCGCCACTCTGGCGGCCGGAGGAGGTGGCGCCGAAGCCGTGCGCCAGCTCGCCACCGTCGAACGCAGCAAACATCTGCTGCTGCTGCGCGGAGTCGTGCAGAACGCCAGGACGACGAGGCATCCGGACGCGGACTGGGCCGCGGACGCCTACGATCGGCTCGCCGCGCTGCAGGACGAGGCACCCAAGGCGGTCGAGGACGTGCTGTGCTATCCGGCTGTGGGGGCCTGGTTGCGGACGACCCTGCTCGCCCTCGACCACGATCCGATGCGGGCTCGGCCCGACCACCTTGCCGCGATCACGGCGGCCGCCGCCATCAGGGCGCGGGCCCCGCTCTCCATCGACGTGCGCACCTTTGGGGGATCGCTGCCCCTGCCGTCGTTGGGGGAGGCGCTCATACCGGAGGGCACGGCCACGGTGCGGTCCTCGCCCTCGGGCGCGGAGGTTTTTGTCCAAGACGTCCGCGTGCCGATCCCCGCAGACCACACCCGCGACGCCCCGGGCTGGCGCGGTGTGCGGCAACTGACCACCTCCGCCAATGGGCGCACCCTCGATCTCGTCCTCGACGACGTCGACCCGCACCGCATGCCGGCGGACGTGGCCAACCGGCTGCCCGAAGGAGAGCTGCGGAGCTGGCGTTCCGCCCTCGAGGAGGCGTGGGACATACTCACCACCCATCACCCGGCCACGGCCGCTGAAATCGCGGTGGCGCATCGTGTTCTCACCCCGCTTCGCCCGCCCGCCGACGGGCAGGTGAGCGGAACGGCCTCGGAGACCTTCGGCACGGTCGGTCTGTCGGCGCCCTCGGACGGCCTCACGCTCGCCGCGATGCTCGCGCACGAGGTACAGCACGCCAAGCTGGGAGCCCTGCTCGACATTGTGCGCTTGATTGAGCCCGATGACAGTTGCCGGTTCTACGCGCCCTGGCGGGAGGATCCGCGACCGGCCGGCGGCTTGTTGCAAGGGGCGTACGCCTACCTGGGCGTCAGCGGGTTCTGGCGGCGCCAGCGCATCCATGAGCACGGTGACAGGGCCTTGCTAGCGCACAGTGAGTTCGCGCGCTGGCGTACAGGCGCCCACAGAGCCGTGGACACCCTCATGGCCTCCGGCCTGCTGACGCCTGCGGGAAAGCACTTCGCCGCGCACATGTGCCGGGTTTTGGCCGACTGGCAGAGCGAGCAGGTGCCAAGTGCCGCCGCCGCGCGGGCCCGCGCGGCCAGCGAGCGCCACCTGGTCCGCTGGCGACGGGCGAACGCGGGCCTGCAGGCGTGAGGACGGCCGTCAGATGGGCGGTGGGTCGAAGTCGAAGTCGAGCTGCCTGCCCTCCGTCGCGACCACTGTGTCGGGGTGGTCGTGGCCGCGAACGCGTTCGTACTGGGCGATGGTCCGTGACTGCAGCTCTTCGGCCTGCTCGTCGGCGCCCCGGCGCCGAAGCACCACAGACAGGTTGGCGGCGCACCCGAGCGCCAACGGGTGAGTCTCACCGAGCAGCCGCCGGGACCGCTCGAGCGTGTCCTCGCTGAGGCTCAGCGCGGTGTCCAGCTCGCCGAGCGCCGTCAGGTCGCTGGCGAGATTGATCGCCACGGTGAGGGAGTAGTGGTGGTCACGGCTGAGCCTGGAGTCCAGGGCACGCAGGCACTGCTCGTTGAGCTTGCGCGCGCTCTCGACGTCTCCCCGCACCCGGTGCAGCAACGCGAGGTTGCCCGCGCATCCGTGGTTGTACGGATGGTCCTGGCCGTAGGCTTGCGGATAGCGGTTCATCGTGTCCAGGGCCAGCTCGAACGCGGAGTTGATCCGGCCCGTGCTCCGCATGTTGTTGGTGAGGTTCATGGCGGCGGCCAGCGTGTCGGGGTGGCTCGCACCGTACAGCCGTTTGTATCGCTCGTAGACGTCCTGTGCCAGCTCGAGCGCATCATCGACACGGCCCGTCCGGCGGAGTGCGATCGAACGGTCTTTGGCGGTGCGCAAGGTCACCCAGTGCTCGACGTCGAGCTCCTGAACGCCGAAGGCGTGGGCGTCCTCGCCGAGATCGCTGGCCTCCTCATAGTCGCCGCACAACCGCACCACCCGGGCGAGATTGCCCCAGAACGAGAGGTGGGCCACCTTGCTGACGTCGAGTTTCCGGCTCGAGACGGTGAAGACCTCTTCGTGCACGGTTCGCGCGCGCTCGTAGCGGCTGATCAGGGCATAGTCGAGGGCCAGGTTGTTCTTGGCGGACAACAGCTCGAGGTGGTCGACCGGGAACGCGGCCTCGTGTCCGCGCAGGACGTCCTCATCATGCTCTCGTGCCCGGTCGAAGTCGCCGAGGGCGCGCAGGTCCGCCCCGAACCCCTGCGAGATGAACAATGACCTTTCGTGCTCCGGCCCGAAAACCTGGCGCGAACGCTCCAGCGCCGACCTGTCGGTCTCGTAGGCCTTCGAGTAGTCGCCCAGCTCACGCAGAACGAGACCGAGCTGCGACTGCGCCACGATCACGTGCTCATCGTGCGGACCGGAGTCCTTGATCCACTGCTCAAGGAAGCTCTCCACGAAGGCACGGCTCGTCTGGTGCTGACCGGACATGTAGAGGTAGCGCACCATCTTGAGCGCGAACTCGCGTACCTTCGGATCGCGGGTGGCCGCCACCTCGGCCGGCACGATGTGCTGGACCAGCTCGGCGTAGCGTAGCCAGTTGGCCTCGTCGTCCGGATCGCCCAGCACGGCGCTGGCCAGCAGGAGGTGGACCACCTTCCGGTAACGGTGATGCTCTTCTTCGCTGAGGTCGGCACGCAGCAGCGCCTGGATGAGTCGGTGCACCTGCAGGGTGCGCGTCTCGGGATCGAGCTTGGCCAGGGCGTAGCGACCGATCACGCGGATGGCCTTGCTGCGCAGCAGCGGCCGATCGAGGAGCTGCTGAAGGCCAGGTCCCACCGCATCGGACACGCCCCAGCGGAAGACGTCGACCGGAATGGGCTCGGGACCGAAGAACGCGCAGCACCGGAGAAGCTCGACGGCTTCGGCCAGCTGTTGCTCCAGCTGGCTCACCGACAGCCGCCAGGCCGCCGTCATCGACCGTGGGTAGTCCAGCGGTTTGGGCATCTGCAACGTGTCAGGCATGTGCTTGGCGAGCTGCTGGAGGTATTCGTCCACCGACATACCCGCTTCGGCCTGCAGCGCGCCCGCCTGCTCCAGCGCGAGCGGCAAGTGCCCCAGCTCGTCGGCGAGCCGCTGGGCGTCCGCCTCACGCAGGTTGTTGGACACGCGCTTGTGCAGGAACTGAATGCTCTCGCCTTGCGTGAACACGTCCACCGGGACGGTCTCGACGACGCTACGCCACTCCTGGTTGCGCGAGGTGATGAGAACATGGCCGGGACCGCGCGGAATGAGCTGGTTGATGTCCTCGGGGCGGTCGGCGTTGTCGAAAATGAGCAGCCACCGCTCGTACGGCTCGCCCCGACGCAGCGCATGCAGAACGGCAGCTGCGGTGTCGTCGATGCCGACCGCTTTGGCGGGCGGGAGCCCGAGCCGGGGAGCCAGCGCGGCCAGCGCCGCGGGCACCAGCAGCGCCTGGTCTGCGGATATCCACCAGACGACGTCATATTCGGACTGGTAACGCCAGGCATACTCCACGGCGACCTGGGTCTTGCCGACGCCCCCCATACCGTGAAGGGCATGCGGCACCACCGCCGTCACATCAGATGTGATTCCACTGCGCAGCCGTTCGAGAAGCCCTTCCCGACCGGTGAAATTCTTATTGCGCGGAGGTATCTTTTCGCCCCATACCTCCGGCAATCCGCCGCGCCCCACCGTCCGAGAAGCCGTCACGGACCGATCGTAGCAACACTGGAGCAGGGCTCCTAGCTTGACACCTCAGGCGTGGTCAGCATGACAAACAATTCGCATTACACCCTAATATTCCACCAATATCATCACATCATCATCTACTACACCAATCAGGGCATAAAGGGACAGACAGCCGATCCGATGATCTTCTGCTCGAAAGTTCCACCTGGTCACAAAGTTTGCGGCGTCCACGCCCTCCCCCTAGGCAAGGTCCGCCATATGGGCGATGCTGTGGCAGGCGTGCCTTCACGAAGCGGGCTCGCGTGGCCCAGCTGTGCGAGCGACCGCCCTGGAAGTCTGGAGTGGCAGTGGAGAGGCAGGAGGATGGTTTGCACGAGCGTGTCGATGAAGACGACGGTGGCCTGCTTGATCTCTCTGGAGCCTCGCTCCGCGACATAGCGGCCCTCTCCGCGGAAGACCCCTCTGTGTTCGGCCAGGCGGTGAAGAGAGCACTGGCCCAGAACGGATCGCTCCTCGGGTTCAATCAGAGCATATGACGTCCACTTCTCGACACGGATCGCAGCCAGCTCCCCGCGAGGTAAGAGAGGAGACCGGAGTGCGGGCGCACGACGCGCACGCGAGCTCCGCGGTGGGTCGCGGCGTGAGTGCGCCGCCCACCGGCATAAACTCACGTCATACGTCGGACCGGGCTCCGCCGGTCGACGACGCTTTCCGTGAGAGGAGCCGACAGCATTTCTGAGCAGTCGCCGTCTTCTCCATGGCAATCGCGCACCCGGCCGACGCGCCTTCTTCTCGCCATCACCGCATGGCTGTTCCCTCAGCCCGGCGGTCGGCGAATGAGCGCGGCGGGACTCTCGTATCCGAAGCCGATCCTGCTCCTGCTTGCAGGACCCCCATTTCGAATGGGATCGCTGCGATGACTGTCAGCGTGATGGCCCACTATGTCGATCGGCAGCCATATGTTGGCGTACGCCCTTTTCGTGCGCAAGAAGCCGGGCAATTCTTCGGGCGCTCCGAGGCGGCGGCTGAGCTCGCCGACCGCTGGCGGCGGCATCGGCTGATCGTGCTCACTGGGCCGCCCGGCTCAGGCAAGACCTCGCTGCTCCACGCGCGGCTCGTCTCTGACACCGCCTTCCGCACCGCCGGTGTCCTGCCCGTCGGCCGGCCCTTCGGACCGCCACCGCCGGCGCTCGCCGCACTGCCCGAGCACAACCCGTACACGCTGGCACTGCTCTGCTCCTGGATGCCCGCGACGCCGCCGAACCATCTCGCCGGGTTGTCCTTGTACGAGTTCCTCCGCCGCGACGGCCGTCCAAGTCCTTTCTTCGTGGCAATCGACCAGGTCGAGAAGGTCTTCGAACGACACGCCCGGCTCGATCCCCACCGGGCCGACTTCCTGGCCCAGCTGCGCGAGGCCATCGGCGAACTGCCGGATCTGCACCTCCTGCTGTCGGTCAGGGAGGAGCATCTCGCCGACCTCGAAGCTGCCCTGGGGCCCCTGGAGCCGTACGTGCTGGCCCCGCTGACGACGGCCGACGCCGTGGAGGCCGTGGAGCGACCGGTCCAGGGCAGCGGGAGATGGTACGCCGACGGTGCGGCCGAGGACATCGTCTCCGCGGTCGCCACAGGGCGCGACGCGGTCGATCCGGTTCTCCTTCAGGTGGTCTGCTCCCGGTTGTGGGCGTCGCTGCCCACCGACATCACGGCCATCACCGTCCAGGACGTGCACGCGCATCCCGGCATCGAGCGATCGCTTCGGGAGTTCTGCGGGCAGGCGATCGTGGACGTGGCCGCCGAGCACAACGTCTCGACGCTGCGCCTCGCGTCGTGGCTGCAACGGACGTTCGCCACCGGGCCTGGCGCCGACGCGGCGGAGGCCGCCGCCCGCGAGGGTCTGCCCGCCGCCGTGCTCGCGGCATTCCAGGACAGGTACGTGCTTGCGGCCAGCCCGCCTTACCGGCTGCGCCACGAGCTCCTGACCGGCCCGCTCATCAACCTGGACATCGCCGATCTGCACCTGGGCGACGCTGGTCCGGGGCAGCATCTGTCGGCGGCCGCATCCGCGCTTTTCAGAGGGGATCTGGCGGCCGCGGAGCACAACGCCGGCGCCGCCCTCGCCGCCGCGGGTGAGGCGGACCTGACGCTGCTGGCGCACGCCCAGTCGCGCATGGGAGACATCGCCCATCTGCGCCGCGACCCTGAGCGGGCCGTGACCTGCTACCGCACCGCCGCAGCCCTGTTCGAAGCCCTCCAGGACAACGTGGCCGTGGCCTACTTGCTGGCCGCTGCCGGCCACTCGCTCCTGGCGCAGGGCCTGGACGTCGAAGCGGTCGAGACCCTGCGCTCCGCTGTCGACCGGCTGCCTGCCGACCTCACCCTGCAGACCGAGTTGGGCCGGACGCTGTGGCAGGTGGGACACGGCCGCGCCGGGGTGACCGTACTCACCGAGGTACTCAACGCCGATTCCCACACGCCCGAGGCGCTGCGAACCCGTGGGGAGATGCTGGCTGATCTGGGCCGGGCAGAAAGTGCCCTGCGCGACCTCGACCAGGTCCGGCTGCACCTACGCCCCGAAGGCCGCGCCGCCCGTGCCCTTGCCCTCATCAGCACAGGGGATTCCCGCGGCGCTGAAGAGGAGATGGCGGCCGCGCTCGAAGGCGGTTCCGGCAACGGACCCGCGCTCCTCTACGCGGCCCGGGTGCGGGCGCTGGGCGGCGACCGCACCGCAGCCGCGGACCTGGCCCGCCTCTCGCTGGCCGCCACCGATCCCGCCCTCACCCGCCATCAGTACGCCGAGGCCGCTCAGCTCTTGGGGGACACCCCGAGCGGCTCCTGAGCGCCTTCCGGCTCGACGGCTACCCGGCAGAAGTCATCGACGCATCGATCCAGCCGCTGGAACGACGGCGGCTCAAGCATCTGCCCGCTCACGAACTGACCGCCATCGTCAAAGGTCATCCGGGTGTGCCGGGTTGCCTGGCTCGCCAGACCGTACGCGGCTGTCGCCAGCGCCCGCGCTGTTCCGGCCACCTCACTGGGCGACAATACGGCCACCCGGGAGGCCAGGTCGCCGACGGACGCCGCCTGCGCCTCGATGGCGGCGAGCCGCGCGTTCATGTCCTCCCAGGGATGGTGAGCCGCGACCTCCACCTGCAGCCGCAGCTTGAGAACTCCGCCCAGTAGATCCCCATACGCCTGCTCGCGCGCCTGTGTCTGCTGCTCTTCCCTCCGCCGCCGTGCCTCCCGCTCTTCCTTCCTGGCGGCGGCCCGGTTGGTCAGGGCAACGCCCCCGAGGGCACTGAGCGCGCCGACCGTTCCACCGACCGCCGAGATGATGGCCGTCACGACAGAGGCATCTGCCATGGCAGGAGTCTGACATGGGATCCTGAGTTCTGTAAGGCGTTCTTCCGCCAAAATCTGCATATCGACGCCTCTGGGTGGTCGTGATGTCAGGCAGACGGCTCGGGACCCCTTCCCCTCCCAATGCCGGTTTGGCAGTTCCCCCCGCGCACGTCGTCCGAGTCGGAGACGAGGTCCGGCTGCGGCACGAGGGGTGCGAACGCATTGTGGTCGTCTCCCGGGTCATCACCAAGCGCGTCGGCGCCGCTTCTTGATGTGTCCGGTGAGCTACGGCATCCATCGATCATTTGCGGCCGGTCTTTCCCAATGCCTTCCCGCGGCAACCAGGAACCTCGATCGCAAACTCAAGACGCGCCGTCGCATGTCGGCTACCAGGCGGGGATGTTTCGCCGGAGGGCCTCCACCGCCTGGGGCGCGGGTGGCCACGATGCCGCACAAGACGTCGTTTCGATGCTCGGCCGTCCGTTGGGCACCACCGCTTCCACTACGACGGCTGGTCGGCCGGTATGCCAGCCACCCGGTCCTCGGGACGTTCCGCCCCGGATTCCGCAGTGGACGACGATTGTCGTTCCGACGGTGGTCGCCTGTGTAGCAGGAGTGCGGTCAGGCCGCCCGCGACCAGGCCCCAGAACGCCGCGCCTATGCTCAGGATCGTCATCCCTGACGCGGTGACCACGAAAGTGACCACCGCGGCCTCCCGCCCCTCCGGTTCGGTCACCGCGCCGGCCAGCGACGAGCCGAGCGCCGACAGCAACGCGAGGCCGGCCACCGCGGTGACCAGCACGGGTGGGGACAGCAGCACCAGAGCCATGGCCAGGCCGGCGCCGAGGCCGAGCGTCAGCTGTCCGGCGCCGAGGGCAACCGTCGCGATCCATCGGCGGCCGGGGTCAGGGTGGGTGTCCGGGCCGGCGGTCAGCGCTGCGGTGATCGCGGCCAGGTTGACGGCGTGACCGCCGAACGGCGCCGCCGCCGCGCTCGCCAGGCCGGTCGCGACGAGGACCGGGCGCAGGGGCGGCATGTACCCGTATGTCGACATGACCGCCATACCGGGGACGTTCTGCGCGGCCATGGTGACGAGAAACAGCGGGATGGCGATGCTCACCACTACGGACGGGTTCAGCGTCGGAGTGGTCAGCTCGACCGCGGGCCGCAGCGCCGCGCCGGACAGGCCGTTGCCGGGCCCGTGCACCGCGATGGCGATGACCGCCACGACGAGCGCGCCAGGAACGGCCCACTGCCGCAGGTACCGCTGCAACACCGCCCAGGTCAGGACGACGGGCACGGCCAACAGCGGGATGTCGACGACGGCACGGACCGGTGCGGTGCACAGGCTGAGGATGACGCCCGCCAGCATGGCACCGGCGATCGGACGCGGGATGGCGGCGATCGCCCTGGCCGGCCAGGGCGACAGGCCGGCCAGGACGATGAGCCCGGCGCAGATGATGAACGCGCCGACCGCGGCCGGGAAACCGCCGGGCACGGGACCGGTCGCCACCAGCAGCGCCGCACCGGGGGTGGACCAGGCGATGCTGATCGGCATGCGGTATCGCAGCCCAAGGAAGATCGCCGCCGCCCCGATGCCGCAGCAGAGGGCGAGCAGCCCGGATGCGGCCTGCGCCGGCGTCGCCCCGACGGCACGCAGCCCGGCGAGCACGACGGTGAACGAACTGGCGTAGCCGACCACCGCGCTGACCAGCCCCGCCATGACGGCCTGCACCCGCATGCCCCACTCCTCGGCGTCGCCAGACTCCCTATCGTTCCGTTTACGGAACGAACCATAGCCAGGTGGCCACCGCGGGACAAGCCCGGCGGCGGAATGCAAGGATTGCCGGGTGGACGGCCGTGAGACGGATATCGGGAGCCGGCTGCGGCGATTGCGGCAGGCCCGTGGCATCTCCCTGTCGGCGCTGGCCCGCAGCGCCGGCATCGGCAAGGCCACCCTGTCCGGCCTGGAACTGGGCACCCGCAACCCGACGTTGGAGACGCTCTACGCGGTGGCAGGGGCTTTGGGCGTGCCGTTGACGGCCCTGGTTCTGGAGCCCGGCGCACCGCCCACAGAGGCCGTCCGCGTGCCCGGCTCCGCCGTAACGGCCACACTGCTGGAGGTCTTCGAGGAGCCGACCGCAACGTTCGAGTTGCTGCGCATGCGCGTCCGCCCCGGCATCGTGCAACACTCGCCATCTCACGCCCCCGGCGTGACCGAACACGTCACGGTCTACGCGGGCGTGCTGCGCGCCGGCCCGGCCGACGCCGCCCTGCTGGCCGCACCGGGCGAGCACATCTCCTGGCAGGCCGACGTCCCACACATCTACAGCACTGTCGGCCCGGACGAAGTACTGGCCACCCTACTGATCCGCTCCCCCCGACAGCCCTGAGCCACCGAATCGTCATACGGCGGCCACCAAGGAAAGCGCCCTGCTGATCTGCTTGAGGCCGCCGGGCCCAACGCCATCGGCTGGCACCGCACCCACCTGGGCGAGGCTCAGCAGGCTCTCGTTCATTGCCGCCAGGCCCTGACCCTCTACGCCACGTTGCCCTCGCCCTCCCAAAGGGGTGCCGCAGGTTCGAATCCTGCCGGGGCACCTGGGCCTGGCGGGAGTCAAACCACCGCTCCGGCCGTCGCCGAAGCCGCACGACTGGCCCGTGAGGCGAGAACATCAGCCAGCCTCACCCTGGAGCAGCAGACGCCATAGCTCATCGGCCCTGGATCGCAGCCAGGGACCGGCGTAGGCGACGACCTTGGGTTCGCTCCGGTGGGTACGGCGGAACTGATACTGACCGCCTGCGGCCAGGAACTCATAGGAGATCTCAGCGCAGGCACAGGTGTAGTCGATGACCCGCTGGCGGTCTGAGCGATGGTGAGGCGCGTGAACCTCACGCCAGTCGAGAGTGACCTTCGGGGCTTCGGCCTGGTCTGAGGGGTGCTCTCTGAATCCCGGACATGGCCACTCCTCCCTCTCCGGGTCTGTCGGTTCAGCCATTGACCTGACCTCCAGCCTCGCGATGTGGCAACGTTTCTGCACGTAAACGCTTATGAGCATATGCCTACTAGACCATATGAGGAAGTGGGGTTGTGATGATGATCTGCTGTGATCGACTTCGGTTCCGATCGACCGGTGCACCGTCAGCTCGCCGACATCATCCGCGCGGACATCGCAGCGGGCCGGCTGAAGCCTGGTCAGGCACTCCCCTCAGAAACTCGGCTGATGCAGCAGTACGAGCTCGGCCGGGTCGCCGTGCGGCAGGCACTCGGGGTGCTGCGCGGCGAGGGACTGGTCGTCACCGTGAAGCGTGAAGGCTCCTACGTTCGCCCTCAGATACCCATTGAGCGGGTCACCGTCGAGAGACAGACGGAAATCACTGCTCGCATGCCATCGCCTGCGGAACGGAAGGACTTGGACATCCCGGAAGGTGTTCCTGTCTTTGTGCTCAAGAAGCCTCGGAAGGCAGCCCGCCTCCTGTCCGCCGATCGAACAGTCCTGATATGGGGAAACGAAGAGGACGGGAGCTCCATCAACGAGCGAGCTTGAGCCGCACGTCCGGCCGCAGCAAGCACTGTTTTGCAAGGCGCGGCGTCGCAGTCATGGTGGTACCGCCACGAAGCCCTCTCACCTCTCAACCCGACACGGCGGGCACAACCAGGCGTCCAGGTGCGCTGCGGCGCTTTCCCTCCGACCAGACCTCATCCAACCAAGTAGCGATCGCCTCTTAACACGCGGAAACAGGATCACACGTGGACGTGACCCGCATGGAGCCAGGAAAGGCAATCGATCTATTTCGCGGCCAGCGCGGAAGGAGGGAATCCGAAGGTGCGCGAGAAGGCCGCGGTGAACGACGCCGGTGAGGAGTAGCCCAGACGGCTCGCGACCTGAGTGATCGTGGACGTGCGCAGCAGTGGCACCGAGGCGACAAGCCGAGCGCGCGTCCGCCAGGCGGCCGGGCTGATGCCTGTCTCACGACGGAAGCGGCGGGTGAAGGCGCGCTCGCTCGTGACCAGGCGGCGCGCCCAGTCCTCGTTGGTGATCTGGACGTCAGGGTCGGCGAGGTACTCGCGGCAGAGGTCCCTCAGGTCCGGCGACGAGGGCAGCCCGACGTGGAGCGGCACCGGGCTCAGACGGGTGATCTCGTGCAGCAGCAGTGCCGCGATCGCCCCCTCGCGGCCGGCGAGGTCGTACTCGGTCTCGAAGTCGACAGCGACGAGCAACAGCTCACGGAGAAGAGGGGTGACGTCGACGACGGTGCACACGTGGGGCCACCAGGGCACCGCGTCCGGCTCGATGTAGAGGCTGCGGGTGCTGACGTTGAGCATCCTGACGCGGTGGCGCATGTCCCCCGGGATGAGGACGGCGCGGTCGGTCGGCACCGTCCACGTCCCGTCGTCGGTCTCGACGATCATCACGCCCGTTGCGCCGTACAGGAACTGCGCGCGCCGATGCCGATGCCAGTCGAGGACCTGTCCTGGCGGGTAGTCCGTCCCGATCGGCAGCACGTCTCTCGCGACCTGATCGACGTCGGCGAGTTGAACATTCCGCACACGCTCAGTGTAGTGGCTGACAATCGAAATATATGGACCGTGCTTCGATTGTCCGCCAGAAGCAGGGATTGCTTGACTCGTGACTTGTGAGTGTTCTCGTGCTGGCCGGGATCGGCATCCTCACCGGCCTGACCACCGTGCTGTTCGGATTCGGCGGGGGGTTCGTCACCGTTCCGGTCATCGTGTGGGCCGACGCGCGTCTCGGTGCCGATGCGGCCCATGTCGCGGTCGCGACATCCGCCGTGGTCATGATCGTTAACTCGTGCGTCGCGACCGTCGCGACCGACCGCGCCGTCCTGAGCCTGCTGCGCCGAAGCACGCCCCTGCTGGCCCTCCTCGCCGTCGGCGGCGCGATCGGCGCCCTCGCGACCCGATGGACCCCCGGGTTCGTGACGCAGTGGGCCTTCATCGCCTACCTCGTCGCCACGATCGTCGACGTCCTCGTGCGGCCCGGCTTCCTTCACCGCCGAGCGGAAAGCGCCGTCACGGGCTCCGGCCGCGGAGGAGAGACCGGTCGCATCCGTGCCGCGCTCGGCATTCCCATCGGCGCGACGGCGTCGTTTCTCGGTGTCGGGGGCAGCATCATGACCGTTCCCCTGCTTCGCAGGCTGGGCCACGACATGCGCACGGCCACCACGCTGGCCAACCCGCTGACGCTCGCCGTCGCGACGCCGGCGCTCGTCCTCTTCGGCGCGGAGCACACGGGTAGCCCCGCGTCCGCGGGTGTCTTCTTCTATGGTCCGGTCGACCTCGGCGCCGCTGTGGCGCTCCTCACCGGTGCCCTGCCGGTGATCGTCATCATGCGCCGCCGTCCGCCGCGAATCTCCGACAGGCTCCACGCATGGAGCTACCTGGCGCTTCTCGTCCTCGTCACCGCCACGATGGCCGTCCTCTCCCTCGACGGCGCCTGACGCAGCCCGAGGGCTTCGGGCGGGCCTGGGGCTCAGGGTATGCCTCCGGTGCACGGGGACGTGCGGTGGGTCCGCTCGACGTGGAGGTTCCTCACCATGGCGGTGGTGGAGCGTCTCGAGCAGGCCGCGGATCCGGCCACGACGAGCGGCGGCCGCGGCGGCATACAGTTCGGTCCTCGTCCTTGTGCACGAGTCGGGACTCAACAGGTTCTCAACAGCCTCTCAACACGCGCGGGCCTACGTTCTCCGCATCCGATACAACCAAGGAGAGGCAATGCGAACGATTCAGACCACCATCCTCGGTGCCGCAGTCGTGGCCGCCGCACTCACGGCCGGAGCCCCTGCCCAGGCGGCCCCCACGGCGAAGTCCAGCACGACTGCCGCGGCCCCCGCAGCCGTCACCGCGGCGACCACTGCGGCCTCGTGCCAGATCCGCGTCTACAAGCCGGAGATGCGCAAGGGACATGTGGCGGCGACCTCGTGGGCCCCGGGGTGCCGGCGGACCGCGCGGGTCTCCATCCAACTCCAGCGCAAGCGCTGGTATGGCTGGCAGAAGATCGCGAGCACGACCTACAACGCCCCAGGGCCGAAGACCCTGTACAAGGGGTGCAAGCGCGGCACCACGTTCACCTACCGCCTGATGGGGCACCTCATGGGTGGCGGCAACGGGTACAGCCCCACCATGCGGGCCAAGTGCCCCTGACCGGCCCGTCTGCAGCCAAGATCGCCTCCCTGGGCCGCAGCCACCCGTACTGGCGGTGGCGGCGAACCTGACCCCCGAGTAACACGACAAGCCCCGCACCTCCTGGCCCCATGTCCAGGAGGTGCGGCGGTTTTGGGGCAGGAAAGGCACGCTCGTGCACACCCGCCTCAGAGCTTCGTGCCTCACCCGGCGACGAAGAACTCCAGCAGTTCGGGCACCAGCGCCTCTGGGGCCACGTTGTGCGCCTGATTTTCCAGGAGCCGTCGCTGCGCGCAGGGCACCGCCGCCACGACCGCCAGCCCCGCCTTCGACATCCACGGTGGGCTGTCCTCGCCGTTGAGGACAAGCGTCGGCTGCGTGACGGCTGTCAGCCGCCCCACCGGCAACGCGTTACCCGGGCCCATCACGGCGGCCTCGTAAACGAGGGTGTGGGCCACCGCCTCGATCTCCCGCCAAGACGGCTGCGCGCGCATCGCGGCCACCGCCTCCGGGGGCGCCTCGGCCGCCTCCACCATGAACCGCTCCACCACCTCCCCTCGTCGCCCCGCCCGCACCAGCGCGTCGAGCTGCCCCGCGAAGTCGTCCGGCAGCGAAGGCGCGCCATCGTCGACATGGTAGGGAGGCTCCCACAGGGCAAGCTTGGAGATCGCCGAGCCCCGTGCCGCCGCCTCCAACGCCAGCGCCGCCCCCGACGAGCCACCGAACACCATGGCCGACCCACCCGCCACCTCGATGACGGCGGCCAGGTCCTCGATCTCCCGCTCGACGGCGTACGGCGGGGTGTCCCCGCTGTCGCCGCGTCCCCTCCGGTCATAGTCGTACACCGTGAACCACGGCGCCAGAGCCGATGCCACACCCGCCATGGTCGCGTGCCCTCTGGCCGTGAACGCGCCGTGGACCAGGATGACCGCCGGTCCGGCACCGTACCGGTCGAAGGCGATGGCGGTGCCGTCCGCCGACATCGCCGTGCCGCTCATCCGGCGGGCTGCACCAAGCACAGCGCCTCCCAGTGGTGGCCGTCGAGGTCGGCGAAGCCGCGCTGGTACCTGACGCCGTCCTCCTGTTTGACACCCGCCGGGCCGGCGCCGGCCGCCAGCGCCTTGTCCACCAGCTCATCCACCTGAGCCGGATTCTCCATGCCCAGCACCAGGATCGCCTCCGTGCTCCGGTGCGCATCGGCGATCTCCTGGGAGATGTACGAGGCGAACACCGGCTCGGTCAGCAACATGACCTGCGTCTCCTGGTTGATGACCACCGACGCCATGCCCTCGGCCATGCCGAAGATGGTGAAGCCGAGGTCGGTGAAGAACTGCTTCGACCGGTCCAGATCCTTGACCGGCATGTTGACGAAGAGCTGCATTTTCCTGATCCCTTTCCGTTGCTATGCCGTCATTCTGCCGATCAACGGAGACATCGGTCTTGCACCTGGGTGCCAGACGGATTGACGATCAGCGCACCGCGTTCGCGCAGCGGTACTCGGCGGGCGGCATCCCGTACGCCCGCTTGAACAGCCTGCTGAAGTGAGCCGAATCGGGCAGTCCCCACCGGGCCCCGATTTCGCTCACCGACAGCGTGCCGCCTGCGGCGAGCTCCGCACGGCACCGCTCCAGCCGCCGCTGCCGGATCCAGGCGGCCACGGTGGTGCTCTCCGACTCGAACAGCCGGTGCAGATAGCGCACCGAGACGTGGTGCGCCTGCGCGACGGTGGCCGGGTCGAGGTCGACCTCGCCCAGCCGCTGCTCGATGAAGGCATGGACCTTCAGCAGCAGCATGCGCTGCCGGGAGTCCTGCGGTAAGGACCGCGTCTGCTCGGCGCGTTCGGCGAGTGCGGTGGTGATCAGGTCGGTCACGACCGTGGACAGTCTGGCCGCGCTGTCCGGCCGGTACGTCTCGAGGTCCACGGCTACCCGGTGCAGCAGTGGTACGGCCAGCGCGGCGGTGCCGGACTCGGCCGTGATGGGGACGGCGGTGAGCGCGTCCACGGAGCCGCTGGGCAGGGCCAGCAGGTCGCGGGGAAGGCTGAACACCGCGAGTTGCACCGCCGAGTCGTAGGCCAGCTCGTAAGGCCTGGTGAAGTCGTAGATGGCGAACTCGCCTCTGCTCAGCTGGGCGTACCGCCCGTCCTGGGCCAGCCGCGGGCTGCCCGTCATGGCAAGCACGACGCGGTAGAGCTCGGGGCTGTCTCTGCGGATCAGGCCCGGGGTCCTGTGCACGCTGTGGGGCGTGGACGTGCGCACCCTGCCGACGCCCACGGACCCGAGCTGCCCGGACTCGATCTCGCCCCGCAGCGGGGCGTCGGGGTCGATCTTGAGGTCGAGCGGGCCGAGCGTGTCGCACACGACGGTTCGCCAGGCATCGTGGCGCCGTTCGGCGGGCAGGTCACGCGTGCGGATCAGAACGGCCATCCAGTCGCCCTCCTCGGCTGCCTGACATGCTAGCGACGCTCACCGGCCCACGAAAACCTGTTCGGGCGCGTGTGGGTGCCAAGAACCTCGACGGCTACCCCCTGGGCGGGCGTCACACTATTGTCTGCGGTCGTCGTCCGGCTCTCTTTCAAATCTTGATGGTGCTACTCGAAGGATCACGCGATGGCCGTCTTCATTTCCCGACGCCACGCCTGTGACCAGGCCGAACTCGTAGACCACTCCCGTGGACGCAACCCGGGTGCCGCCCGACTCCTCCAGGCGGATCAATGCGGTATCGGACTGTTTGTATTTATCTGCGGGCTTACTGGATCAGGGGGGACAAGATCCGCAGAGATATGACAGGTGTGGGGTAGACATTGAGTTATTCGTCTGGTGAGTACCGCAGGGGCGGGACCAGTGGCAAGGCGACGGCGGCTCTGGTGCTGGGCATCTTGAGCCTGGTTGCGTGCGGGATCCTGAGCATCGTCGCCGTGATCGTCGGGCACAGCGCGATGTCCGAGATCGACCGGGAAGGACTGGAAGGACGAGGGCTCGCGACGGCGGGGCTGGCGCTCGGCTACATCGCTCTGGTGCTGTGGGGGATCGGCTTTCTCGTCTACATGGCCAACTAGACGGCGAGTGCGGTGAGTTCGGCGGCGTCGCGGCCCAGCCGCTTCATCACATAGACGGTCAGGATGACCCGGCAGTGCGGGGCGTGCGCCTGATCTGCCCCGGTTACGCACCGTCACCTGGGCCATGCGGCTCGGCATCCATCTCGCATCTCATAGCTTTCTCATTATCGATAATGATAATGTTTCGATCGTGAGTACTTCGATAGAGCACTGGGCCGCGCCATGGCCCGGCAACTGTCCGGCGAACCCGTCCAGTTGTTGTCTCCGATGACCGGGACGCTGATCCTGCTCGCGAGCGGGCGGCCCGTTGATCAACCCCTCCCCCACCCATCGGTTCGACCTACTTTTGATCGGAAACGCAATGAACCCTCGACACGGCGACCTCATGGTGTTCCTCCTGGCCGCCTTCGGCTTGTCTTGGCTGTTCGCCCTCCCGCTCTGGCTCGGTGACGGCATCGCCTCCCCGCTGCTGCAGCCGCTGGGCGTAGCGCTGATGTTCACTCCCACGCTCGGCGTCCTGGCCGTATGGCTCCGCAAGCGCTCGGCTCCCGCCGAACTGGCCGCACAGACCGGTCTCGGACTCGGCCCGAGCAAGGCCCGCACGTTCGGCCTTGCCGCAGTCGCCTGGATCTGCGTGCCCGCGTTCGCCGCCCTCACCCTGGCCCTCAGCACCGCACTCGGTCTGGTCACGCTGGACCTGTCCGGCCTCAGCCTCTATCGCGAGATGATGGGGGTGCAGGGAGCCAACCTGCAGACCGCTTGGGTCAGCCAGGTCGTCACCGGTCTCACCCTCGGCACCGTAGTCACCCTGATCCCCGCCTTCGGCGAGGAGTGGGGCTGGCGAGGATGGCTGGTGCCCTGGCTGAGCGCCGAGGCGGGGGTGAGCCGCGGGCTGCTGATCTCCGGCGTGATCTGGGGGCTGTGGCATGCGCCCCTGACCCTGCTCGGCTACAACTATCCGAACCTGGGCGCCTGGGCCGCGCTGGTCTTCATCGGCTTCTGCGTGACATTCGGCCTGGTCCTGGGCTGGCTGCGGTTGCGCACGGGCAGCGTCTGGCCCGCCGTCGTAGCGCACGCCGCGTTCAACGCGACCGTCCCGACGTTCCTTATGCTCGGCGACGCCACCACACCGCCGAACTTGGCGATTGCCGGCCCCAGCGGCGTCGTCGGCTGGACCGTCCTGGGCTTGCTGGCCGCCGCCCTGCTCAAGCTCCTTGCAGTGCGGCGGCCCGCACTGATCAGCTGAGCCTCAGCGAAGCTGAAGGGGGCGCTGGGCGAGCGGGAGGCAGCGGAGTTCGACTTGGACGCGCTGGGACGGTCCCAGCCTACGTACGCCCAGCGTCAGGCGTGGAAACTGCGGCGGGCGGCCTCGATGTGGCCGAAGTACTCGTGGGTCCAGCCGCAGATCAGATCAACCGTTGCTCGCAGGGCCTGGCCCGGCTCGGTGAGGGTGTACTCGACCCGTGGCGGCACCGTCGGGTGCACCTTTCGCTCGGCCAGGCCGTTGCGCTCCAGCATGCGCAGGTTCTGGGTGAGCATCTTGTGGCTTATGCCCTCGACCTCGTCCCGCAGCTCGCTGAAGCGCAGGGTGCGCTCACCGAGCGCCTCGATGATCAGCAACGCCCACTTGTTGGCGACATCCGAGAAGATCTCCCGTGCCAGGGAGTCCGCGCGCCTCAGATCCGCTTCGTCGGCCGAGCCTTTGAACTGCTTGGTCACCATCTGGTTCCCCAGTCACTGAAAAGTGCGTTCTTCCACGTCAGCCCACACTCTCCTATGGTTTCTGAGTAACCGCAAGAGAGCACCTATGACCCTGTGTGCTCACCCGACCGGAAGAAGGGCAGACCTCATGGCTGTTGAGCTCATCAACCCTGACAAGCACGTCCAAGTCCCGATCTACCACCACGTCGCGGTGGCGACCGGTAGCAGGCAGGTCCACATCGCGGGACAAGTCGCCTGGGACGAGAACGGCGCGCTCGTGGCACCGGGAGACCTCGCCGGACAGGTCGCCCAGGTCTACCGCAACGTCGCCAAAGCGCTCGATGCGGCAGGAGCGACGTTCCACGACGTCGTCCGCTTCACGTGGTACGCCGCAGGCTGGAAGAGAGAAATGTACGACGCCTTCAACGCGGGCATCGAACAGGCGGCCCGCGAGTTCGACATCTCCACGCCGCCGGCCGCGCTGATCGGGGTCGACATCCTCTTCGAACCCGGCATCCTCATTGAGGCCGAGGTGACCGCGATCATCGATTGAGGGCGGTCGAGACCAAAGCTCGCCAGCCCTCTGCTTCCTTTGTCCGCGCCTCGAAGTCCAGGAGCTTCTCTGCCTCGGCCACGTCGATGGAAACCGATGAATTGTGTTCCCGGATGATCCGCCAGCGGTCCTGCGCCCGCCGCCATACCTGCGACGACGTGGTCCGGATGGCGGTAATCGTCCCGTCGTCTGCCTCCAGGATCGCCACGAACATCAGACGCGACGCTGCTACGGCGCCGACTCGGTCGTTCTCGGCGTCGGGACCAAGTAGCACGGTAGGGCTTTCGAACACCATATGCCGGGCACCGCGCAGCGAGTTGAACATCGGGTCGAACGCGATGCCGTACTCGTGGGGCCCTGCCATAACCCGGTGTTCAGGGTCCATGTCATCGGAGATCATCACATCTGCGGAGTCGAAGTCGTAGTCCTCGGAAAAGTTACGGGCGATCGAGAACGGGCCGTCCGAGGATTTCTTGTCCCATCCGGAAACCCATCGGCGGGCCCGGGCAACCAGGTGCTCGGCGACGGTGATGCCGCCGTTCCCTGGCATGGGGATGTCGCTCGAGGAGTTGGTCGCGTTGGTCATGATGTCTCCGTAAGTTGTCGGGTGGCTGGGGAGACTGCCCGTTTCGCGTCTGTCAGCGCTGGCGGGTGGGCCGGACGATGATTTCGTTGACGTCGACGTCGGAGGGTTGTGCGAGGGCGTAGGAGACGGCGGCGGCGATGGCCTCCGGCTCGATGGCGTGCGCACGGTAGGTGCGCATCGCCTCGGCGGCGCCGGGATCGGTGATGGTGTCCGCCAGTTCGGAGGTGACGACGCCGGGGCAGATGGTCGTGGTCCTGATGCCCGGGCCGGACTCCTGGCGCAGGCCCTCGGTGATCGCCCAGGCCGCGTGCTTGGTGCCGCTGTAGACCGCGCTGGTGGGCACGACCTCGTGGGCTCCCACGCTCGCAACCGTGACGACATGGCCGTTGCCCTGCGCTGTGAAGACCGGCAGGACCGCGGCGATGCAGTGCAGCAGTCCGCGGACGTTCACCTCGATCATCCGGTCCCACTCGTCGACGAGCAGCGCGTCCAGGCGGGACAGGGGCATGACGCCCGCGTTGTTGACGAGGACGTCGACGCGGCCGTATCGGTCGCGGGCCCCTTGGACGAAAGCCCGGACGCTTGCGAGGTCGGTCACGTCCAGACGCGACGTGCGCAGGGCGCCGCCGGAGCGGGCGGCATCTTCGGCCACGGTCTCTTCCAGCGCTTTGAGCCGCTCGGTACGGCGGGCGCCTGCCACGACCTGGTGTCCTTGTGCCGTGAGGCGCGCGGCGACCGCCGCGCCGATGCCGCTGCTGGCGCCGGTCACCAGGACGACCTTGCGGCCGGACGGGTGGGTGCTGTCGATGTCGATGTGCTGTGTGCTCATGGCATCGAGACTGGCGTTCCCGGCACGGGTGCGGCAGAGGTGGAGTCCTCCTGGGTGCGCTGCACCCAGGCACATGCCCGCCTCCCGGCCTACCCTGCACGTATGGCACGTTCACAGCTCGGCGCCTACCTCGTCTCCCGGCGCGCGGCAGTCACCCCCGCAGAGGTGAATCTTGGAGTGTCAGACCATCGACCTGCCGCTGTGCTGTCCGGCGCGTTTCCGTGGACCGGGCGCGGACGCAGGCTTCAGAGCAAATCCCGGCGCAGGATCTCGGCCACGGCGGCCACGTCCTCGCGGCCGTGACCGGCCTCGACGGCTCGCCGCATCGTCTCCCGTACGGTGTCGCTCAGGCGGGACGACCGGTCGCGCTCATCGGCGAGCAGGCCGAGGTCCTTGAGCGCGAGGCTGAGCGGGAAACCCGCCGGGTAGGTGCGGGCACGGATCTCGGCGGCCTTCTGCAACGCGTACGGCATGCCCAGCGGCCCGTCCTCCAGCACCCGCAGGACGTGGGCGGGATCCAGGCCCAGTTGCTCACAAGCCAGCATCGTGTCGGCCATGGCCACGACCGAGGCCGTCATCCAGCTGTTGACGATCATCTTGACCCGGGATGCCTCCCCGGCCGTCCCGACGTGTGCGATGTGGGAGCCGAGCACCTCCAGAACGGGTCTGGCCCGCTCCAGCGCCTCCGACGCCCCCGAGACGATCAGGACCAGCTTGCCCTGCTCAGCCGGTTGGCTGCTGCCCGAGACCGGCGCGTCGAGCATCCGCCGCCCGGCGTCCGCCGCCAACCGGAGGAGCCGGTCGGTCCAGACGCCGCCCACTGTGCTCATCTGCAGCCACACTGCCTCGACGGGCATCGCGGGCAGGAAACGGGCCGCCAGCGAGGCGACCACGTCTCCGGTGGGCACCATGGTGATGACCGCATCCGCGCCGCGCACGGCCTCCTCGACGTTCGACGCCGGACGCACCCCGTCAGGACGCAGCGCCCGCGCCTTGTCCGCGGTCCGGTTCCAGGCGCGCACGTCCAGGTCTTGTCCGGCCATGTGCCGGGCCATCGCCGAGCCCATCAGCCCGGTGCCGAGCACGGTGACGGACGTCATCACATACCCACTGGTGCGGCGTCGATCTCCGCCAGGTCGTCCGGCCCCAGCGTCCGTTCCGCGGCCCGCAGGCTCTCGTCGAGGTGTTCGGGGCTGCGCGCGCCGACGATGGCGACCCGGCCGGCCGGGCCGTAGCAGATCGGGCTGACCTGAAGCTTCGTGCGCCCCAACCGTGCTGTGTCCATGGCCTCTCCCTTCCCGGGAGCGGTCCATGCGCGGGTCATGGGACGGGCAAAGAGCGCTAGGCACAGCCGGAATTGCGCCACTCCCGATCTGCGCCAACTGCGCCGTCCGTTCCTGTTCGACCTGTCGCAGGACCAACGGGAGTGGCGAGCCTCGCCCCGCAAACGCCCCACCGAGTTCGCCGCGCTCAAGGCCGCTTAGGAGGTAATCAACACAACCTTGCTCGTCACGCCACCAGTCAGGGGAGCAGGATCGCGGCGACTGCCTGGTCAGCGCCAGTAGTCCCGTTCGGGCAGTCGCAGGTGCTTGTCCGGATTGGAGATCGCGCGGGCGTCGGCCGGGCGGAGTCCGGCGCCGGCGAAGCAATAGGCCTCGGCGTGGCCGTGGTACAGGTATTTGAGCAGGATCTCCTCGGCCGGATCGCCGGAGGACGCGTCGTCGCCGCCCGGGTGGGTATCCCAGCCCACGACCTCGCCGTCGCGGTAGACGCGACCCTGGTTGCCGCTTTTGGGGTTGGCGTACATGCCGTAGGCGACCGTGCCCGCCGACAGTGTCTTCATGACGACGGGAGTGGAGGCCATGTACCCCCACTGCTGGCTGACGACGCAGCCGCCTGGTACGTCGGTTAAGCCGATGAACCGCATGGCCTCATCGTCGAAGGGGTCTTCCATGATCTCTTCCAGCTCTTCCTCGTCGGCGGGTTCGGCGGCCAGGCGCCGTGCCGCCTCGGCGGCGCTGATGCCGCGTACGCAGGCCAGGCTGAAACCGTCCCACTCGATGCCGCCCAGCGCGCCGGTCAGGCGTCCGGCTTCCGCCACGGCGGCGGCCTCGGCCTCGGTCAGGCCGGCATGACCCTTCGGGAACGGGAAGAACAGCCCAGGCGTGGGGCCCGCCAGGCTCAGCCGGCCGGGCGACCAGCCACCCATCATCGGCCGCCACGGGTCCGCTCCAGCGGCGACCAGGGCACGGGCGTTCTCGGGCCGGTCGTTGAAGACCGCCTCCCAGAGCGCGGTGCGGCCCTCGCACTCCGCGTCGACGTCATCGACCCGGCCGGACAGTTCGGTGACCACCTCCGGCGAACCGAGGTCCGCCGCGGCGTGCAGCGGCCGCTCGAAGAAGTACGGTCCATTGTTCGGGTCGGCGCCCGCGTCGAGCCTGGCACGGACGAGAGCGAGGTCCTGCCAGGAATTCCACCCGAAATCGGACCATTCTGAGGTTTCTTTCGCGGTCATGACGGCTCCTTCGAGATCACGTGAGCGGATACGAGCGGAGCCATCATGGCGGAGGGCAAGGACAATTCCGGAGTGTCAGCCGGTGTGACCCTGACTCGCCGGAGTATTAGGTCACCGTTCGGAGGCGGCTGGGCGTGACTGGACCGCGCGGACGCGGCCGACGTCGAGCTTGGCCGTCCGGTCGAACTGGAAGCCGACGGTGCCTGCATGCGGCATCACCCAAGACCCAGCATGGGAGCGTGCAGGCATACCAGCCCGTATGGCCGAAAATCATTTGCCTCGCGTGGTGGCCTCGGGGAACGTTGTGTCCATGATGCTCTGACGGACAGCACCCCGCTATTTCGAAATGCCGTAATGGCGTCCGCCCCTACCCAGTTCTGCGAAGAGAGCGTCTTTGTCTCAGGAACCCTCCCGGCAGGAGTCCCCGCTGCCGTCCAGTTCGGCCACCGTCACCGTGTTCGCCTCCCCCACCAGCTGGATCGAGTCCGATGCCGTCGCGCAGTGCCATCAGGTGGCCGCCCTCGACGGCATGATGCACGTCGCCGCCATGCCGGACCTGCACCCCGGCAAGGGCGCCCCCATCGGGGCCGCCATGACGTCGACCGTGCTGTACCCGTTTCTGGTGGGCTCCGACATCGGTTGCGGCATCGCCGTGTTCCCCGTCAAGCTGAAGCGGGCCGTACCCGAGAAGCTTGCCGCCCGGTTCCCCGATCTCGATCGCGCGCTGGACCCTGCCGACGATCCCGCCTGGGACGTGGTCAAGGGTGATATTCCCGCAGGTCACGTCGAAGGGCTTGGGACGGTCGGCCGGGGCAACCACTTCGTCGAGCTGGCACGAATCGGGACCGTCTTCGAACCGGACCACGCGAGCCGTCTCGGGCTCGCCGCCGGCGACCTGGTTCTCGTCGTCCACAGCGGTTCCCGAGGGCTGGGCGAGCGGATCCTGCGGGCGCACACTGAGGTCCACGGCGCGGGCCCCGCCCCTGATCCCGGCGCCTACCTGGCGATGCATGACGAGGCCGTACGCTGGGGGTCACTCAACCGGCGGCTGCTGGCCGCCCGGGTCGCCCATGCCCTGGGGTTCGAGCCCACCGAGCCGATCGTCGACCAGTGCCACAATCTGGTCGAGGTCCGCGACGGGATCTACCTGCATCGCAAGGGGGCGGCGCCGGGTGACGGCCGCGACGTGCTCATCGCCGGTACGCGAGGCACCCCTTCCTACCTCGTGGCCGCCCACGCCGGGCCGGACGCCGGCCATTCCGTGGCGCACGGCGCGGGCCGCAAGATGTCGCGTGCGGACGCCCTGCGCCGGGGCCGGGCCAAGCACACGGTCGAAGAGCTGCGTCGCACGCCGGTGGGGTCGCTGGTGGTGTGCGGCGACCGCCAGTTGCTCTTCGAGGAGGCGCCTACGGCCTACAAGCGCATCGAGCAAGTGATCGACGACCTCGTCGGCCATGACCTGGCCACGCCCGTGGCCACCACGATTCCTCTGGTCACCTACAAAACGCCCGACCACCGGGAGCGCCGCCGCAAGCGGGGGCGTTCGTGAGCGTCCACCTGCTCCTGTCGGCCGGGCGCGGTCCGCAGGAATGCACCTGGGCATTGGCCCAGCTGCTGCACCGCTTGGAAGCCGACGCCGTCCGGCAGAACCTGGAGACCCATCGGGACCAGACCGTTCCCGGTGACCGGCCCGGCACCTACCGATTGGTGCCAGGGGAACTCGCCTTCCAATCGAGCCAGGCGAACGACGGTGGTGTCATTCACCATCGCCAGATTGTGCTGTTGGAAGGGGCCGGGGAGTTGGGCGATGGCGTCAGGAATCGAGATCGTCGCAAGATCATGCAAGTCACCGTGTTGAGTGGTCATGTCACGATCCTTGCCCTCATGGTGGCTCGACGACAGAGCCAATACCCGATAATTGGTCCGCTTAGCGAGCCAATTGTTGCCGGTCGCGGCATGCCTATTTCAGCGCGGGACCTGGATGGAGTCCTTGGGACTTGGTCCCCCTGGGCACACGTTCATCGCCTCTCCATCGCACACCGTGGGTTCACCCGGCCGTCCAGGTGAATTTGTTCGAAACGATTCGTTCCCCGTCCGGCCCTTCAGCGACGATCCACACCTGCTGACCAACCGCGTTGCAGGGGAATCGGTTGTCTGTGTGCTGCTCGCCGTTTTCATCGGGGGTGAACGACGCTCCAGAGTTGAACTCCCCCCAATTGCTGGTGTACGGCTTGAAAACATATTTCTTGCCCGGTTTGAGACCGGTGGCCCGGAACTCGACGAAGGCGCAGTTCTTCCGGCAACTTCTGCCAAAGGTCGTCGACGGGCCTTTGGACGCAACGATCTTCGCCTCCGTCGCCCCCCTGCCGTCGGGCGAGCCGGATGCCGCAGGCGACGCGACCGAAGTGGGAGCAGTGGACGCAGTGAGAGTGGCGGGACGATCATCGCGATCGGCGAGCCAGGCGGTCCCGCTTGCGGCCAGTGCCAAGGTGGCCGCGACCGCGGTGACCACCTTCCACCGGCGCCTGGCGGTATCGCGTGCCTTCCGCCACAGCCCGGGTGGGTCGACGATGTCGCGCAGCGCAGCGTGGGCTTCGGCGGCGGTCGGTCGTTTGCCCGGTTCGGCGTGGAGCATGGCCGTCAGTACCGGGCGCAGCGGCCCGATATCCGCGGCCATCTCGATGACACCGTGGTGTACCTCCCAGCCAACGATTCGCCGGTTGCCGTCCGGGTCGTGCTCGTCCGCTTCGTCGGCCGTCTCGTCGCCGTGCGCCCAGGGGCGCGGCGAGTTTCCGGCGATCAGGGCATAGATGGTGGCGCCGAGGGAGAACACGTCGGAGGCCGTACCCGGGTTGCCGCCGACGACCTCGGGTGCGGCGTAGTCGGGCGTGTAGGAGATCGGGCTGTCGGGCGAAATCGTCTCCGTACCGCCAAGGCGCCGGGCGGCGTCGAAGTCGGTCAGTTTCGCCGTCCCTTCGGCGTCCATGACGATGTTGGCGGGCTTCACGTCGCAGTGGACCAGGCCCTTGCGGTGCAGTGCTGTCAGCGCGTCGGCGATCTGCGCACCGATTCCGGCCGCCTCCCGGTGCGAGAATGTCCTGCCCGACAGGCTGCCGTGCGGCGCACGCTCCATGACCAGCCATGTGCCGGCCCGAGGACCATCATCAACAGTCAGGACGTCATAGACGGTGATGATATGCCGGTGGACGATCTTGGCTAATGCACGGGCTTCGGCCGAATGGGTGCGCTTGAGCACAACAGGGCGGCCCAACTCCTCATCGTAGGAGAACAGCACCTCGCCCCTGCCCTCAGGGACGATCTCCCCATCCTCTATCCGGAACCGCCCGCCAAGTCCTTGCTCGGGCTCTCCGCCCTCCGAACCGTCAAGGCCGTCCCGCTTGCCCGCATCTCCGTCCAGCCCCATTTCGTCCGCCTCCCTCATGGCTTGTACCGGGCGAGCATTGCAGACTTTGCACGCCTTCGTCACGTGGAGTAGGGCATTGAATACGAATATTCATCGTGTCGGTTAGACCGGTCATACCGGGCCAACCCGACTAGCCTGCGATAAGGGCGTTGGCCTCCGTGATGAGCTTCTGTGCGGCATCATCAGGGGCCATCCGGCTGAGCAAAACCTCGTTCGTATACCGCGTGAGAATGGCCTCAATGGCGCTGGCGTGCTTCGGCGGGGCGGCGGGCGAGTCCGTGAGTTCGCCCTTGATCTTGTCGAGGAAGGCCAGCGTCTTCTTGTCGGTCTCCGGAAGCTTGTCCCTGACCGCTGCCAGCACCTTGGAATTGGACGGCAGGCCGCGGTCGCTGAGGATGATCCCGCCCGCCTCCGGGTCGTTGATCATGAAATCGATGAACTTGGCCGCCTCGGCCTGGCGCTCGGACTTTGCCGAGGCGGTGAAGAACATGGCCGGCTGCAGGAACATGCCACCAGTGGTGGCGTCCGGTACCTTCGGCATCCGCAACAGGTCCACTTCCCTGCCGCCCGACGCCTTGTTGATCGAGCCGAGCTGGTTGCTCCACCACATCCCCATCGCGCCGTTGCCGGTGGCGAACAGCGACCGGTCCTCGCTCAGGGAAGCGAGCTCAGCGCTCTTGGCGGCGTCGGGAGAACCCTTGGTCCTGATCAGTTTCCGATGGACGGCCCACCACGCCTTGAGCGTCTCGCGCGAGATGCCGACCTTGTTCCCGTCGTAGAGGGACTCGCCTCGCTGAGCGGCGAAGATCTGCAGGAAAGCCGGGTTGAAAGCCTGCTGGGTGCCGTAGACCTTGCCGCCGGACCTTGCGGTGATCTTCGCCGCCAAGGCGATGTACTGTTCCCAGGTCCACATGGTGTCGTCGGGCAGGTTCTGCCCCGCGTCCTTGATCGCCTTCGGGTCCATGACCAGGGACCAGGCGTTGACGCCGGTGGGGATGGCGAACTGCTTCCCGTCGATGGCACCGGTGGCCAGCACCTTGCTGTCGATGTCGGCGGTGTCGACCTCGCTGGACAGGTCGGCGAGCGTGCCACGGTCGGCGTATTCCCGCAGGCCACGGATCTCGATCGTGATGACGTCAGGCGCTTCGTCGCCGGCGACCTTCGTGGCCAGCATCTCGTAGTAGTCGCCGAAGTCGGAGAACTCTTCCTCGATGTGAATGTTCGGGTTCTTCGCTTCGAACTTCTTGATGGCCTCTTTGGTCATCTTCTGTCGCGCGGCACTGCCCCAGTAGGAAAACCGTAACTTGATCTCGCCGTCGGCGCCTTCACCGCCACAGGCCGCAGTGACCGCCAGTACAGCAGTGGCCAGCAACACTGCCGTCCACGTCTTCTTGCCAGAGCCCACGGCTCTACCTCCTGGGGGGGGTTGGGGGGGTGCTTCTGCCCCGGGTGGTCGCGCTACTTCCGTCCGGCCAGAAAGAAGCCGAAGCGCGACCATCGGGGCCTCACGACGGCTCTCCTCCGGAGTCAAAGAATTCCGCAAGGTTACCGGGGCAGCGACGTTCCCGGAAGTTGTCGAGGTAGGGGAAGTCGTAGAGACGAGTCTGCTCGTGCGCGATCGACGGGCATGACATCGCTCAGTAAAGTGTCGGGATGGCAGGTGAGCAGGTGAGTGCGCGGGTGGACAGCTGGATCTGGTCGGTGCGGCTCACCAGGACTCGTTCGATCGCGTCCGACGCCTGCCGGGGCGGTCACGTCCGGGTCAACGGGGTACGGGTCAAGCCCGCACACGTCGTCCGGGTCGGTGACGAGGTCCGGCTGCGGCACGAGGGGCGCGAACGCATCGTGGTCGTCTCCCGCGTCATCACCAAGCGCGTCGGCGCCGCCGTGGCCGCCGAGTGCTACGTCGACAAGAGCCCTCCGCCTCCTCCGCGCGAGGAGAGCGTCACGGTGGCCGTCCGGGATCGCGGCGCGGGTCGTCCCACCAAACGCGAACGCCGCACCATCGACAAGTTGCTCGGACGCCCGGCGGTCGAGGGGCGGAGTCGCCGAACACGCCCGGAGTGACCGAGCCGGCCAACCGCGGCAGTACGCCCGCCGCCACCACCGTTTCTGTCGTTCGCTGCTGCTTTGATTGCCCCGCTGCCTGATCTTCATGGAAACGGGGTTCGATGGCATCAGTGACGTTGCGCGATGAGAGCGCGGCCGGCCGGGCGTTGGAGGAGTCCTCCCCGCTCAATCTGCCCGAGCTGAACGGCTGCCGGATGCCAACCGCACCCAAGGGTGACCGGCAGGCCGGGGACGTTGGGATCTACCCCATGGTCGAGAGCTGACATGGGTGTTCTCGACGGCCTTCCGTCCGAGGTTCGGGGCTGGCTCGACGAACTGGACCAGCCGACCCTGGCGATGTTCCGCCGCCTCGACACCACCCTGCGCCCTCAGGACGCCTACCATTTCGTCAATGACCTGCTCCTGAAGGAGCTTTCCGCCGGATGGGGCGAGGCCGAATGGCGGTCGACGGCGTTGTGGGCGCAGTTGCTGACGCTGACCACCGACGGCAGCATCGCCGGCCAGGGATTCCTCACCAGGCTGGCACAGCGCAAACTGCGCTGGACCCCGAAGGAGCGGGAGCTGCTGTGGCGGACCACGCTCACCCGATCGGAACGGCACCAGACGGACCACGTCTACCGCATTCCGATCTCCTCGATCAAGGAGCTGCCGGCGAGCGAGCGCGAACCGCTCCTGCCGCACCTCTTGGTGGCACAGCGGGAGATGGAGACGGTCCGGTCCTCGGCCGGCTGGACGGCCAAGCGACTGCTGGATGATCTCATCGCCGAGCATCTCGCCGGCGACCCTGCCGCGGCCACGCGTTCCGTGGTACCCGAATGCGACGGCTTCGCCGTCCTGCTGCGCGAGGAGTACGGCAAGCGCCTGGGCGAAGCCGATGCCCTCCCGCTCCTGAGACACTGGGCCACCACGACCTCTGCCACCCCGGCACGACAGTGGACGGCACGCGCGGGCGAGTTGCTCACACCCCATGCCGTCGAGTTGATCCAGGAGATCTTGGGCCGCGTCCCGGCTTATCGTGAAGCGCCCTGGCACAGCGGCTATCGCGCGGTCGTCATCTATCTTCACGAGCGCACCGCCGAGCTCCTGCGCGGAATGATCTGGACCTGCGAACGCATCGACGAGCCCTGGGTGACGGGGCTCCTGGGCGACGTGGCCCTGGCCACCGGCACCGGGATCGGCGGATCAGGCCCGAACTCACGCAGCGAGCGAGTGGCCAACGCGGCCCTCGGTGTGCTGGCCCGGCGCGGGGGGATGGAGGTTGTCGCCCAGCTTGCCCGCGTCCAGGCGAAGGTGCGCAGGAAGAGCATTCTGACCAAGATCAAGCAGATCCTCGACGCGATAGCCGTACAGACCGGGCTGTCTCCGGAGCAGTTGGTCGAACGCACGGTTCCCACCTTCGGCCTGGACCACGACGGCACGCGCACCGAACAGGGGCTGACCCTGACAGTGACCGGCGCGATCACCTACAACGGCCGCAAGACCATCCCCAAGAGCGTCGACCGGGAGTTGGTGGCCGAGTTCAAGGCCACGGCCAAGGAGTTGAAGAAGGCGGTCCCCGCCGAACGTTTCCGCGTCGAGCGCGCGCTGGCGACTGGGCGGGTCTGGCTCTGGGAGGAGGTGTGCGAATTCTCCCTCGACCACCCGGTCACCGGCGCCTTCGCCCGTTCCCTGATCTGGGAGACCATCCAGGGCCCTGCCGGGCTCCCCGTCCACGTCGATGGGGCGTGGGAGCTGACCGATCCGGCCGGGCGCCGCATCCGGCCGAGCTCCGAAGTACGTCTGTGGCATCCCCTCTCCCACACGCCAGAGGAGGTCCGCGCCTGGCGGGACCACCTGCTGGCGATCGGCCTGCGTCAGCCGTTCAAGCAGGCTTTCCGCGAGGTCTACCTGCTCACTCCTGCCGAGGAGGAGACGCACGACCACTCGCGGCGGTTCTCCGGCCACCTGCTCCGGTACGGCCAGGCCAAGGCGCTGCTCACCGAGCGCGGCTGGACCGGCATGTCGCTGGGCCACTGGGACGCCGCCGGCGGATCCGACTGCTGCGATGCCGCCAGGGAACTGCCCGGTGGCCTGACCGCTGCCTGGGACTTCCATCTGGACGAGCACTCCTACGAGCGTGACGGCTACGGCACCACCGCCTCCATCTGCGTCAGCGGCGACCTCCGTTTCCGCGCCGGCATCTCCTCGGTCCCGCTGGCCGAGGTTCCTCCGCTCGTCCTGTCGGAGGCGCTGCGCGACGCCGACCTGGCCGTCGGCGTCACCTCCACTGGCCTGGACCCCGAGGGCCACGGGGACTACTGGCAGTCCTGCAGCTTCGGCGACCTGACCGAGAGCGCCCGGGTCCGGCATGACGCCCTGTCTCGGCTGCTTCCCCGGCTGGCCATCGCGGACCGGTGCGTCCTGGCGGACCGGTTCCTGCGGGTCCGCGGCGACCTGCGCACCTACAAGATCCATCTCGGCTCGGGCAACATCCTGATGGAGCCCAACGACGCCTACCTGTGCATCGTCCCCCGCGGCTCCGGCGACCAGGTCTTCCTGCCCTTCGAGGAGGACGGCGGCATGTTGTCGATCATTTTGTCCAAGGCGTTCCTCCTGGCCGCCGACGCCGCCATCACCGACCCGTCCATCACCCGCCAGATCCACCTCTGACAGGAACCATCGGCATGCACCTCTCCCCCCTCGCGCAGCGCCTGCTCCATCTGATCATCGGGACCGCGAACGATCCCACCTACTGGCCCGACGCCTCCCAGTTGAGCGTCGGACTGGTCGGCCTGGACGGCACGCCGGTCCAGGCCGGCGACGGCATCTCGACGTCGGAGCGGTACACGATCGGCGAGCAGGCCAGGCAGCGGCTGGTCGCGCCGGCCCGCGAGCTGGTCGGATTCCTGCTGCCGGAGGATGAGAGTCAACCGTACGGACGCTTCCCCGTGCTGGTGGCGGCAGGGCTGGCGGGCATGGACGCAGACGTGCGGGAACGGCTCGCCGAGGAGTACGGGCCGATCGCGGTCGCCGAGATGGACGTGCTGCTCGGCTGGGACGTGGAGCGCCGGGCGTTGTTCGCCGAGGCGGTGCGGGAACGGCCCGGCGTGGTCGAATGGCTCGGCGGCCTGCCCGGTTATCTGGACTTCACCCGGACCGCTCTGGAGACGGCCGAGGCCCGCGTCGCGGCGATCCATGCCGGCGACATTCCGTACGAGGCGGAGAAAGCGTTCGACGACGGGGAGAAGACGGCCCTCGGCCGGGCCGTAGGGCTGGCGCTCATGCGGGACGAACCCTGGCTGCCCGAACTGCTGGACACCCTGGTGCGCGGGATCGCGGTGGCGCCCACCCAGGCCAAAACCCTGCCCTCCCAGGCGCTGCTGTTCGAGATCGCCCGCGCGGTGGAGGACCATCCGACACCCGAGGCGATCTCCGCGCTGCGTGCCGCCCGCCAGGTCACCCGGCACGCCGGGGTGCCCAAACAGTTGGATCGCATGTTCAAGCGCATCGAGCCCGCCCTGGCCAACCGGCTGGAGGTGGCGTTCAGGCTGCCCGACGGGCGGGTACGGCAGGCGTTCGGCGAGCACACGGCGGTGATCTCGACCGACGGCGAGGTCGAACTGTCGTGGTGGCACGGAGACAAGAAGCTGAAAGCGGTCCCGGCGGCGGTCAGGCGGGAGCACCCCGACGAGGTCAAACGGCTGCGCGAGCTGGCCAAGCAGACCATGCAGCAGCAGGCGACCCTGATCAGGGCGCTGGAAGCCGGATACGCCGGCGAGACGACCGCGCCGTACCGGCAGTTGGAGGGTCGCCCGGTCGCCGATCGGCTGATCTGGGAGTTCGAGATCTCGCCCGGCGTGTGGCGCGGCGAGCTGGGCATGAACGTGCCGGACGTGCCCGTGCGGCTGTGGCATCCGGCCCGCGCGACGGTGGAGGAGGTCCGCGTCTGGCGAGAGGTGGTGCAGGGCAAGGAGCTGCGCCAGCCGTTCAAGCAGGCCTTCCGGGAGATCTACCTGATCACCCCGGCCGAGGAGGCGACCGCGACCTGTTCCCATCGCTTCGCCGGGCACGTAGTGGATTACCGCAAGCTCCGCGCGCTGTTCAAACAGCGCGGCTGGCAGTCCCCCTTCCTCGGACAGTGGGACGGCGGCTACGACGGGGAAGCCCACCGGGTCCTGGCGGGCGGACGGTGGCGGGTCACCTTGGACCACAGTCTGTACGACGAGGGCTACGCGGCCACCGGCCAGGTCCACTTCCAGCGGCCGGCCGAGGGCAGGTGGCGGCAGGCGCCGTTGGCGGAGGTCCCCGCGCTGGTGTTCAGCGAGGCCATGCGGGACGTCGACCTGTTCGTGGCCGTCGCCTCGATCACGGCCGACCCCCGGTGGGCCGACCAGGGGCCGGACCAGATGCGGGACTACTGGCGGACCGGCTCGTTCTCAGAGCTGCCGCCCTCCGCCGAGGTGCGCAGGGACGCGCTGTCCGGCTTGATCGGACGTACGGCGATCGCCGACCGATGCACCCTCACCGACCGCTTCCTGGTGGTACGGGGTGATCTACGCACCTACAAGATCCACCTGGGGTCGGCGAACATCCTCATGGAGCCCAACGACGCCTACCTGTGCATCGTCTCCGCCCGCGACCCTCACGCCGGGCTGTTCCTTCCCTTCGAGGAGGACGGCCGCTTGGCGCTCATCCTCAGCAAGGCTTTCCTGCTGGCGAACGACACCGCCATCACCGACCCCTCCATCACCCGCCAGCTCCGGGCGTGATCGGCAACTCGTACGCGTTGCGCGCCGCAGGAGAAACGATCGGCGGTTGATCCTCAGCCCTTGATCGCCTCGGTGAGCTGGTCGATGAACCGCTGCTCGGCTTCTGAGACCGCCTTGGCGCCGTCGGAGACCCGGGTGGCGATCTCGATCAGCCACTGCTGGTAGGCGTGCACGTCGTCCTCGGTCACCTTGGCGCGGAGCAGGGCGATGGCCGCGGGAACCTTGCCGAGTGCGTCGGCGATGGCCTCGTCGGGCGTCGAGCCGGCCGCCTCACCCTTCGGGGCGGTGGCCGCGAGCTTCCTGATCAGCGCGTTGCTGTGCTGCTCGGAGTCCGCCATCACCTTGCCGGTCGCGTAGAGCTCTTTGGCCATCCCGATGACGCCATCGCTCTCGGCCTGCATCGCCGCCCACGCCACCTGCCTCGGTGCCTGCACCAGCTGGTCCAGCTCATCCTCAGAAAATGCCGACTGTTCTGTCACGATCCGCCCTTCTCCGCACGGTCATCGGTTGACCATGATCGCATGGACAAACCCACAGGGGAGGTCAAATCCCGGAATACCGCTCGTAGGCGGTCAGTGCCCGCTCGCCGCCTTCGCGGAGGTCGAAGAGAACGTTCCGGTCTCCGGGGTAACTCCGCCGATGGTCGAAGCCGCCGAAATAGATCTGGTCCGGGACGCCGTCCGGGAAGGCCGTGCAGAAGGGGACGTACCGCTCGGCGGGGCTGACGGGCTTGGGGTTCGCCTGCTGCCGCAACCTGGCACACGCGTCACAGATGCTGGGCCGACGCCGCATATCTTTTCGTCCTTCCTCTCAACGGACCGCACCCTTCTTGCCCGTCACCCCATACGGAAGAAGTGGAACAGCTCGCAACGATGGTTTTCCTCGTGGTTCGGGCCGATGGAACGTCGCTGCGCGTCGATGTAGATGACCTCCCCGCCGACGTTCACGACGTTGTACACGTGCCCGGTGACCTCAGCATCTGCCGTGGGACGGGCGATGATGATTCCACGCGCTCCCGGACCGGCCAACCGGATGATCGCGTCGATATCCCAGAAGCTACGCAGGGCCATGTGTCGTTTCTTGGCCCGGGCAGACATGGTCCGCTCGGTGTCCGCGTGCCTGGATCCGATACACGGTCCGGCGACCGCCGCTTTCCCGCTCAGGATGTCATCGACCGCCAGGCTGGTCTCGGGACAGTTGGTCTGCCAGTTGGTGGGATTGACATACGGAAGGATCTCCTGCAGGACGCCCATGGTGAATGGCCTGTCCCCCATGTTCTTGAGGATGCCTTGCACGGTTTGGTGGCCTGTGCGCATGGCTTGGGCGAGGTCGTCCCTGAGTGACGTGTAATGGTGGAGGTGCTCTGTCCGCAACGGCCGCAGGTTCACGAGCGGAACCCGGCCCCTCGCCTGCAGGTCGATAGGGCCGAAGGCATCTCTCGGCACGTTCTCGCCAGGCCGCACTGGCTGGCGGGCGGGACCCTGGCCCACCGCGGGAAAGCCTCGCGGAGGAGTCGGCGTGTCATCGACGGACACGGGCCGCATGCCATGCGGAGGCGTGGGTGTCTCGTCGGCCCAGGGCTCGCCCTGCTTCCCTCCGCCGCCCCGCGGCCCGCCCACACCGCGGAGATCGTCCGGCTCGAGGTCAAACTCGACAAACAGCACATCGCCGATGAAGCCGATCCCCGTGGTGAGGTCGTAGTGCTCCCTGAAGGCCTCCCAATCGCGCAGTTCGGCGGCCCCTTTGAACTTGTACCAGTTCGTCCTGTCAGCGCCGGCCAGGTCATGCGCTTGGACGAATCGCACCCCGGCTGCGACGGTCTCCTCGAGACTTTCGGTGTCGCCTGCCCGGTCATGGTCCTCCGAGAGCCGGTTCGCCTCTTCCATCAGGGCATGCCAGCGGTTCCGCTCGGCCGGTGAATCGTAGGTCTCACCCCAGTCCAGGACGGACGGCTCGTCCGGCACGACGACACGTTCTGGCCGCCTTTCCACCGAAGGCTTCACGGGCGACGCGGAGTCGCGGCCCCCGGTGCCCGATGGCCGCGCCGGCTTGGCGGCGTTCTCGAACAGGAACCGTACCCACCGCGATCGTGGGTTCACAGCGCCGGTCAGCCATTCGACGGCCTCTGGGCCACGTCCCCGCAGCTTGTTATGGATCAGCCGCGCCGCGCGCTGCTCGACCCCGTCCTTCCGATTCCGGTTCAGCTCGGCCTTGTAGATCCGGTCGTCCAACCGTCGCAGTCCCTCGATGTCACGGTCATGGGTGTTCCAGCCGAACTCATTGCCCTGCCCGCTGCCACGACGGGCGTGTACGGCGGCAGACGCCGAGACGGCCGGGACTTCCGCGCGCCGCCACACAGCCGGCCCTGAACCGCGCTCGCCGGAGAGGTGCCGGTCGATGAACAGGCCGACGGCATGGGCGAGTGGCCCAGGTCTGTCCACAGAGCGGTATTCGGTGAAGGCCTCGGCGATCATGTCGCGCGGGGTGGACGCGCCGTACGTGGACAGCTCGCGCTCGATCGCCGCGATCAGCGCCTCATCGTGTGTTCCCGCGATGTCGTACGGGCGGCCGATGACCTGGGAGACGGCCCGGTTCAACTCCCCATGGAGAACCGCGTCATCCAGGATCCGTTCCGCCAGGTGCTCGCCGAACTCGTGATGAGCGATTCCCCGCGGCGACCCACCGCCCGGCACCGTCCACCCCGTCGCCTCCTCCACGGACGATCTGGACGTCCTTACGTGTTCGTTGATGACAGGGGCGTTGAAGTACAAACCGGAACGTCCGCCCGTCCGATCCTGGTACGCGAACAGGTTCGGATCACGGGGGAAGTGACCCGCAGGGTCCCTTGTGCCGATGAGCTCCAGCATCCTGAACTGTGCGGGATAGTCCCGCGCCAGGTCGCGGACGGCGTCCCGTACCCCCTTGGCGGGCACGGCGTCGAAGCCAGTGAGATCCACGATCACGCTGCCGACCAGCTCGACGTCCACGGCTGTCGGACCGGGCTGAGGTGCCGCTTCCCCCGGACGTGAACCCACCCGGGGGCCCGGTGGCTCGGGCGAAACGGGGCCGGTCACCGCCGCGGTGTCGGTCAAGGAGCCACTCAGCCCTCTGGCGAGCCACTCCTGGGTCGGTATCTCGTCAATGGGGGCGCGCTCGCCGGCCATCGATGCCGTACTCGCGCCGTGGTTCTGGCTTCGCTGGCCCGCCGGAGATGCGCCAGGGGGCGAGGGCGTACTCGCCCTGGTCGCGCTGGACGCCGCCACGGCGGGCGCATTCGTCGATACGGCGGCAGCTTGGGTGGTGGGTGGCGTCGTTCCCGCCGCACCATGAGCGTGATCCGTGGGGGCCGCCGGTGAGTGCATGGCCGAAACCGTGGTCGCGCCGGGGGAAGGGGGCGGCGTGGCCGCGTCGGGCGACGATGCGGGAGACCATGCCCCGGTGGCAGGGACCGGTGCGGAGGACAGCGGCGCCTCAGGAGACGGCGAGGGGGATGGCGGAGCTTCGATGGAAGGCGCTGCCGCGAGGGGCGTGGCGGACGGGAGCGGCGCTGCATCCTCGCGTACTGATCCAGTGGGCGGGTTGTCCGCCGTGGGAGGTCCAGGTTGGGGAGCCGGGCTCGCGGGGGTGTTCGGCGCGCCGGAATCCGGCGTTTCACGGGCAGGTACGGCAGGCATCGGCCCACCGTCGCCGTGTCCCGGGGAGGCGGGTGCCGGAGAGGCGGGTGCCGGAGAGGCGGGTGCCGGAGGGGCGTACTCCGGGGAGGCGGAAGTGGCTGGTGGCGGGGCGGCGTAGGGGTGGGCCGGGGCCGGTGTGGAGCCGGTCGACGAAGCCGGCGTCGAGTCGGCGTTCGCGGCCGTCGGTCCTGAAGACGGGAGAGACACCTCCGCCACGCGGGGCGCGGAAGCAGGGTCGGTGCTTCCGGAAGAACCGGACAGGGGCGTGGCGGATCCCGCGCTGTCGTCCAGCGGGGTGATCATTTCACGGATGTCGGTGGCGGTGCCGATGACGGCCTGGGAGACGCCCGCGCGGGCCATGTCCTCGAGCGAGACCGGCTGTCCCGTGATGATGCCCATTACGGCGGCGGCGACGGCGCCGCCGGTGGCGCCGCTGAACGCGCTACGACCGGCGGCCTGCAGCAGCATCATCCGGGCGGTGTTGTCGTCCGGCCCCGCGCCCCTGCGGTTCAGTGCGACCTGGGTGAGGCTCTGGACCATCGACTCCATGGCCTCGTTGAAACCCTCGATCGCGGCCTTGCCGAGGTCGATCCTGTCGCGGTTGCCCTGGACCACCTGTATTCCCTGGACCGCGATGGACAGGCCGCCCCCTGTCGCGAAGTCGACGGCGGCGTACCGCAGCATGTTCTGCAGCAACTTCTGGTAGATCTGCTTGATCGCCATTCGCTGCCCTGCGAGCCGGGCCGCGACCGCCGCCGCGGTGATCCCGCCGGCCCAGAGCGCGGCCAAGAGCTTCGCGATCGACAGGACGACCATGGCCAGTGTGGCCAGGATCATCATCTGGCTGTACTCGATCTCGGTGGCGGCGTCCTTGAGCTGCGTGCCCATGGCCCGGCAGAGCTGTTCGAGCCGGTCCAGCGACTCGCGTAGCTCGTTCGCGTGGGCTGAGAACGCCTCGGACGAGTCGCCCCTGTTGTGCGACATCACCTGATCGAGGGCGTCGTCCAGGGCGGGACGCAGTGCCTTTACGTCGTCAGCCGCGCGCAGCCATGCGTCGCCGAGCCGGCGCATGGCCTCCAGGTCGACGTCCGGCCACTCGCAGCCACCGAGCCAGCCGGCCGCCCACTCGGCCCAGGCAGGAAACTCCATGGGTCAGGCGCTCGGCCCGGTGCCTCCGTCGATTTCCGCCACGAGGCGCCCCGTCTGCTCGACCTCGCCCGCGGTACCGGACACCTGCGTGAGCACCTTGTTGAACAGTTCGATCGTGACGTCACTGTTGGGCTTGAGCGATTGTGCGAGCTGCCGGCCCACGTCGTCGTTTCTTTCCCAGCCCTGACTGGCGGCGATCTCCCTTTCCAGGGCCGACTTGATGCGGCCGAGCTCTCCGGCCAGGGTGTGCAGCCGCGCCGCGTCACCCGACAGCCCTTCAGGCTGCACCTCCATGCGCCTGACGTTCATTTCCGCCTTTCCCGCCCGCCATTTATAAAGGTGATTTGCCACGCTACCGCCGCCCCGTTCCCGAACGGCATTCATCAACAAACGTCGAAAGGTGCGCCACGACCGAAGCACGAGCACCTCGATCGGTTGCGTCCGACATCAGCCGGGAAGTGGCCTGCGTGCGAGCGTGGTCAGGTCGCGCACGAGGCTGGCGACCTCGGGTGAGGCGAGCTGGTAGCGGACGACGCGCCCGTGGCGGCGGTAGGTGACCAGTCCGGCGGAACGCAGCACCGCCAGGTGGTTCGACATGTTCGACTGAGTGACGCCCGTGTGGCTGACCAGCTCGCCCACGGACGCGTCCGCCTCGTCGATGAGCGTTTGCAGCACGGCAAGGCGGACGCGGCAGCTCAGCGCCCGCCCGAGCGCGAAGAGGCGGTCATCGTCATTGCTATCCATCAGCCACGAATGATACTTTACCCCGACATATCAGTAATCCATGATGTGTTTCGTTGGCGCTCAACCTGCGGAGAACTGACCGTGACGCAGCTCTGAAAGGAACGTCATGGCTGATGACAAGGCAAGGAACGCGGTGGTCACCGGTGCGGGCAAAGGCATCGGGCTGGCCGTGGCGACCGCGCTGCGCGATGAGGGATACCGCGTCGCGGCCGGCGCCCGGACGATCAGCGCCGAACTCGAAGAGGTCGCCACGCTCGCGGTCCCCGTGGACCTCAGCACCCCCGACGGGCCCGGCCACCTCATCGACGCCACCCTGGCCGAACTCGGCGGCATCGACCTGCTGGTCAACAACGTCGCGGGCACGACCGGCCCGCACCCTCGCGGGTTCCTGTCCGTCACCGATGACGACTGGCGGCACGCTCTCGATCTGACGCTGCTCGCCGCCGTTCGAGCCAGCAGGGCCGCACTGCCCAGTCTCCTCGACCGCCGCGGCCACATCATCAACATCGGCTCGATCAACTCACGCCGCCCGGCACCCCATCTGGTGGACATCTCGGCGGCCAAAGCCGCGCTGGCCAACCTCGGCAAAGCCCTCGCCGAGGAGTTCGGCCGCCGGGGCGTCAGGGTCAACACCATCTCCCCCGGCCCGGTGCGTACCGCGGTGTGGACCGAGCCGGGCAGCACCGGTGACGCCCTCGCGGCCCAGGCCGGAATGTCACGCGAGGAGTTCCTCGAATCGCTGCCCGACGCCCTGGGAATGTCAACCGGGCACATCACCGAGCCGAGTGAGATCGCCGCCTTGGTGGTGTTCCTGGCCTCGGGGAAGGCGCCCAACATCAACGGCTCCGAACTGGTCATCGACGGCGGCATGCGCAAAGAACTCTGAGCGTTCATGGTTGCGTCTCAAGTCGCTTGAGGTCCCATAGTGGCGGTATGCACGACAACGAGCTGTACCCGATCGGGGACGCGGCGCGCCGGACCGGGCTGAGCGTCAGCGCCATCCGGTTCTACTCCGACGCCGGCGTCGTCCCGCCCACGCGGCTGACCGAGGCGGGGGGCCGGCTGTACGACGTCGGTGCCATCGCCCGGCTGGAACTCGTCCGTACCCTCCGCGACCTGGGCGCCGGCCTGGACGACATCCGCCGGCTGCTCGATGGTGAGACGACGCTGCACGATCTCGTCGTGATGCACCTGGAGCTCGTCGAGCGTCAGGAGCGTGGCCTTCGGGCCAGACGGGCCGTGCTGAGAACGCTGGTCAAGCAGGGCGGCACGGTCGCGCAGGCGGCCCTGATGCACAAGCTCGTCTCGATGTCCGACGAGGAGCGCGAGCGGCTCATCGACGATTTCTGGAACGAGGTCGGCGAAGGACTCGACGTGGCCCCCAGCTTCGTCGAGCGGTTGCGGACGATGCGTCCGCACCTGCCGGAGGACCCCACCGCCACCCAGCTCGAAGCCTGGATCGAGCTGGCCGACCTGGTACGGGACGAGGAGTTCCGCGGCGCGGTCCGCTCCTATCTGCAGGACACCTTCTCCACTCCCGTGGGACGGGTGATGACCGCCACACCGGTGCAGGACTTCATCCACGAGGAGGGGTCGGAGATCATGAAGGAGATCATCGCCGCGTATCGTTCCGGGCTGCCGGCGGACTCTCCGCAGGTGCCTTTCGCGTGGATCGCGGCGGTTCTTCGTGCTTCGCTCCCCCAAGAACCAGGGCTCGCGAGCTGAGGGTCAGGGCTGTTCAGGTGTTCGCGGGACGAGCAGCCCTCGGTTGAACGCCTCCGTGACGGCGGCGGCGCGGTCGTTCACCCCGAGCTTGGCGTAGATGTTGAGCAGGTGGGACTTGACGGTGGCCTCGGTGAGGAACAGCTTGGCCGCCGCGTCCCGGTTCGTGGCTCCGGCCGCCACCAACTGGAGCACTTCGATCTCGCGCGGGCTGAGCGGGCCAGGGGCGGGCCGGCGTACCCGGCTCATCAGCAGGGCCGCCACCGACGGCGCGAGCACCGCCTCGCCCCGGGACGCCGCCCGGACGGCGCGCAGCAGCTCGTCGCGGGGAGCGTCCTTGAGGAGGTAGCCGGTGGCGCCGGCCTCGATCGCGGGGAGCACGTGGCTGTCGGTGTCGTAGGTGGTCAGCACCAGCACGCGGGCCTCGCTCGCCTGTTCGGCGAGCTTTCTGATCGCGCTCACCCCGTCCATGCCGGGCATCCGCAGGTCCATGAGGATCACGTCCGGGCGCAGGGTCTGGGCCAGCCGGACCGCCTCGGCTCCGTCGGCGGCCTCGCCGAGCACCTCGAATTCGGGGTCGCGGGCGAACATGCTGCTCAGTCCGTCCCTGACGACCGGGTGGTCGTCCACGATCAGCAGCCGGATCGGGCCGGTGGGGCTGCTCATGCGCAGGACTCCGCCCGCTCGGCGGGGACGCGGGCCGAGACGCCCGTGCCAGAACCCGGCTCCGACTCGACCTGCAGGGTGCCGGACAGGCTCTCGATCCGTTGTCGCATCGCGATCAGGCCGAATCCGCCACGATCGGCAGCCGGCCGGTCGGCTGCGGTGTCGAGGCGGGCCGGGTCGAAGCCGCCGCCGTCGTCGCGGACGTCCAGGGCCGTCTCGTGCTCCAGGTACGACAACGTCACCCCTACCCTGGTCGCCCGCGCGTGCTTGGCCACGTTGGCCAGTGCTTCCTGCGCGATTCTGAGCAGCGCGGCCTCCGCCTGCGGCGGGATCGGCCGCGCCGTACCGGTCGTCGTGACCTGGACGGGGATCTCGTGCAGCGCCGACCAGCGCTCGGCGACGCCCGCCAGCGCCTCGCTCAGCCGCGCCGATCGCAGCGGTTCCGGACGCAGCGCGTGCACCGACCTGCGCGCCTCCGACAGGCTCTCCCCTGCCAGCTTGGTCGCGGCGGCGAGGTGCCTGCGCCATTCCGCGGAATCGTCGCCGGCGTGCTCGGCCGCGCGCAGTTGGGTGATGATGCCGGTGAGCCCCTGCGCCAGGGTGTCGTGGATCTCCCGCGCCATCCGCTGCCGCTCGTCCTGCACGCCGGCGTTCCTGGCCTGGGCCAGCAACTGCTCGTGCAGGGCCGCGTTCTCCGCCAGCGACGCCGCCAGCCTGCGGTTGGCCTCGCGGGCCTCGCGGAGCGCGCGTTCCCGCTCCTCGTTGTAGCGGTCGCTGCGCCGGACGAACCAGGCGAAGGCACACATGGGGCCGACATTGGCAGCCACGACGACGAGGTAGGTGATCAGGCCGACGACCGTGGTCTTGTCCACCCCGGACGCCTGCGCCGTGCCCGCCACCACCCCCATGGCGCCGACACCGACCAACTTCCACGGCCAGCGCAAGACCTCGAAGGCGAAGACGTACCCGACAGGGCTGAAGATCCCGAACCACGGGTTCCTGATCACCAGGATCGCCGTGAGCAGGACAAGTACGGTGAAGAACACGGCCATCACCGGCACCCGCCCGCGCCAGGCGGGACGGAGCGTGAAGACCCCCAGCATCCACGCCGCCACCAGCACGCACAGGAGCAGGTCGATGAGCAGGGACACGCCCGCCGAGCGCTTGAGGACCACAGTGATACCGGCCAGAAGCACCAGCAACGCGTACGGCCCGACGGTCAACGGCACGCGCCATCGTGCCGCTGGATCGCTCATCCGCGTCCTCCTCCGCTGCCTGTCTCGGTGCACAATCTAGCCGCCACGTCGGCTCGCCCTGATGCCGCTCAGCCGTCCTGGGGAGGCTTGACGGCCAGGGCGTGCCGGAAGACGTTGCGCGGATCCCATTTGGCCTTCACCCGCTGGAGGCGCGGGTAGTTGCCCTGGTGGTAGAGCGTCTGCGCGGACACGCCCGAGGTGTTCCACGCCGGGTCGGCCAGGTCGGCGTCCGCGTAGTTGATGTAGGAGCCGTCGTTGACCTCGCCGGGCACGGGCACGCCGCCGGTGTCGGCGTACACGTCGCGGTAGAAGCCGCGGACCCAGGCGAGGTTGGCCGCGTCCTCCTTCTCATCCATCCAGACCGACTGGTACACCGCCTTCATGATCACGTCTCGCTGGGCGATCGCGGTGGCCGCAGGTGCCACCGCGTTGGCCTGGCCGCCGTAGCCGACGAGCAGCAGGTTGCCTTCCGGTTTGCCGGTGGAGTTCGTCAGGTTGCGGTAGATGGCCGCGAGCTGGGCCTCGGTGAACGAGCGTCGCAGGTAGCCGGCCTTGATCTTGTACCGCCGGAGCAGCGCGTCACCCGCCTCGCCGGTGCCCGGCCAGGTCATCTTGTGCAACCACGGTGTCGTCCGCCGGAGGTCGAGCACCGGCTTGAGGCCGGTGCCGGCGGACACCGCGGACACGAAGTCGGTCACCATACGGTCGGCGTTGGGGAGATCCGCGTCGATCTGCGCGACCAGCATGACCGTTCCGCCCGCGCGGTGCGACGCCCGGAGAATCCCGTACACCCCGGCGTACGGGGAACCGGGCGCGCTGTTGCGCTCATGCCAGGTGCCGTAGTTGCGCAGAAGCCTGGTGAACGTCTGTTGCGTCATGTGCTCCCAGGACCAGAAGATCGTGTGCAGCAACATCCGCTGCGGCGACGCCGGCAGCAGCCGGGACGGGTTGGTTCCGGTTGCGCCGGGCGAGCGCAGCCAGTACCGGGTGACCACGCCGAAGTTGCCGCCGCCGCCTCCGGTGTGCGCCCACCACAGGTCGCGGTTCGGGTCGTCCTGCTCGCGGGTGGCGACCACCGCGCGGGCGGTGCCGTCGCGGTCGACCACCACGACCTCCACGCCGTACAGGTGATCCACCACCGAGCCGTACCGCCGGGACAGCGGCCCGTACCCGCCGCCCGCGAAGTGCCCACCGGCACCCACCCCCGGGCACCCGCCCCCGGGGATCGTCACTCCCCAGCCCTTGAACAGCGCCTGGTACACCTCACCGAGGGTGGCGCCGGGTTGCACGGCGAACGCGCGCCGGTCGGCGTCGTAGCCGACCGCGTTCATCGACGAGAGGTCCAGCAGCATCTTCACCTCCGGATCGGCGGTGAGGTTCTCGAAGCCGTGCCCGCCGCTGCGCACCGCGACCCGACGGCCGGACCGCACCGCCTCCGACACCGCGCGCACCACCTGATCGGTCGACGCGACCACGCGGATCTCGTCCGGGCGGCCGGCGAACCTGAAGTTGTTGCCGCGCAACAGGTTGTCGTAGCGGGAGTCGCCCGGACGTATGGTCACCGGTCCGAACTCCGCAGGGGCCGATTCCGCGAAGGCGGGGACGGCACCCCATGTGCCGGCCGCCGCGACGCCCGCGCCGGCGAGCAGCCCACGACGGCTCAGCGCCGCGTTCGTACTCTCGTCGTTCACTTCTGCTCCTCTCGGATGGAGGCGTCAGCCTCTCAATCCGGGAGCAAGGTGCACATCAACCCATCTCATGAATCGGCGGCTGAGCCCTACACCCCACCGAACGGCTGATCCGCCCCACCGAACGGTCAGCGCTCGACGAGTCACAGGCGGCCGCCGGTGTGGGCGAGGATCTCGCGGACGCGCTGCTTGGCCAGGGTGCAGTAGGCGCGGGCGGCCGTGCGGGCCGCGGCCCTGTCGGCGCGCTCGAACGCCTCGGTCAGGTCGCGCTGCACGTCGATGAACTTCTGCGAGGTCGTCGGGGTGGAGCCGAAGCTGCGGGTCATCACGCTCCTGATGCTCAGCCCGCCGAACGTGGCCGTCAGCAGCGGGTTGTGCGCCAGGCTCACCAGCCATTCGTGGAAGGCGTAGTTGGCGTCGAGGTAGTCGTCGAAGTCCACGAACCGGTCGCCGACCAGCAGGGACGCCATCCGCTCGAACCTGGCCCGCAGCTCGGCCAGCTCGGCGTCGGCGGTGTGCCCGATGCTGAGGTCGATCACGCCGAGTTCGATGGCGAGCCGGGCGTCGAAGGTCTCGTCGGAGACGGTGACGTCGAACTGGGTGACGACGTACCCCCGGTCGGGGTCGCGGCGCACGAGGCCGTCGGCGGCCAGCCGGGTGAGCGCGTAGAAGGCGGCGGAGTGGTCCACTTTCAGCTCGTTGACCAGGTCGTCGAGGAGGATGACCTCGTTGGCCGGGTAGACGCGGCTGAGCACGCGGTGCCGGGCCTTCTTGTAGACCCGGTCGTCGCGGGCGAACTCGAAGCGGCCGAAGTCGCCGCGGAAGTACGTCAGCGGCTGCCCCTGGCCGGCGACGGCGGAGCGGACCCGTCCGATGAAGACCGAGTGCGTGCCGCCGTCCACCTGCTCCACGACGTCGCATTCGAGGTGGGCCAGCGCGTCGCTGAGCACGGGCAGGCCCAGCGCGCCCGTGTGCACGCGCACGTCCTTGAACTTGTCGGGGCCCGGCACCGCGAACTGCATCGCGAGCTGCCCCTGCGCCTCGCCCAGGACGTTGACCACGTACCTTCCGGCACGGGCGACCGCGCCCGCCGTGGGGACGGCGTTGTTGATGCAGGCCAGCATGGTCGGCGGGTCCACCGACAGCGAGGTCACGGAGCTGGCCGTCATGCCGAAGCGCTGGTCGTCGCAGGCGGTGGTCAGCACGGTCACGCCGGTGGCCAGGTGGCCGACGACGTGGCGGAACAGCATGGAGTCGACCGTTTCCGAGACCGGGCCGGCTGACGCCTGGTCCATACCGCCACCTCCGCGGAGCTCGCTGGTGCGCCGAGTCATGGGCTCATTGAACAGAGCGCCGGTGCGCGCTCGCAGTGGCGCTCGCCGTGAAATCGGCCGGAGCCCGGTGGCGGAGAACGTTACGCCCGCTGGTCAGATTTCCCGCCGACGAGGGAAATGACGGGATCCGACAATGAGAAGCGGAAAAATCACGACACTGACCAGCGCGGACGGGCCGCCGTCCGGGATTGACTGCGCACGTGATCAGGACAGCAGTCGTCGGCCTCGGATGGTGGGGCCAGAAGATCGTCCGGGACCTCCAAGACAGCGCGTACGTCGAAGTCAGCCACGGCATCGACCCCGACCCCGGCGGACGGGAGCGGGCCGCGGAGACGGGCGTGCGCACCTCCGCCTCCTTCGAGGAGGCGCTGCGCGACCCATCGGTGGACGCCGTGGTGCTGTGCACCCCGCACCGCTTCCACGCCGAGCAGATCGTGGCCGCCGCGCAGGCGGGCAAGCACGTGTTCTGCGAGAAGCCGCTCACGACCACCGGCGCCGAGGCCGCCAGCGCCATCGAGGCCGTCGAGGCGGCGGGCGTGCAGCTCGGCGTCGGTCACGAACGGCGCTTCGAGCCCGCTGTCGTCAAACTCAAACAGCAGTGCCTGGCAGGGGAGCTCGGGACGCCGCTGGTGTTCGAGGGCAACTTCAGCCAGGACAAGTTCCTGGCCCTGCCGCCGGACAACTGGCGTCTGTCGGCCGAGGCGGCGCCCGTCGGGCCGCTGTCGGCGACCGGCATCCACCTGGTGGACCTGGCGATCTCCCTGTTCGGCAGGCCGGTGGAGGTGTGGGCGCGGCTCTCGACGCTGGCCACGCACTTCGCCAACGGCGACACCCTGACGATCACGATGGGGTTCGAGCACGGCCAGACGGCGCTGATCACCGCGATCCTCACCACGCCGTTCGCCGGGCGGGTCACCGTGCTCGGCTCGCAGGGCTGGGTGGAGATCCGCGACCGCAACCATCCCGAGCTGCCGCGCGGCTGGGACGTGACCACCGTCCACCGGGGCGAGGAGCCGGTCTCGGCCTTCTACCCGCCGCACCCGTCGGTGCGCGACAACATCGAGCGCTTCGCCCGTGCCGCGGCGGGCGAGGACGCCTACCCGGTCACGCTGGAGGAGATGCTGACGAACGTGCGCGCCTTCGAGGCCATCACGCGCTCGGCGCGGTCCGGCAGGGTCGAGCCGGTGCGCTGAGGTGCGCGGACGGCGGCGGCCATCCTAAAGTGGGAGGAGCTCATGTTCGCTACCAGGGACGACGTACTGGTGGATGTGCACAGTGTCCAGCCTGAGGACGACCCGTTCGACAGCCGGCCGCTGCCGCCGTCGGTGCGTGAGGCCGCGGCCGACTTCGATGTGCCGACCATGGTCGACGTCGTGGTCGAGCGCTGCAGCAGGACCGTGTTCACCAGCCACCGCCGCGACGAGGCGTTCGTCGAACGGCTGCGGGCCAGCGTCACCCAGAACGGGTACGCCCTGCGCGACGTCCTGGCCGGCCGCGTCGAACTGGAGGACGTCCGGCTGGACAAGGTGTTGTCCTTCGCCACCGTCCAGGCGCAACTGCGCATCCCGCAGAAGTCGATGCAGCGTTCCTACCGGGTGAGTTTCCTGACCCAGTGGGAGATGTGGACCGCCCATCTGCGGCGCAGGATCGAGCGGGCGGGCCTCGACCGCGAGGCGGCCTGCGACGCGCTGGCGCACCTGACGCGCGTCATCCTCACCTACCAGGACCATGTCGCCTCGCAGGTCGCCGAGACCTACACCCGCGACTACGAGGCGCTGAGCCGCTCGCGCGCCCACGTGCGCCAGAACCTGGTGCGCGAGCTCCTGCGCGGCCAGGACGCCCGGCTGACGGCGTCCGACCTGGCGATCCTGGCGTACCAGATCGACGGGCACCACGTCGCCGTGCTGCTGCCCGCGATGACCGAGGGGGCGGCGACGCAGCTCGCCGACGGCCTGCGGGTGGCCGCCAAGGCGTACCAGACGCTGTCCTATCCGCTCGCGCTGAGCAGCAACGTCGTGTGGTTGTGCCGGCTCGACCCGTGGCAGCCGCCCAACCTCGAAGCGCTGAGCCGTGTGCTCACCGACATCGCCGTGACGGCCTCGGTCAGCGACCCGCAGTCCGGCATGGGCGGCTTCCGCGTCGCGCTGCGGCAGTGCCAGGAGGTGGAGCGGGTGCGGGCGGCCTGGGGCGCGCTCAACGCCCCGCCCGTGATCCGGTACGCCGACGCCGGCCTGGAGGTGCTCCTGCTGCAGAACGACGCCCTGGCGCGGGCCTTCGTCGACACCGAGCTGGGGCCGCTGGCGGCCGCCACGACCGAGGCCGTGCGGCTGCGCGAGACGCTGGAGGCGTCCTTCCGTTTCGGCAGTCACGTGGCCGCGGCCGAGCACCTGCAGTTGCACGAGCACACGGTGCGCAACCGGCTGCAGAAGGCCGAGCAGCTGCTCGGCCGCTCGCTGCAGGAGCGGCGCACCGAGCTGCAGGTGGCGATCCGGCTGGTACGCCTGCTGCACGGCCGCGAGTCGTTCGAGGGCTAGGCGACCGTCAGGAAGCGGCGGCGAACTCGACCGGCCTAGGCTGCCGTCAGGAAGGCGCGGACGGCGGCGGCGAACTCGGCCGGCCGTTCCAGGGCGGCCGCGTGCTTGGCTCCCGCCATCCAGACCAGCTCCGAGCGCCGCAGTTCTCCGTGCAGCCGACGGGCGGCCTCGGTGAACGGCGGCAGGTCGGCAGAACCGCAGACGACCAGCGCCGGCGCCTTGATGGCGGGGACCAGGGCGGTGGTGTCGGCCGCTTCCAGTGCCTCGCACGCGCGCGCGTACCCTTCGGGGTCCATCGCCAGGAACAGCTCGCGGATCCGCTCGGGCGTGCGGCTGCCGCCGGCGCGGAACGCGTCGGTGAACCACATGGCCGCCATCGGCTCGGCCAGCTCGGCCAGCCCGCGATCGCGGGCGACGCTCGCCCGCTCGCGCCACATCTGCCGCATCGGCTCCGGGTAGACGTCCACGGTGTCGGCCAGGACGACGCGCTCGACCAGGGCCGGGTGGCGGGCCGCGAGCTCCTGCGCGACGAGGCCGCCCAGCGACAGGCCCGCCACGTGCACCCGCTCCCCCGCCAGCGCTTCGGCCACCGTGTCGGCGAACACGCCGATCCCGGCTCCCCGGGGCAGGCACGCAGCCGTCCCGTGGCCCGGCAGGTCCATCGCCAGTGTCTCGACGCCGTCCAGGCGGGCGGCCACCTCGTCCCAGCAGCGGCCGTCGCTGCCGAGCGGATGCAGCAGAAGCAGCCTCACCGCTCCACCTCCCTGGCGGGCAGAGGGGCCGCGCCGGGCGGTGGCGGGGTGCGGGCGGCGGCGGCCCGCTGCGCCGGGGTCAGCTCGTCGTCAGGAAGGCGCGGCAGCCGGTCCTCCTGCGCGCCCATCAGGCCCCGATCGCGGCGTTGACCGAGGGCATGACCTTCTGGGTCATCAGCTCCATGGAACGCCGCGCCAGGCGCGGGTCGACCCAGTCGAGTCCGGCGTAGACGAGTTCGCCGAAGTCGCCGGTCTCGGCGCGGAAGTCGACGATCTGCTCGGCGACCGACTCGGGTGTGCCGGTGATGACCAGCCGGTCCAGCACGTGGTCGAGGGTGATCTCGTCGTCGGGCTGGTCGCGGTGGGTCTTGAACAGCCCCAGCCGGCCGATCTTGCGCATCTTGGTGAGCATCTGCGAGTAGTAGAACCGGTACGGGCTGGACGCGTCGGCGCGGCCGTAGCCCTCGGCGACCGCGGGATCGTCGGCGACGAAGATCGTCCGGGCGATGCGCCAGTCGGCCGGGTCCGCGCTCGCGCCGGCGGCCTGCTTGCCCTCGGCGTAGTTGGGCCAGTGCGTGGCCACCCACTGCGGCAGCAGGAAGTTGGCCGACAACGGGTGGAAGTCGCGTCGTCCCATCGCGACGACGCCTTTGGAGTAGGGCGCGACGACCGTGCCGACGATTTCTGGGCGGGGCGTCTGCAGGGGTTTGGGTAGGACGCCGACCCCCAGGTCCAGGTCGATGGTCTGTTCCGTGGTCACGGTGAACCGGTTGTCCGGCAGGTTGAGCCGGTAGGGCGGCTCGGACTCCCACACGGCGCAGATGACGTCGATGGCCTCGGCGAAGAGCCGGTTGCGGTCCTCGTCCAGGATGCCGAGCACCTCGGCGTCCGACGGGAGGGCGCCGGGGCTGACGCCGAGGATGAACCGGCCGTCCGACAGGTGGTCGAACATGGCCGCGTGCGCGGCCACCAGGACGGGATGCTGGTGAGACAGGTTGGTGGTGCCGGTGGCCAGCAGGATCTGCTCGGTGTCGCTGATCAGGGTGGCCAGGAAGAGCATGCTGCTGGTGATGTTCTCGTGCAGGTCGGTGAGGTGCTCGCCGATGAAGGCGTCGTGGAATCCGAGCCGGTCGGCGAGGATCACCGCTTCACGGTCCTCGGCCAGGGTCTCTTGCCAGGTCCGGCCGAGCGGGTGCAGCGGCATGGAGAAATAGCCGAGTCTCATCGCGTCTCCCTCGTTCACGGCGGCGCGGACCGCGCCTGCGGAGAGTCAACGCGGCGATGACCGCGCCCGCAGTGGCGAGGGCTGTGAAATCGGCGGTCCCGCAATGACGCGAGATGTCAGGGACAACAATCGCACAACAGCCGACAATCGCCCCATAGAGCCAGTTAACACCCGCGTTACAGTCTGCGACAACGACGGTGAGCAAAAATCACGCGACCTGACAGTGCGTCCAGGATGGCACGTCCCTTCAATGGGTGACACGCGTCACAGCCTGGGACGACGCCGCATTCGAGCCGCGGCGCCCCATTCCCCCGGCGGCGACGAGCGGCCCCCACGCCCGCGAGAAGGGTAGGCATCCCGTGAGAGTGACGAACCGAATCAAGATCATCGCAGCCGTCGTGTCGGCCGTGCTGGTCGCGGCCGGCTGCGGGAGCGGGACGGCCGCCGGCCCAGGGGCCAAGGTCATCCGCTTCGCCTTCGCCCCCGACCCCGTCTGGGACCTGATGAAACAGGCGGGCACCATCCAGAAGTGGGAGGCGGCCAACAACGTCCGCATCCAGACCAGCACCACCTGGGATGAGTTCACCTACTTCGCGGGCGGGCACGGCGACATCGTCTCGATGTCCACCCAGGAGACCCCGGTGCTGGAAGCCGAGACCAAGATCAAAACGGTGACGTTCGGCAAGTACAACTACCAGCGGGTCCCGCTGTTCCGCCGGGCCGGCGACCCGTACAGGACGCTCGCCGACATCCCCAAGGGGTCGAAGATCTGCGTGTCGGGCCCCACCTCGAACACCGCGTTCTGGACGCTCGTCGCCAAGCGCATGCACAACCTCGACTACCGGGTCGGAGGCGGGGACTTCAACCTCGTCGTCAACGACCACTTCGTCAACCCGACCAACCTGATGCGCAAGGACTGCGAGGCCGCCGCGATCATCCCCGAGGCCGCGGTGCCCCAGCTCCGCAAGGGCGAACTGGAGATCATGTACGACGGCAAACTGCCGTTCCAGCTCTACAAGGACTTCGCCCCCGAGGACGACGGTCAACTGCACGTCTCCGGCAACAACTTCGTCGCCACCGAGAAGTGGTTCGACGCCAACCGCGACCTGGCGGCGAAGTTCCTGGAGTTGTGGCAGAGCGGCATCGAGATGTGGAAGCAGCAGAAGGCGGAGACGGTCAGGAAGTTCCCGCAACACTTCTCGGTCGAGTCGGAACAGGACATCGCCTACATCACCAAGTTCGTCGAAGGCGAGCACGACTGGGTCGTCGACAACGTCTTCCTCACCGACGACTGGATCAAGGTGGAGACCGAGATCTGGGACCTGATGAAGGACCTCCAGCCGGGCAACCACAACCGGCTGGAGGCCGACGCGCCGAAACCGCGATTCGTCGCCCTCACACCGAGCAAGTGACCCCCTGACACAGAGGAGACCCCCCGTGTCGACCGCCGCCGCCGCGCCGTCCGCCAGCAAACCACGGGCCAGCCAGGAGGAGCTGGCCAGGAGGTCACGGCGCAACGACCTCATCAAGACGTGGGGCTGGCGGCTCGCCAGCTACGTGTTCTTCCTCGGGTTGTGGGAGTTCTCGTCAGGACGCTTCATGGACGAGACCCTGCTGCCCGGCCCGAGCGCGGTCTTCGCCACCTTCGGCGAGCTGTGGCAGAGCGGCAAGGTGCCGGCCGCGTTCGCCACCACGCTGACCCGCATCGCGATCGGCTTCCTGCTGGCCTTCGTGGTCGGCGTCCTGGTCGGCATGCTGATGCAGAACCGCTGGCTGAGCGGCTTCTTCAAGGACGCCGTCACCATCGGGGTCACCACCCCCGGCCTGATCTGGGCGCTGATCACCGCCATCGTCTTCGGCAACCGCGAGGCGGGGCCGCTGATCGCCATCGTGCTGACCACCTTCGCCATCATCACGGTCAACGTCTCGGAGGGCATCAAGTCGCTGCCCAAGGACCTGACGGACATGGCCAGGTCGTTCGGCGTCGGCGCGATCAAACGCAACCGCCACATCGTGATCCCCCACCTGGCGCCGTTCATCTTCACCGGCGTCCGCTACGGCTTCTCGATGGCCTGGAAGGTGACGGTGCTGACCGAGGTGTTCTCCTCCTCCAGCGGGATCGGCTTCGAGATGCGCACCGCGACCCAGCTCTTCCAGCTTCCCGTGTTCCTGACCTGGATCCTCGCCTTCTACATCCTCGCCCTCTTCCTGGAGAAGGTCGTGCTCGAAGTCATCGAGCGGCGCTTCTTCGCCTGGCGCGCGACCCTCAAGGCCTGAAAGGGAGACCGATCCATGACCTCCACGACCGTCGCGCCCCCGACGAAGAGCAAGCTGGGCAGGGCGCTCAAAGGACCGCTGTCGGGCCGGGCGGCCTTCCCGCTGGTGTGCCTGGCCGTGTGGCTGCTGAGCATCGAACTCGTCGCCTCCATCTGGCCGTTCGCGGTGGACGTCCTGCCCACGCCCTGGCAGGTCGCGGGCTTCATGTGGGACGAGATCACCGGCCAGACGCTCGCCCCGAACAACGTGTACGCGACCTTCCTGATCTCGCTGCAGCGCCTCGGCATCGGCATGGTGTTCGCGATGCTGATCGGCGCTGCGATCGGCCTGGCGATGGGGTTGTCGAAGTCGGTCAACGCCTTCTTCAACGACTGGGTGGTGGCCGTCCTGGCGATGCCGAACCTGGCCTGGGCGCTGTTCTGCAGCCTGGCCTTCGGGTTCGGCGACATCGGCCCGATCGTGACCGTGGTGCTGACCGGCGTCCCCTACGTGATCATCAACGTGCGTGAGGGCGTCCGCAACGCGCCGACCGACCTGTACGACATGGCCCGCGCGTTCGGCGTCCCGCGCGAGCGGACGATCCGGCACGTGCTGATCCCGTCCCTGATGCCCTTCCTGTTCGCGGCCGGCCGTTACGCCTTCGCGCTGGGCTGGAAGGGCCTGGTGGTCGCCGAGGTCTTCGGCGGCCAGGACGGCGCCGGCTGGACGATCAAGTTCTGGTACGACGCCCACCGCGCCTACGGCGTCATCGGGTACGCGCTGCTGTTCGTCGTCTTCGCCCTCGTCTTCGAGAAGTTCCTGTTCGACCGGCTGTCGCGGCGCTTCTTCAGGTGGCGTCCCGACGCGAACGGCGGCGACGTCGCCGAGGAACCGCTCGACCCCAAGCAGAGCGCCAAGGAGCAGAGGAGTACCCGGCATGGCTGACATCAAGATCGTGAACCTGCACAAGGAGTTCGGCGCGGGCGCGGACAAGGTGGTCGCCCTCGACGATGTGAACCTGGAACTGGGCGGGCACGTCTTCGTGTCGGTCGTCGGCGCCTCAGGCTGCGGCAAGTCGACCCTGCTGAACATCCTGAGCGGCATCGAGACGCCCACCAACGGCCAGGTCTCGATCACCCAGGACGGCCGGCCCGCCCGCGCCGGCTACGTGTTCCAGGCCGCCCGTCTGCTGCCCTGGCGGACCGTGATGGACAACCTGCTGTTCGTGCAGAACGACCGATCGGCGCAGACCAGGGCGCGCTGCCAGAAATATCTGGACATGGTGCAGCTCGGCGACAAGGCGCACAAGTTCCCCAGCGAGCTGTCCGGCGGCATGCAGCAGCGGGTCGGCATCGCGCGGGCCTTCTCCACCGAGCCCGACGTGCTGTTCATGGACGAGCCGTTCAGCCACCTGGACGCCATCACGGCCAGGACCCTGCGCGCGGAGCTGCACACCATGTGGCAGGAGACCGGCAAGACCGTCGTCTTCGTGACGCACGACGTCGCCGAGGCGGTGGAGCTGTCCAACCGCATCCTGGTCTTCGCCAAGGGAGGCCGCCTCGCCGAGGACGTGCCCGTGGGCCTGCCCTTCCCCAGGGAGGCGGCCGACTCCGAGGTGGCGCTGACCAAGGCCGAGGTGTTCAGGACCTTCGAGCGCATCGGGGCCCTGGCCGTGCGCTGATCACACGGCGCGGTTGGCCAGGGTGCCGATCCCGTCGACGGAGATCTCGACCAGGTCGCCGGGGGCGAGGTAGCGCGGAGGGTCGAACCCGATGCCGACGCCCGCCGGCGTCCCGGTCGCGATCACGTCACCCGGCTCCAGGGCCACCGCCGCCGAGATCGCCTCGATCAGCACGGGGATGGGGAAGATCAGGTCCGTGAGCGGCGCCTGCTGGCGCAGTTCGCCGTTCACGCGGGTGCGCACGGAAACGCCCGCCAGGTCGCCGAGCTCGTCGCGGGTGACCAGGCACGGGCCGATCGGGCAGTAGGTGGCGGCGCTCTTGCCGATGAAGAACTGCACGTGCCGCTTCTGCAGCTCGCGAACGGTCAGGTCATTGACGATCGTGTAGCCGTACACGTGCCGCCACGCCTGCTCCGCCGGGATCCGGACGCCGCCCTCGCCGATGACGACCGCCAGTTCGCCCTCGTAGTCGGTGGTCCCGGTGGCGTCGGCGGAGACCTCGACGTCCTGACCCGGGCCGACGATCGAGGAGCGGGCCTTGGTGAACACGACCGGATGGTCGGGCACGACCTGGCGCTGCGAGGCGTCGAACCCGCTGCCGGCGAACTCGCTGGCATGGTCGAGGTAGTTCTTCCCGACGCACATGACGTTGCTGGGCGGGCGGATCGGCGCCAGCAGGGTGACGCCGGAGGCCGGGAGCGCCGCGGAGGAGGCCACGAGCGCGACGGCCCTGCCGAGCCCGGCGGCGCCCATCGCGACGAATTCCGCCATCGTCGCGGGCAGCCCGGGATCGGCGGCGAAATCGACCACGTCACCGTTTTCGAGCAGCGCGCCGATACCCGTTCGCGGGCCGGTCTCAAAAGTCACGAGTTTCATCGTTCTCCTCTTTCTCGGAGGCGTCGGGAAATTTTCTTGGAGGCGTTGGGAAATGCCGTGGCGGGCCGCCTCGGCATTCAGTGCGGAAATGACGGCGGGCGCTATCGGGACGCCGAGCCTGGTGTTCTCCGCGCGCAGCCGGGCGGCCTCGTCGCCGGGCAGCCGCAGCGGGTCGCCGCAGGCGGGCTCGCGCAGGTCGTCCAGGTGCCTGACCACGTCGGCGAGCACCGGCTCCAGGGGGCGGAACACGTCGGCGCGCAGGGCGATGAGGAGTTGCCCGGTGTTGGTCGGCGTGACCAGGTCCGCCCGGTGGTCCACGACGTCGCCGCCGAACGCGGCGCCGTTGAGCACGCCCGCCAGCAGCCCGATGGCGATGGTCAGCCCCGACCCCTTGTGGCCGCCGATCGGCAGCAGGAATCCCTCCTCCGCGCGGTCGGGGTCGGTGATCGGCCGCCCGTGCCGGTCGGCGACCCAGCCGACCGGCATCGGCTCGCCGCGCTGCCTGGCGACCTTGATCGCGCCGTGCGAGGCGGCCGTCGTGGCGATGTCCAGCACGAACGACCGGCCGGGCGCGGCCGGGATCGCGATCGACAGCGGATTGGGGCCGAGCACCGGGGACGTTCCGCCCCACGGCGGCATCCCGCCCGCGTTGGCGACCGCCAGGTACACGCCCGCCATGCCCGCCTGCGCGGCCATCTCGGTGTACAGCGCGCCAGGTAGGGCGCGACGCGGATCAGGCCGTGGCCCGACCGGCCGCGCAGATCGGCCTCGGCCAGCCGGCGGGCGGTCACGAGCGCGTGCTCGCCGGAGATTCCCGCAGCGCCGAACAATTGCGCGGAAAATGCGATGAGCTCGTCAAATGAATAGCGCATTGGATATCCTGTCGGTATGACCGGTGAATGGTGGCCTGAATTGGCGCCCAGAATCGAGCCGACCGCTTCCGAAAAACCCGCCTACCGTGTCGTGGACGTCCACACGCATCTTTCCGTCCCGGCCGGCGAGGCGATCGCGAAACCCTTCTTCAAACCCGAGTACGAACCCCGCATCCGCTACTCCTCCGCCGAGACGCTGCGCTACAACCGGGAGTACCGCGCCAGCGCCCGGCAGAGCGGCCAGTTCGAGGACGCCGAGGTGCGGCTGGCCGACATGGACCGCCAGGGCGTCGACCTGCAGGTGCTCTCGGTACCGCCGACCGAGTACTTCTACTGGCTGGACGAGCGCGAGGCGCTCAAGGCGTGCCGGGTCCAGCACGAACGCTTCGCCGAGGTCGTCGCCCGCCACCCGGGACGCTTCGCCGCGCTGGCCAACCTGCCGATGAACCACCCGGCCCTGGCGGTCGAGGTGCTGCGGGAGGCGCACGAGGAGTTCGGGTTCAACGGGTTCGAGCTGAGCGCCGACGTCCTCGGGCTCGACCTCGACGACCGGCGCTTCGACGTGGTGTGGGAGGCCGCCGCCGAACTGGAGATGGTGGCCGTCATGCATCCGCAGGGGTTCACCCACGGCCAGCGGATGAGCGACTACTACCTGGTCAACGTCATGTGCATGCCGCTGGCGTCCACGCTGGCCACCACCAGGATGATCCTCGGCGGCGTGTGGCGGCGGCACCCCGGCCTGCGCATGATCGTCGTCCACGGCGGCGGCTACCTCCCCTTCTACTACGCGCGTACCGACCACGCCTACGAGGTCCGTCCCGAGCTGCGCGAACACATCGACCGCAGGCCCAGCGACTACCTGCGCGAGCTGTACTTCGACAGCAACGTCTTCGACCCGGGCATGCTGCGCCACCTGGTGTCGGAGTTCGGCGCCGAGCACGTGCTGCTCGGCACCGACTACCCGTTCGACATGGGCACCGTCGACCCGCTCGGCTTCGTCGAACGGGCCGGGCTCGACGACGCCGAACGGCGGCTCGTGCTCGGTGGCAACGCCGCCCGGCTGCTCAGGCTCGACCGACCATGAGCGGCCGAGGGCTCAGGATTGACCGGCTTTGAGCGCCATCGCGTAGGACTCAGGAGTCAGGGGCAGGCCGACGGCCTCGCCCCGCTCCGCCGACAGGTCGGCGGCCAGGTAGACCTCCATCGTCGTGCGGGCCAGCCGAGGGTCCACCATGACGGGACGGTCGTGGGCGACGGCCTCCAGGAAATGGGTGGTCTCCCGCTCCATCGGCCCCGCGTACGTCGCGCCGACGTACTCGCCCGGCATGGTCGACAGCGGGAAGTGCACCCCGTCGGCCACCGTGTTGAGCACGATGTCGCGGTGGCTGGCGTCCGCCAGGACGGCGCCGTCGGTGCCCAGCACCTCCATCCAGGTGGTCGACTGGTTCGGGTAGCCCGGCGGCAGCGACATGCCGGCGCCGACGGTGACCACCGTCCCGTCGTCCATGGTGACCAGCAGGTACTGCGTGTCGGGCGAGCCGTGCGTCTGGCGGCGGACGCCCCACGCGTTCTGCGAGTAGACGCGGACCGGCCGCCGCGGGCTCAGGCACCAGAAGGCGAAGTCGAGGTCGTGGGTGGCCTCCATGGCCGCCGGTGACAACCTCGTCCGCGAGCTGATCTTCGCGCCGAGCGACCTGGTGATGTGCCGGCTGATCAGGATGCTGGTGACCGTGCCGAGGGTGCCGTCGTCGATCGCCCGCTTGATCAGGGACTGCTTGGCGTTGAAGCGCTGCGAGTAGCCGATCGTGAACTTCAGGTTCCGCGCCTCGGCCAGCGCGATCAGCTCGTCGGCCTCCTCCAGCGTCAGCGCCATCGGCTTCTCCAGCAGGACGTGCTTGCCCGCCTCCAGCGCCGCCTTGGCCATCGGGTGGTGCAGCGTCTCCGGCGTGGCCGACACCATGATCGCGCCGACCCGGTCGTCGGCGACCAGTTCCTCCCAGTCGGTGGTCGCCACGTCCGCGCCGGTCAGCCCGGCCACCTCGGCCAGCCGGTCGGTGTCGATCTCGGCCAGGTGCAGCTCGTCCACCAGCGCGCTGCGCGCCGCGGCCACGGCCCTGATCCCGCCGCACCAGCCGGTGCCGATCACACCGACGACAAGTCCCTTCATCATGCTTCCTCTCTCAGGCCGGCGCGCAGTTCCTCGGGGCTGATCGGCAGCGGGACGGGCTTGCCCCGGCTCGCCGACAGGTCCATGGCCATCGTGTTGAGCAGGTTGGCGTGGGCCTCCCGCGCGGTCGCGTGCGGCGTGGCCACCCCCTTCGTCAGCCGGGCGAACCAGGACATGGTCTCCTCCCGCATCGGTCCCCACAGCAGCCCGTCCGACAGGTCGCCCGGCGGGTAGCTGCCCACGAAGTCGACGTGCCGGGTGGCCGGGGCCTCGAAGCCCCGGCTGCGGTAGCCGGCGGGCTGGCCCTGCTCGGAGGCGACGATCACGTCACGATGGGTGTCCTCGATGTCGATCACGCCGGTCGAGCCGACGATCCCGATCTCCAGCCCGTACACCGAGCCCGGCCAGATCGCCGGCAGGGCCCAGTTGATGTTCATGCTGAACAGGGTGCCGTCGTCCATCGTGAAGATGCCGAACGTGCCGTCCTTCGTGCCCGAGGGCCCGAGCACGACGTCGGTGGACCTGGCATACACCTCGACCGGGGTCCTGCCCTCCAGCAGCCACATGCTCATGTCGAGGCTGTGCGTGCCCGAGACCACCATCGGCGTGAGGTTGGTGGTGTCGGAGACCTTGCGCAGCGTGGCGTCGGGGACCATGCGGTTCATGAAGGCGCGGGTGACCACCGAGGTGACCCGGCCGATCTGCCCGTCCCGCAGCCGCTGCTTGACGGCCAGGAAACGGCGGCGGAAGCGCTGGGTGTAGCCGACCACCGCGTCCACGCCGTTGCGCTCGATCTCGGCCAGCACCATGGCCGACTCGACCGGGTCGGTGGCCAGCGGCTTCTCGATGAACAGCGGGTGCCCGTGCCCGGCCGCCTCCATGATCGGGGCGACGTGCCGGCTCTCGTCGGTGGCCACGATCACCGCGCTGACCTCGGGCCTGCGCAGCAACTCGGCCGCGTCGGCGGTGACGAAGTCGGCGCGCGTGTCCTCGGCCAGCTCCTTCAGCGTCGTGGGGTCGATGTCGCACAGGCCGAGCCAGGCGACGCCCGGGTACTCGCGGGCCAGGACGGCGCGAATCCGGCCGACCGTGCCGCATCCGACGACGGCCAGGCCGATCCCGTTCTCCTGCATGCGGGTTCTCTCTTTCTGGTCTGGTCGAGCGGCTCGCCCGGGGTGCTCAGGCGAGCCCGAGAAGCCGGGCGGCGTTGCCGCCGGCGATCAGGTCGATCTGCCGCTGGTCGAGGCCGGGCGTCGCGCCGATCAGCGTGAGCGGGTCGTCGTCGCCCATGTCGTAGGGGTAGTCGGTGCCGAGCAGGACGTGCTCGGCACCGTAACGCTCGACCAGGTACGCGAGCTGGTCCGGCGCGAACACCATCGTGTCGAAATAGAACCTGCGCAGGTAGTCGGTGGGCAGGGCGGGGACGCCCTCGGCGACGTCCGCGCGGGCCCGCCAGCCGTGGTCGATGCGCCCGGCGTAGGCGGGCAGGTAGCCGCCGCCGTGCACCACCACGATCTTCAGGCCGGGATGACGCTCCATCACGCCGTCGAAGATCAGGTGGGCGGTGGCCAGGGTCGCCTCGAAGGCGTGCCCGATGATGTTGACGAAGTTGTGGTCCTGCAGGCGCTGCGGGTGCGTGCTGCCCTGGGTGTGGATCACCACGACGCTGCCCAGGCGCTCGGCCTCGGCCCAGAACGGCTCCAGCCGGGCGGCCGAGATCTCCTCGCCCTCGACGTGCGTGCCGATCTCGATGCCGCGCATGCCCAGCTCGGTGGCCAGGTAGCGCAGCTCCGCCACGGCGGCCTCGGTGTCCTGCAGCGGGACCGTGCCCAGCGGCAGGAACCGCCCCGTGTGCTTGGCCGTGGCCTCGACCAGCTCCTCGTTGACGAGCCTGGCGACCTTCGCACCGAGCTCCGCCTCGGCCCAGTAGGAGTACTGGTATACCGCGACCGCGACGGCTTGGACGTCCACGCCCATCCGGTCCATGTCGGCGATCCGGACGTCGAGCAGGTCCATCTTCGGCCGGATGGCGGCGAGCTGGCGCTCGTTCACGGCCCGCGTGGTGGCGTTGCCGTGGCCGAGCGCCACCTTGCCCGCGGCCGTCGCGGCGTCCTTCATCAGGTCGGCGGCCGGGCCGCATTCCCGGTGGCAGTGGATGTCGATGACCGGTCCGTCGCCGCGGCGCGCCCTCGTCATGGGTGGTGGGTCCTTCCGTCGCTCGTCCAGCCGTGCTGGTGCCGACGGTATGGATCCGGGCGGGTCAGGACAATGTGGGTTTCCGGCAATCTGGCCGGTCAAAGATGCCGGACCACGCGGTCCGGCCCGGAATCGACGCGGGACGTCGGTCTTGATCGATAGTGTGCGGCGATGAGCGAAGTGTTCCCTCGTCATGTGCTGTGTGTGCTCGGCTCCGGGCTGGATCTCTCCGAGATGGAGCGGATCGCTGCCGACTTCGGTTTCGCCCTCGACCACGAGAACTCCTCGGCCGAGCCCGACCCGAGGATGACCGAGGCGTTCGAGGCCACCATGGCGCGGGCCTCGTTCGACGAGGCGGACCGGGCCGCGGTGGAGTCCCACGACACCGTCGGCTACCTGCTGGGCGCGCCGATGATGCGGGAGCTGGCGGCCAGCACCTCGCGGCGGCTGCTGGCCGCGACGGCCACCCTGTTGCGCTCGGGCGCCGCGGCGGTGAAGAACGAGAGCAGCGGGATCGCGCACGGCCGGGAGCGCTGGCTCGCGCTGGCCGACCGCGCCGCCGACGCCAAGCGCGAGGACCTGGCCGACGCGCTCGCCTCCGCCTGGGTGACGCGGCCGATCTACGACGGCGAGGTGCTCACCAGTTGCGGCATGCACCTGCTCGGCGCGCCCGAGGTGGAGATCGAGGTCGGCGCGGAGCCCCCGGCGGGGGACGAACTGCTTGAGCTGGTCGAGCACCTGGACGTGCTGGCGATCTACCTGCTGACCGACCCGCGCGGGCCGGAGGTCGAGGACGGTGACGGCTTCAGGATCACCGAGGACGCGCCTCGCCGGCTGCTGCGCACCGGCGCGTGCGAGGGCTACGACGAGGACGACCTGTTCTTCAACCCGTACGGATACGTCCGGCTGACCCACCCCGAGTGACGGTCACCGGCACAGGGCGGTGTCCATCGCGTCGTTCACGTGCTGCGTCGCGGCGTCGGTGGCCGACTGCGCCGTGACCGCGACGGTGGCGGCCCTGCCGTCCTCCGTCACCCCGTTGCGGGTCTCGTGACCGACGATGTCTCCGGTGTGCCCCCAGGCGACGCCGCCGCAGCTCAGCGGCATCTTCATCAGGCCCAGCCCGTACTCCCAGCCGGCCGGCGCGCCGGCGGGCCGCACCGTCCGCTTCATCTGCGCCAACTGCTCCGGCTTGAGCAGTCTGCCGCCCATCAGCGCGCCGGTGAACCGGTTGAGGTCGCTCGGGGTGGCGATGAGGTGCCCGCCACCCCACGCCCGCGACGGGTCCTGGTCGGTGATGTCCACCAGCGGGCCGCCCGGCTTCACCGAGCCGTACGCGCGCGGGTGACGGCCGCGGATCGTCGTCTCCCCCTTCGCCGGCGAGTAGGTGTGGCGCAGCCCGATCGGCTTGATGATCCGGTCGTTGAGCTCGTCGCTCAGCGGGCGGCCCGTGACCTTCTCGACGAGCAGGCCGGCCAGCACGTAGTTGGTGTTGCTGTACTCCCAGCTCGTGCCCGGCGCGAACGACGCCTCGTGCGCGAAGGCTATGTCCAGCAGGTCCTGGGGCGAGCGGTGGACGTCGCGGGTTTCGAAGATGCTCGGCAGCCACCGGCCGTAGTTCGGCAGGCCGCTGGTGTGCTGGAGGAGCTGCCGTACCGTGATCTCGCGGCCGTCGATGCCCTTGCCCCGCACCACCCTCGGCAGGTACGTCTCGATCGGCTCGTCCAGCCCGACCTTGCCCTCACCGACGAGCTGCAGCACCACCACTGCGGTGAACATCTTGGTGTTGCTCGCGACCCGTACCCGCCCGTCGACCGGGACCTTCGCCTTCGTCTTCAGGTCGCCGACCCCGGCGGTGTAGTGCCGCGTCCGGCCCTTGGCGTCCCGCACAGCGGCCAGCGCCGCCGGGAACCCGTCCTTGGCCACCAGCCCGTCCAGTTCCTTCTGCACGGCATCCGGCCTGTGGGCGCCGTCGCCCGCGGCCGCGACGGCGGGCGTCCCCGCGACGAGCAACCCGGCGGTCAGGGCCGCGGCGGCCAGGGCTCGCACGCGCCGGGAGAAGGTAGGCGACATAGGGAAACACTCCTGTTGGTGAGGGGGATCCGTTTCGGACGGTCACCAAGCGTGCCTGCGGACGGCGTCCTTGATCGATCCCGCGCACCGGCGTATTCCGGGTACGGCTGGCCCTACCCCGGGGCGACGGCTGGCAGGAGATGCGGCCTGGCACCACAACTTGATCCACTTTTTTGTCATACGCGTTGACAAGACCCTTATTTCCGGCTGATGCTTTTCCTCGCTGCACGCCCATTTTTTGACCATCGCGCCCAATATTTGGGCATCTGGGGAGAAGTCCGCACCGTGTTCGCGATTCATCGCCTGAAACCCGACCTCGGACTCGACCCAGCCGTTTCAAAACGCCCCTCGGAGGGCGGCGCAGGACCGGAAGCCTTCGACGACAGGGACATAACGCAATGCCTCACAGGCGCGCTGACCTGCCATTTACCGCCGATCCCAGCGAGCTCGCCGTGAATGTCGTCACCGACCTCACGAGCCGGCTGCTCTCCCGCTGGTGCGATCTGCCCTGTTCGCCGCTGGCGTCATCCGTCGCCCGCCGCTGGGTGTCGGCGATGCTCGCCTCCTGGGACCTGCCCCTCTCTCCCGCCCAGGACGCGACGATCGCCGAGCTGACGTCCGAGCTGGTCACGAACGCGGTCCAGCACGCGGCTCCACCCTCTCGCGGGTCCTCCGCCATTAGGATCAACGTACGTGTGGGGGGCGCCACGATCTGGCTGGCGGTGTGCGACCACGATCCGACCCTCCCCGCGCCGCGAACTCCCGACTTCCTCGCCGAAAGCGGGCGCGGGCTGTTCCTGGTGGAGGCGCAGGCCGACCGGTGGGGCGCGGTCAAGCACGATAACGGCAAGTACGTCTGGTTCAGCCTGGAATGCCGCAGCGGCACCCGGTACGGGAGCGAGACGCCGCCTCACACGGCGTCCGTGTCCGGGGCCACGAACACTAAGGAGAATCTGCCATGTCCCCCGTTGCCCTTCCCCACGACGTCATCGGCTCCGGGCCGCACGGCGTGATCGTGCTGCACGGCTGGTTCGGAGACCGCGACTCCTTCAGGAAGATCAAGCCCTACCTGGACGGCGGCGCCTTCACCTACGCCCTGCCCGACTACCGAGGCTACGGCCAGGCCCTCGACCTCACCGGCGACTACACCCTCGCCGAGATCTCCGCGGACGTGATCGCGCTCGCCGACAAGCTCGGCTGGGAGACCTTCTCCCTGGTCGGTCACTCGATGGGTGGAACGGCGATGCAGCGGGTGATGCTGGACGCCCCCGGCCGGGTCCGCAAGCTCGTCGGGATCTCCCCGGTCCCGGCTTCCGGCGTGCCGTTCGACGACGACAGCTGGGCGCTGTTCGCCGGCGCCGCCCAGGAACCCGGCAACCGGCGCGCGATCATCGATCTCACCACCGGCAACCGGCTTCCCGGCGCCTGGCTCGACGAGATGGTGGACGCCTCGCTGCTCAGGTCCACCGAGACCGCCTTCCGCGCCTACCTGGACGCCTGGGCCCGCACCGACTTCCACACCGAGGTCGCCGGCACGACCACGCCGGTGCTCCTCATCGCCGGCGCGCACGACCCCGCGCTCTCCGCCGACGTCATGCGGGCCACGTGGCTGCAGTGGTACCAGAACGCCGAACTGCTGACATTCGCCGACGCCGGCCACTACGCGATGGACGAGACGCCACTGGCCCTGGTCTCCGCCGTCGAACGTTTCCTGGCCGCCTGATCGATCTCTTGAAGGGGGGCGCCCGGTGACCGACATGAGTACGACGGCCAACGTGTTCGACCCGCGTGTCTACGCACAGGGCATCCCGCACGAGACGTACCGCAGGCTGCGTGACCGCGACCCCGTGCACTGGCAGGAGGAGCACAAGGTCGGCGACTGGCCCGCGGGGCCCGGGTTCTGGGCGGTGACCCGCCACGCGGACGTCGTCCGCGTCCTTCGCACGCCCTCCGAGTACAGCTCATGGCTCGGCGCCACCCAGATCCGCGACCCCGACCCCGCCGACCTGTCGTTCATCCGGCGGATGATGCTCAACCTCGATCCGCCGGACCACGGCAGGCTCCGGCGGATCGTCTCCGGCGTGTTCACCACCAGGCGCATCGAACGCTTCAGCGCCGGCATCGCGGCACGGGCGCGGCTGCTCGTCGACGAGATCGCCGAACGAGGAGAGTGCGACCTGCCGGTGGACGTGACCGACGACTACCCGATCCACAACCTCGCGGATCTCCTCGGCATCCCGTCCACCGACCGCGGCCAGATCCTGGAGTGGACCAACCGCGTGATCGGCTACCAGGATCCCGACCACGCCAACCTCGTCCTCGGCCCGGACGGCAAGCCGGTCAACCCGCGATCCCCGGCCATGCTCACCGACATGTTCGAGTACGCCCACTCGCTGGCCGCCGACAAACGCCGCAACCCGGCGGACGACCTCATGACCGCCCTCGCCACGGCCGAGGTCGACGGGCAGCGCCTGACCGACCCCGAACTGTCGATGTTCTTCTTCCTCCTGGTCATCGCGGGCAACGACACCGTGCGTTCGGCCCTGCCCGGCGGGATGGTCGCCCTGCTCGACCACCCCGACCAGCATCGCCGGCTGCTCGACCGGCCCGAGCTGCTCGACTCGGCCATCGACGAGATGTTGCGCTGGCATCCCCCCGTCCTCAGCTTCCGCCGCACCGCCGTCCGCGACACCGTCCTGGCCGAGCGGCGCATCGCCGCGGGCGACAAGGTCGTCGTCTTCCACGGTGCGGCCAACTTCGACGAGCGGCGCTTCCCCGACCCGATGCGTTTCGACATCGCGCGCCGCCCCAACGACCACGTCTCGTTCGGGGACGGGCCGCACGTGTGCCTCGGCTCCCGTTTCGCCCGGCTGCAGCTCCACGCGTTCTACCGGGAGCTGCTCTGGCGGCTGCCGGACGTCCGGCTCGCGGGGCCGCCCGTCCGGCTGGTGTCGAACTTCATCGGCGGCGTCAAACACCTGCCCCTGCGCTACACCCCCGTACGCCGCCTGGGCACCGAATGACCCCCGACCAGCCCTCCTCGGCGGGCTCGAAGACGATCGACACCGGCCTGCGCCTCCTGGAGATCCTCAAGGACCATCCGGACGGGTTGACGATCACCGAGCTCGCCCAGTTGGCCGGAATCCATCGCAACGCCGTCTCCCGCCATCTGGTCGCGCTCTGCAGGCACCGGCTGGCCGCCCGGATCGGCACCCGCTTCACCCTCGGCCTCGGCATCGTGGAGCTCAACGCCGCCGTCCAGCACAGGCTCCGCACCGCGGCCGCCGCGGCGCTCCAGCTCCTGGCCGACGCCTGCAACGCCACCGCGTTCATCACGGTGCTCGACATCGACGAGAGCCAGGCGGTCGTGCTCACCGTGTCCGAGCCGCGCGTCTCGCAGATCCACGTCAGCTACCGCGCCGGCACCCGGCATCCCGCGGACCGCGGCGCCTCCGGGATCGCCATCCTGGCCGGCCGCCCGCCACTCCCTGGAGAACGGCCGGAGATCCCCCAGGCCCGCGCCATCGGCTACTCGGTCACCTCGGGTGAGCTGCAGCCGGGGGCCTGGGGCATCGCCGCCCCGATCATCACGGCGGGGCGTCCGGCCGGCGCCAGCGTGGGCGTGGTGACCATCGGGGTGCGGGACGAGAGCGCGATCGCGCCGCTCGTCCTCAGCGCCGCCACCGAGGTCGCGCGCCTCCTCTAGCTTCACGGCTGGTTGAAGGTGACCTCGGGGTTGGCGGGGGTGGGGCCGTCCAGGAGCGGCCGGTTCTCGCCGCGAAGATGCCGGTCGAAGAAGGCGCCCACGTACGCCGTGGTGATCTCGCCCGACCGTTTGCCCGGCAGCGGGGCCGAGGGGTCGGTGATTCCGGCTTGTCCGCCCAGGATCGGCATGTCGATGAAGGTGAAGTGACCCGAGCCTGCGACGGTCAGCCAGCGCTTCCAGCCGTCCAGGCGCTGCCAGGCCAGGCCCCAGGTCGTGTCGGTGGAGCCGGGCGAGTGGCCGTCCTTGGTGCCGAGCATGAGGAAGGGGCGCCCGCCCAGGCCGGACTCCGGAACCGGGGCGAAGAACGTGCCGTCCATGTTGACGCCGGCGCGGACGCGACGGTCGGCGGCCATGACGTCGGCGGCGGCGTTGCCGCCCAGGGAGTGGCCGGCGGCGCCGATACGCTTCTGGTCGATCATCTTCCAGCGTCGGGTCAGTTCGTCAATCACGAAGGAGAGGTCGTCTCCCCGGCCGTCGGCGGCCTTGGCCAGCAGTGCCTTCTCCTCCGCGTCGGACGGGGCGCTCTCGATCGTGTCGCAGGCCGTGCAGGTCAGGGTGCGGCCGCCGGGGAAGGTGGTGCCGTACGACTCGTAGGCGTGATCGACGAGCGCAACGACGTAGCCCTTCGACGCCAACTCTTCGGCGAGCGTCGTGAGTGTGGCGCGGTTGAGGGTGAAGCCCGGCGAGAGCACCACCAGGGGGTGCTTGCCGCCGACGGGGCGGGCGCCGACGCGGGCGTTCACGCGGACGGCGGTGAGCCGGCCGGGCTTGACCGCGGTGTCGAGTTTCAGCCCTTTGAGGAGCAGGGTCGCCTCGTCGGTGGTCATGTACTGGGCTGCGCTGCCGCCGCCAGGTGTCGCGGGGTAGTACATCGAGACCATCAACTCCCGGCCGTTCGCCGTGGGGACCCACGGGTCGGGGCGCTTCTTGTCAACAAGATGCAGGGTGTCGCGGCCGACCGCGTAGCGGCCGGTGGGGGCCGGGATCGACAGCGGCCGGCCTTCCTGGTCCGAGGCCGCTGCGGCCGGGGACGGTGTCGTGAGGGCGGTCGCGGACAGGAGCGGCAGTGTCAGGGTGAGGAAGGCGGTCGCGAGTCGACGACGGGTTCTGGTCATGGGCAGGAGCGTAGGAACGGGGTGATGGGGGGCGATACTTCCGAAAGCCCCCTTCGCCCCCTTACTTTCGTCAGGTGCCTGAGGCGGTCACCGGCACAGGGCGGTGTCCATCGCGTCGATCACATGCTGCATGGCCTCCCCGGTGCCGGGGAGCGCCGTGACCGCGACCGTGGCGGCCCGGCCGTCCTCGGTCACCCCGTTGCGGGTCCCGCGCACTGGAGCGTTCGGGTACAGCCAGCCCTACCTCGACGGCGTCAGCTCCAGCCTTTGACGACTTCCACCCGGTAGCGGCCGTCGCCGTCGCGGTGGGCGCCGTGGATGTCGGTGGCCAGGTCGGGGAAGGTCCGGTCGAAGTCCTCCAGAGCCCGCAGGTAGGTCATCAGTGGGCCGTCGGCCGGGCCGGTCGCCTCGCCGGGCATCAGCATGGGGATGCCGGGCGGGGTGACCACGACCGTGGCCGCGGCGATGCGGCCCGGCAGGCCGGCCAGCGGGACGCGCTCGGTGCGGGCCCTGATCATGGCCTGGTAGCAGTCGGCGGGAGTCGTGACCGGCTCGGGCAGGGTGGTGAAGACCTGGTCGAGGAGCTTGCCGACCTCGGAGTCACGCAGTTTCCCGTGGACCAGCGTGCAGAACGTCCGCAGCGAGACCTCGGGCGGCCCGAAGCCCGGCAGCACCTCGGCCAGGGACAGTTCGGCGTCGTAGGCGTTCTTGAAGTCGGTGAGCGCGTCGATCAGCGTCCCCCACTTGCCCTTGGTGATGCCCATGGAGAAGAGCACCAGCAACGTGTGGTCGCCGGTCTTCTCCACCACGATGCCGCGCCGTTCCAGGTAGGCGGCCACGATGCGGGCCGGGATGCCCTGGTCGAGCGTGCCCGTGGCCGCGTCGGCGCCCGGGCAGGTGATCGTCACCTTGACCGGGTCGAGCAGGCAGTACCCCGTGGACATCCCGTCGAAGCCGTGCCAGGCAGCCCCCGGCTCCAGAGTCCAGCACCGGGGCTGCGAGCACAGCAGCGCCGGGTCGGCGTCGGCGAAGGAGACGCTCCGGCCGGTGCGCGGGTCGGTGACCGCAGGGGGCTGCCAGACGCCGAAGAACCAGTCGGGCCGTGTGCCGTCCTCGCGGATGCGGGCGTGCAGGCGCACCATGGCCTGCCGGAACCGGACCGCCTCGACGATCGCCTCCCCGGTGAGGAACGGCCCCGACGGGCCGTCCATCATCGCCGCCGCGACGTCCAGCGAGGCGATCATCGGGTAGAGCGGCGAGGTGGAGGCGTGCATGAGGTAGGTCTCGTTGAACGCGTCGTAGTCGACAGGCGCCCGCTCCGCGGGGCGGACGTGCAGCATCGCGGCCTGCGACAGCGCGGCCAGCAGTTTGTGCGTCGACTGGGTGGCGAACACGGTGGGGCGGCCGGGGCCGGGCAGCGTGCGCTCGTCGATCGCCATGCCGTACCGGCCGGCGTAGAGCGGGTTGAACCGGGCGTAGGCGAACCATGCCTCGTCGAAGTGCAGCCTCGGCACGCTGGCGCCCAGCAACGCGCCGACCCGTACCGCGTCGTAGCACACCCCGTCGTAGGTGGAATTCGTGATCACCGCGTACGACGGATTCTCCGCGGCGAGAGGGTGATCGGCCAGGCGTTCACGGACGGCGTGCGGCTCCAGCGCGGCGGGCGGGATCGGGCCCGCGAGCCCGAGCCCGTTCCTCTCGGGAACGAGGTAGACCGGGCGGGCGCCGCTGATGGCCAGCGCGTGCTGGACCGACTTGTGGCAGTTGCGGTCGACCAGGACGGTGTCGTCGCGGGCGATCGCATGGTGGCCGACGATGCGGTTGGCGGTGGAGTTGCCGTTGACCACGAAGAACGTGCGGTCGGCGCCGAAGACGCGGGCGGCGTTGCGCTCGGCCTCTCCGATCGGTCCTGTGTGGTCGAGCGGCGACCCCAGCTCGGTGACGGAGATGGACAGATCTGTACGCAGCAGGCGCTCACCGAAGAAGTCGAAGAACGCCCGTCCCACCGGCGACTTCAGGAACGCCACGCCCCCGGCGTGCGCCGGGGTGTGCCAGGAGTAGCGATGGTGGTCTTCAAGGCGCCGCAGCGCCCCGAAGAACGGCGGAAGGATCTTCTCGGCGTACTGGTCGGCCGCGTGGGCGATGCGCCCGGCGATGAACTGCGGGGTGTCCTCCAGCGGGAAGACGTAGCCCTGGATCACCTCGTACACCCAGAGCGGGAGTTCCTGGTCCTGTGTCATCAGGAAGACGGGCAGGCCGCGAAACCGCCTGGCCAGCGCGCCCAGCAGCTCTTCCGCGCCCGGCGCGTCCCACGCCGCCAGCACCGCCGCCAGTGAGGCGTCCGACCCGACCACCGCCAGGGCGTCCTCGGCCCGGTGGGTCCAGCGCACCTGGAGCCCGAGCTCGTCCATCGCCGCGCACACGCGGCGGATCTGCTCGGCGAGCGCCGAATCGGCGTCGGGACGTTCGGTGACTGCGGCCAGAACCGTTCGTTCCATGCGGCACTCCTCGGGGGAAGGGGGCTGTCGCCCTCCGCAATAGTAACTTTGGGCAGCCGAAGAGCAACCTTCTGTAATCATTCGGTGGAGGTCTCGCCCGGAGGGGTCCCTTCGTCCGAGCCTGGCTGATTGTCAGTGGCGAACGTTAGTCTGCTGCTACTGCGCCCCCTCTCCAGAATCGCGGGAGATGCGTTCATGCCATCGGCGGAGACCGGCCCTCCTGTGAGAGAACACGCGTTGGGCGCGTTGGTGCGGGCCTGGCGCGAGCGGGCGTTGCTGACCCAGGAGCAGCTCGCGGAGCGGTCCGGGCTCAACGTGCGCACGATCCGCCGGTTGGAGGCAGGAGAGCTGCGACGACCACGCAGCACCTCGCTCAAACTGCTGGTCGAGGCCCTGGGGTTGAGCCCCGACGAACAGGCGCTGCTGACGGCGGGCGGCACGTCGCAGAGCGCTCGCCCGTCGCGGACGATACCGCGGCAGCTGCCCGCCGACGTGGCGGCCTTCGTCGGCCGCACGCGGGAACTGGCCGTTCTCGACGACTCCGGCACGGTTGTGATCGCCGCCATCGACGGCATGGCCGGGGTCGGCAAGACCGCCCTGGCCGTTCATGCCGCCCACCAGCTCGCGCCCCGCTTCCCCGACGGCGCTCTCTTCGTCGACCTGCACGGCTACACCCAGGGCGTGGCTCCCACGGGGCCTGGCGACACGCTCGCCCGCGTCCTGGACGTGCTGGGCGTTCCCGGCGAGTCCATCCCCCGGCATCCCGACGACCGGGCCGCGCTGTATCGCAGCGTGCTGGCCGGCAGGAAGATGCTGATCGTGCTGGACAACGCCGCCGACGAGGCGCAGGTGCGCCCGCTGCTGCCCGGCGGTGGCGGCTCCATGGCGCTGGTCACCAGCCGTCGGCGGCTCGTCGGCCTGGACGAAGCCCGTACCGTGTCCGTGGACGTCCTGCCGCTCCCCGACGCGATCGCCCTGTTCACCGCCACCGCGGGAGAGGACCGCGTCGAAGGCGTCCCGGAAGAGACGCTGGCCGAGGTGGTGCGGCGGTGCGGGCTGCTGCCGCTGGCCATCCGGCTGGCCGCGGCCCGGCTGAGGACTCATCCGGCCTGGAGCGTGCCCCACCTGCTCGAACGGCTTCCTGAGCACCTGACCGACGCGCATGCCGGGCAGCACAGCATCACCGCCGCGCTTGACCTGTCCTACCGGGAGCTCGAGGAGGAGGTACGACGCGCCTACCGGCTGCTGGGTTCGCACCCCGGCACGGACATCGCGCCCGACGCCGCCGCGGCCCTGTTCGCCCGCTCGGTCGCGCGGACGGATCGGCTGCTCGACCAGCTGCTTGAGGTGCACCTGCTGCAGGAGCCCGTTCCCGGTCGCTACCGCTTCCACGACCTGATCCGGGCCCACGCCGCCTCGGTGGAGCCCGACGCCGACCGGCGCGCCGCGCTGAACCGGCTCCTCGACCACTACAGCCAGACGGCCTCGGCGGTGATGGACCGCCTCTATCCGTACCAGGCCGACATGCGGCCACGCCTGCCGTCAGCCAGCGTGCCCGATGTGGCCGACCCCGACGCGTGGCTCGACGCGGAGCTGGCGAACCTGCTCGCCCTCGCCCGGCACGCCGCGGAAGGCGGCTTTCCCCACCACGTCCGGCACCTGTCGGCCACCCTGCACCGGTGCCTGCGCACCCGGGGGCGCTACACCGACGCCGAGACCCTGCACAAGCGGGCGCTGGCCACGGCCACCGCCGCCGCGGACCGCACGGCCGAGATGGAAGCGCTCATCGGGCTCGGCGAGATCCGTCGCCTGCAGGGCAGGTACGAAGCAGGCACCGAGTACATCACCCGCGCCCTGGACATCGCCCGTGCCACAGGCCACCGCCCCGGCGAGCTCCAGGCACGCAACTGCCTGGGCATGCTCGGCGGCCACAGCGGCCAGTACGCGCAGGCCCTCGGCCACCAGGCGCGGGCCCTGGCCATCGCCCGGACGATCGGCCACAGCACCGGCGAACTGGACGCGTTGATCGGTTCGGGCAATCTGCACAGGATCATGGGTGACCATGAGCAGGGCGCCGCCAACCTGGCGCTGGCCCTCGACCTGGCCCGCTCGATCGGCCATCGCACCAGCGAGTCGGTCGCGCTGCTCGGGCTCGGCCACGTCCACGTCGAGCGCGGCGAGTACGAGCGGGCCGCCGGCTGCTTCACCCAGGCCCTGGCCCTGGCCTACGGCGCGGGCCACCGCGTCAGCGAACTCGACAGCCTCATCGGCCTCGGCCACCTGTACCGCATCCAGCGACGCTACGAGCAGGCCCACGACTGCTACCGGCAGGCCCTCGACCTCGCACGAGAGATCGGCAACCGCAACTGGCAGTTCGAGGCCCTCCACCGCATGGGCCGCCTGCGGTTCGACCTCGGGGACGCCGGCGAGGCGCTCGACGACCACCGCCAGGCGCTCGCCGTCGCCACCGACCTCGGCCAGCCGAGCGACCAGGCCCGCGCCCACGACGGCCTCGCCCACGCCCACGCCGCGCTCGGCCACCACGACGACGCCCGACGCCACTGGTCGGAGGCGCTGGCCGTGCTGGTGTCGCTCGGCACCGATCAGACGGAGGAGGGAGGAGTCGACGTCGAAACCATCCGCGCTCACCTCTTACGGTCGCCCTGATCGGGGACGCCGTTCGGGGGAGAACGGTTCGTTGACTGGATGCATCCTGCATTTTACATTGAGGTTACATTCCGGGTGATGCAGATCACTCCCTGGCCCCCGGTGAGGTGACCTTTCATGTCCCTTGACGACGCGACGGCCCAGTTTCTCAAGCAGATGAGCGAAGCAGGCGGCAAGGCCCTGCACGAGATGACACCCGACGAAGCGCGCGCCATGGGCGGCGCGCTGCGAGAACTGTACGGTGCGGGCCCGGAGATGGCCCGTGTGGAAGACGTCGTGATCCGGGCGGCCGACGGAGGGGCGTTCGGGGCGCGGGTGCTGGTCCCGGTCCAGGAACCGCGGGCGACGATCGTGTACTACCACGGGGGCGGCTGGGTCATCGGGGCGATCGACGAGTTCGACACGTTGGGCAGGACGCTGGCGCAGCGGACGGGGTGCACGGTCGTCCTCGTCGATTATCGGCTCGCCCCTGAGCACCGGTATCCCGTGGCGGCGCGCGACGCCTATGACGCGCTGTGCTGGGCGGCGGAGCGGCAGCGGGAACTGCCGATCATCGTGGCGGGGGACAGCGCGGGCGGCAATCTGTCGGCGATCGTGTCCCAGCGCAGCCGCGACGAAGGAGGACCTGCCATCGCGCTGCAGGTTCTCGTCTATCCGGTGACCGACTGCGATCTGGACAACGCCTCCTATACCGACCCGGCCAACCAGCTCATGTTGAGCCGCGACAGCATGGTCTGGTTCTGGGACCACTATGCGCCCGACCGGGCCGCGCGGGCGAATCCGGACGCCTCTCCGCTGCGGGCCGGCGACCTGGCGGGGCTGCCTCCGGCCGTCGTGCTGACCGCCGAGCACGACGTGCTGCGGGACGAGGGCGAGGCCTACGCGCGACGGTTGCGGCAGGCCGGTGTGCCGGTGGAGTTCAAGCGGTTCGAGGGTCAGATGCACGGCTTCTTCACGATGGTGAACGTGCTGCCCGGCAGCGCCGCGGGGCTGTCCATGGTCGTCGAGGCGATCGACGGGAGCCTGCGATGAGATACGACGCCGTCGTCGTCGGCGCCGGGTTCGCCGGCATGTACATGCTGCACAAACTGCGCGGGCTGGGCCTGAGCGTGCGTGTCTTCGAGACCGGCGACGGCGTCGGCGGCACGTGGTACTGGAACCGCTACCCGGGCGCCCGCTGCGACGTCGAGAGCATGGAGTACTCCTACTCCTTCGACGAGGAGCTCCAGCAGGAGTGGGAGTGGACCCAGCGCTACCCGTCCCAGCCGGAGATCCTGCGCTACGCCAACCACGTCGCCGACCGCTTCGACCTGCGCCGGGACATCCAGTTCGAGACCCGCGTGACCGGCGCCGGCTACGACGAGACCGCGAACCTGTGGCGGGTGCGGACCGACCGCGGCGAGCACGAAGCGAGGTACCTCATCACCGCGGTGGGCTGCCTGTCGGCGGCCCGGATACCCGACTTCCCCGGCGTCGGCGCCTTCCGGGGGCCGAGCTACCACACCGGGCGGTGGCCGCACGAGGGGGTGGACTTCGCGGGGCAGCGGGTGGCCGTCATCGGCACCGGTTCGTCCGGCATCCAGGCCATCCCGGTGATCGCCGCGCAGGCGGAGCACGTGACGGTGTTCCAGCGCACCGCGAACTACAGCCTGCCCGCCTGGAACAGGCCCATGGAGCCGGAGTACGCGCAGTGGGTGAAGGCGAACTATCCCGAAATCCGGACAACCATGCGAACCTCCGTCAATGGCGTTATGTCGACGTTTAATGAGACATCGGCGCTGGAGGTGACGGAAGAAGACCGCCGGCGGGAGTTCGAGACCCGCTGGGCCAAGGGCGGCGCCTCCTTCCTCGGCGCCTACGGCGACATCGCGATCAACCCCGACGCCAACGAGCTCACCGCGGAGTTCGTCCGCGCGAAGATCCGCGAGACCGTCACGGACCCGAGGGTCGCCGAACTGCTCGCGCCCAAGGACCACCCCATCGGCACCAAACGGATCTGCATCGACACCGACTACTACGCCACCTACAACCGTCCCAACGTGACCCTGGTCGACGTGCGCGCCGCGCCGATCGAGGAGATCACCGCGAGCGGCGTGCGCACCGCCGACGCCGAGTACACCGCCGACATGATCGTGTACGCCACCGGCTACGACGCCATGACCGGCCCGCTGCTCGGCATCGACATCACCGGCAAGGGCGGCCTGTCGCTGCGGCGCAAGTGGGAGGCCGGACCCCGGACGTACCTGGGGCTGATGACGGCGGGCTTCCCCAACATGTTCACGATCACGGGACCGGGCAGCCCGTCCGTGCTCAGCAACATGATCGTCTCCATCGAGCAGCACGTGGACTGGATCGCCGGCTGCCTGGAACGGCTGCGGGCCGACGGCGTCGCCACCATCGACGCCGACCCGGCGGCAGAGGACGCGTGGGTGGAGCACGTCAACGAGGTCGCCGGCCGCACGCTCTACATGCGGGCCAACTCCTGGTACCTGGGCGCCAACATCCCGGGCAAGCCCAGGGTGTTCATGCCGTACGTCGGCGGCGTCGGCGCCTACCGGAGCAGATGCGACCAGATCACGGCGGACGGCTACCCGGGGTTCGTGCTGTCGCCCTGACCCCCGAGGATCACCCCGTCGGCTGTGCCCTTGGCCAGGTGCTCTTTCACGGTGACGAAGATCTGCCCGAAACGCAGGAGCGCGCCGGCGGTGTCGCCGGCCTCCAGCAGGGCCAGGGTCTCGCCGTAACCGGACTGCCACAGCGGCCAGAACCCGCTGGCCGCGGTGAGCATCATGAGGCGCTGTGCCCTGGCGATCACCAGGTTCCACAGCGCCTCAAGCTCGCCGTTGCCGGCCGCGTGCACCATGATCAGGGTGAACCGCGTGCCCGTCGCCGTGGCGGCTGCGGAGTCGTGGCCGGCCAGCGCCGCGTTCATGGCCTCGAGTTCGGCCCGCATCCGGGCCAGCAGGTCGGGCGTCAGCGCGGGCAGCGCCCGTTCCAGCGCGGCGCCGCCGAGCACGCCCATCACGTCGATCACCTCGATCGCGCTCTCGCGGGTGACGGGGGCGACCCTGCGCACCCGGTTGGGCACCGCTTCGATCAGCCCTTCCGTGACGAGCTGGGCGATCGCCTCGCGAACGGGGGTGATGCTGAGGTTGAGCCTGGAGGCGATCTCGGCGTCCTTGATGACCTCGCCGGGACGCAGCACCCCGCTGACGATCTCGGCCCGCAACTGCCGCGCGGCGGCCTCGCCCCGGGTGGGGGGAACCGTGAAGGTCATCGAACGTCCTCGCATCGGGGAGCCCAAGACGGGCTCCGGACAGGCCCATTATCGAGGATCGTCACAGAACGATGGGAGCGTCGCCGCGTCGTTCGCGCAGCGCGTCGAGCACCTTCCTCAGCGGGCCGCCGCGGGCTTCCGCGCTCACGGGCCAGACGACGCCGAGCCGGAAGTGCAGACCCGGGTCGTGCAACGGCACCAGAACCAGGCCCAGCTCGCCGAATATGCGGCCCGAAATGGTGCTGAACGTGGTCAGCGCCAGGGCTCTGGAGTGTGTGACGTGCGCGGCGACCTGGACCGCGTCGTTGTGCGGCAGCTCACGCATGCGGGTGACGCCGCCCGCGCGCAGGTGGTCGCGGACCCCGTTCATCACCAGCGGATGCACCTTGTGGGAGGTGAGCAGCATCTGCCGGTCGGCGAGGTCGGCCAGGGTGACCCGGTCGAGGCCGGCGAGCGGGTCGTCGGCGCGCATGGCGACGGCCATGCGGTACTCGGCGAGCGCGAGGCTGCCGAGCTCGCCCGCGTCCACAGGCAGGTGGACGACGGCGATGTCCAGCTTGCGCGCCGACAGGAGGCTGAGCAGCCCCGCGGAGGGCTCCAGCGTCACCGGCAGCTCGATCCCGGGGCTGACCTCGGCGAACGTCTCCAGGACCAGGTCGAGGACCTGGGTGGAGGCGAGCGGAGTGGCCCCCACGCGGACGACCGCGGGCGGTGGCGCGGCTCCGGCGGCCAGCTCGGGCAGCGCGTCGAAGCGGGTCAGGACGTCGCGGACCGGGTCGAGGAACGTCCGCCCGAACGGGGTCAGCTCGACCTGGTGGTAGCCGCGGTCGAACAGGTCGTGGCCGAGCTCCTTCTCCAGTTCGCGGATGCGCCGGCTGAGCGGGGAGGACGTCACGTGCAGCCGCTCGGCGGCGCGGCCGAAGTGGAGCTCTTCTGCCACGACCACGAAGTAGCGAAGCTGCTGGATGTCCACCTGGCCAGGGTATCGGCCCGGAGTTCACGGGCCCCCGCAGGCTCAGGCCGGGTGGAACACCGGGACGGCCTCGCCCCCTTCGGGGTGCTCGAAGGCGACGCGGACCCGCATTCCCCCGTACACCTCCCCGGTGATCTGGGCCTGGATCCACGGTTCCTCGTCCAGTTCGACGATCGCGACCGCGAACGGCGGCCCGCTCTTGCCGTGCACCACGGACCAGCTCACCACCACGCCCGTTCCGGCCGAGGCCGTCCAGGACAGCTCGGGCGAGGCGCAGTGCGGGCAGGTGCGCGCCTGCGGCGCGGAGTGGCCGCCGCAGGCGCCGCAGCGCCGGATCAGCAGTTCGCCGCGGGCGGCGCCGTCGAAGAACTCGGCGGTGGCCGCGTCGCGGTGGACGATTCCCACGGGCATCGGCAGGCTCCTATCGCGCGTGCGGGCTGAGGACGAGGGTGGAGTGGTGGTCGAGTATGCCGCCGTTCCCGCTGACGAGGATCATGTCGTTGCGGGGCGCCTGGCGGTCGCCGCCCTGGCCTCGGGCCTGGATGACGGCTTCGGACAGCGGGGTCATGCCCCACATGTAGTAGGAGGAGAGCTGGCCGCCGCCGGTGTTCACGGCCAGGCTCCCCTCCGGTCCGAGCACGCCGGAGGCGACGAAGGGCCCGCCTTCGCCCTTGGCGCAGAAGCCGTAGTCCTCCAGAGAGATGAGCGCGGTGTAGGTGTAGCAGTCGTACAGTTCGGCGACGTCGATGTCGGCGATGGTGATCCCGGCCATCTTCAGCGCCGTGGGGCCTGACAGGGTCGCGCCGCTGACCAGGCCGAACTCGCTGTCCTTGCCCATGACGTACCCGGGGTGCGCCTGGCCCCAGCCTCGGATGTGCACGGCGGGCTGGGCGAGGCCGGCGGCCCGGTCGGCGGAGGTGACGAGGACCGCGACGCCGCCGTTGCTGACCAGGCAGCAGTCGAGGAGGTGGAACGGCTCGGCGATCCATCTGGAGCTCTGGTGGTCCTCGACGGTGATGGGGTCGCGCAGCTGGGCCAGGGGGTTCTTCGCGGCCCACGCGCGCTGGGCGACGGCGATGTGGCCGAGCTGCTCGCTCGTGGTGCCGTAGGCGCGCATGTGCCTGCGGGCGGCCAGCGCGTACATGGTGTTGGCGCTGTAGATGCCCGAGGCGGCGGTCAGGCCCTGCCAGCCGGTCGGATGCCGGCCCGCGGCGGCGTAGGCGGCGCCGCCGCCCGACGCTCTGTCCTTGAGCGGGGCGTCGGCGAACACGCAGGCCACCACGTCGGCCATGCCCGACATGACGGCCATGGCGGCGTACTGGACCATGGCGCCGGCCGACGAGCCGTACGCCTGCACCTCCGACAGCAGCCGCAGGTGGCGCAGCCCGAGGTCGCGCTGGAGGCCGAGGCCGACGTCGGCGGTGATGCCGGTGTTGGTCAGCAGGCCGTCCACCTCGTGGAGGTCGAGGCCCGCGTCGGCGGCGGCCAGCCGTACGGCCTGCGCGGCGAACTCGGGAGCGGTCCTGCCGTAGACCTTGCCCAGTTCGGTGAGGCCGAGACCGGCGATGACGGGCGCGCGCTTCATCGGCCCTCCCACACGGGGGCGCGCTTCTCGGCGAAGGCGCGCGGCCCCTCTTTGGCGTCCGCCGAGCGCATCAACGCGGCCGACTCCGCGGCGGTCCGCTCCCAGGCGTCCTGTTCGGAGATGCCGCGCGCGATGCGCTTGATGGCCTGCACGGCGAGCGGCGCGTTGGCGCCGACCGTCTCGGCCAGGGCGAGCGCGGCCGGCACCACCTGCTCCTGCGGGACGACCCGGTTGACCAGGCCGAGGCGCAGGGCGTCGGCGGCGGTCACGGGCTCGCCGGTCAGCAGGATCTCCATGGCCACCTTGGTCGGCAGCTGCGCGGCCAGGCGGAACGCGCCGCCCGCGCCGGCGATGATGCCCCGCTTGACCTCGGGAAGCCCGAACCGCGCGGTCTCCGAGGCCACCACCAGGTCGGCCCAGAGGGCGATCTCGGTGCCGCCGCCGAGCGCGAAGCCGTTCACGGCGGCGATGACCGGCTTGGCGATCGGGTGCGTCACGCAGCCGGCGAAACCCCAGTGCGGTTGGCACCCTTCGGTGGAGAACTCGCCGCGGGCCACCTCTTTCAGGTCGGCGCCGGCGCAGAACGCCTTGTCCCCTGCCCCGGTCAGGATCACGGCCCGGATCGCGGTGTCCGCGGCGGCCTCGTCCAGGGCCTGGCCGACGGCTTGGGTCATGGCCCTGTTGACGGCGTTGCGCGCCTCGGGCCGGTTCAATGTGATCAACATGATGTGGTCGCGGCGCTCGACGAGCGCGGCGGGCTCACCCATGGTCAACTCCTGGTTCCTCCAGCGCGCCCGCCTCGATGAGCGCCTGGATCTCCGGCTCGGCCAGGCCGAGCAGCTTCGTGGCCACGGCCCGGGTGTGCTCCCCCGCCAGGGGAGCCGGGCGCAGTTCTGGGTCGGCCACCCCGCGGAAGGTCGCCGGGGCGTTCTCGGTCCGCAGGGCGTGGTCGATGTGCGGGTGGCGCATCTCTCGCAGGAACGCGCGGGCGGTGAGCTGGGGGTCGTCGAGGTACTCGATCACCCGCTGCATCGTCCCGGCCGGCACGCCCGCCGCCTGCAGCCCTTCCATGGCCTGGCGGGGCGGGGTGGCCGTCGTCCAGGCGGTCACGGCGGCGTCCACGAGCTCGCGGTGCGCGCGTCGGCCCGCGGCGGTGGCCAGCCGAGGGTCGGCGAGCAGGTCGGCGCGGCCGATGACGCCGCACAGGCCGCGCCACTGCGCGTCGTCCTCGACGCTGACCACGCACCACTCGTCGTCTCCCGCGCACGGGTAGACGCCCTGGGGCGCGTCCCATTCGCCGCTGTTGCCGTGGGCGGTGAACGTGCCGGGCTCCAGAGACTCGCGCAGGAAGCTCGTGGACAGGTGGGTGAGGATGGTCTCGGCCTGGGAGACGCTGACCGTGCCGCCCTTCCCGGTGCGCCGCCGCCTGATCAGCGCGGCCAGCACGGCGACGGCGCCGACCCGCGCGGCGATGTGATCCGGATAAATGGTGATCGCGTCGCAGAACCCCGCCTCGACGCCCGTGTCACGCCAGAGCCCGGTCAGCCCGGTGGCGGCGCGGACGAGGGGGCCGTAGCCCATGCGCCTGCTCCACGGCCCTGTCGGGCCCAGGGCGCTGCTGTCGGCCATGACGATCCGCGGGTTCAGCTCGCTGATGACGTCGTAGCCGAGCCCCAGCGACTCCAGCGTGCCGGGCTTGAAGTTGGACAGGATCACGTCGGAGCCGGCGGCGAGCCGTTTGAAGAGCTCCAGTCCTTCGGGTGAGCGCAGGTCGATCCCGGCGCTGAGCTTGTTGCGGTGGCCCCAGGCGAAGCCGACGCTGATGGTCTCGCCCGTGAGCACCTGCCTGCCGCCGTCCGGGTAGGCGCGGCTCTCGATCTTGATGACCTCCGCGCCCTGGTCGGCGAGCAGCCGTCCGAGCTCCGCGCCGACCACGATGACGCCCAGGTCCAGCACTCGGAGCCCGTCGAGCGGCCGACGGGGGGCGCCCTCGATCGGGTCCTGCGGAGCCGGCGCGGCCGACTCGGCGAAGACCTCGTCGTTGTGCTCGCCGATCTCGGGGGCCCGGTGCCGGAATCCGGCCCGTACGCCGTCCAGCTCGACGTATCCGGACGGCAGCCGGCCGGTCAGTCCCGGCGCGATCTCGGCGTCGAGCAGTGCGCCGCGCTCCAGGAAGTGCGGGCCGGCGAGCACCTCTCCCGGGTCGAGCAGCGCCGCGATCGGCACGCCGCGCTCCTGGCCCTGGGCCACGAGCTCGTCTCTGGTCCTGTCCCTGAACAGCTCGGCGATCAGCGTGTGCAGCCGCTCGGACGCGCCGTGCCGGGCCGCGAGGGTGTCGTACTTCGGGTCGGAGAACTCCTCCGGCTCCCCAAGCCAGCCGAACATGCCGCGCCACTGCCGCCTGGCCAGCACGCAGATCCGCACGTACCCGTCGGCGCAGGGGAAGATCGGGTAGAGCTTGCCGGCGTCGGGACGGCCGCGCGGCAGTTCCGTGGCCGGCACGCCGCCGGTGGCCGAGCCGCCGATGCCGAAGCCGGGGTCCAGGACCTGGGCGGTCATCTCGTACACCGAGCAGTCGACGTGGTCGCCGCGTCCGGTGTCGAGCCGGTTCGTGTACGCCAGCAGGCCCGCCCACGCGGCCTGGACGGCCGCCGACTCGTACGCCAGCGGCCCCGGCGGCATGACCGGCCCGCGACCGGGGATCCCGGAACGTGACAACACGCCCGCGAGCGCCAGGTGCGTCCAGTCGGTGCCGGCCCAGTCCCGGTACGGCCCGCTCTGCCCGAAGTCGGTGATCGAGATGACGACGAGCGCGGGGTTGCGCGCGAGCAGCGCGTCCGCGCCGAGGCCGAGCCCGTCGAGGGTGCCTGGCCGTTCCGTCTCGATGAGGAAGTCGGCCCCGGCGGCCAGCCCGAGGAGCCGGTCGCGATCGGCCGGGTCCCCCAGGTCGAGGGTGATGCCGCGTTTGCCCGCGTTGTGCGTGGCGAAGTAGAGGCTCACACCATCGTGCAGCGGCTCCCGCCGCCGGGTTGCCGCGCCCCCGGGCGGCTCGACGCGGATGACGTCGGCGCCGAGGTCGGCCAGGAACCGGCCGCACATCTCGGCCTTGCCGTCGGCCAGGTCGATGACACGGAGACCGGCGAGGGGAGGGTCCCCGGTTGCGGACATGGTCGATCACCCCACTGTGTGCGACGGATGCTGAGGGGGAGACTGCCATGACGATTCCGGTCTGAAAACGTCCGAATCGGCAACGTGGCACGCGTCCGAATAGGCAACGTGCACGGTTGACGCGCGGCATCGACCATCACGAAACTCCAGGTCATGGACGTACAGCAGCTTCGGTGCTTCCTCGCGGTCGCCGACGAGCTCCATTTCGGTCGTGCCGCGGAGCGGCTGCACCTGACGCCCTCGCCGGTCAGCCGTTCCGTCAAGGACCTCGAACGGGAACTGGGCGTCGACCTGTTCGTCCGCCGCTACCACCAGGTGGAGCTCACCAGTGACGGCGCGGTCCTGGCCGAGCGGGTCCGCGTCATCCTGGAGCAGCTCGACGGCCTGAAGGACGTGGTCAAGGTGGCCGCCAAGAGCCGGGTGGCGCGCGTGGGCGGCACGCACCTGTGCCCGCCCGCGGTGATGGACCGGTTCATGGCGCTGACCGAGCAGGCGCTCGCCCCCCACACGATCGAGGCGACGATGGCGCCGTCCGCCGAGCTGCTGCCGGCCCTGGAGCGGGGCGAGCTCGACGCGGCCCTCGTCCACCTGCCCCTGGACCGGCCGCGACTCGACAGTCTGGTGGTCGCGCGCTACCTGTTCTCCGCGGCGATGCGGGCCGACGACCCGCTGGCCGCCGCGTCCGAGCTGAGGTTGCGGGACCTCGCGCACCGCACGCTGACCATCGGCCCGCCCACGCCTCAACCCGTCGCGGTGAACCTGCTCCACAAGCGGCTGAAGAACGCCGGCATCACCTCCTTCCACCAGATGCCCGACAACGACGCGGTCATGCTGGCCAGCCACATTCGCCGCGACCACGGGGTCACGCTGACGCTCGACCCGCGCAACGGCGGCAGTTCCCGCATCTTCGACGACCCGGCCTTCGCGATCGTCCCCCTACGCGACGACCTGGAGTTTCTGCTCGGGGTGGCCTGGAACCGATCCAGGGCGCGCAAGGGCGACGTCGTCCGTGAGCTCGTCCACGCGGTACGCCAGGAGTGGGCGAAACACCCCCTGACGCTCTGAGCACGTTGCGGGTTCGCGTACATGCCCATGCGCGAAACGGCAATGGTCACCGGCCACGCGGCCTGCTTACGGTTCCACGCACACCACCACGTTTCACCGCCTTCATCCCACGGTGTGAACGTTCACCGCTCGTGTCCAGGAACCGCAGCGGAGCGTTCGCTCCACCCCCCAAGGAGGCCACGATGTCTCAGACACCCCCAGCCGCCGTGTCGGCCGCGAACGTCGACGCCCGGATCGACGCCATGGCGAAGGTCGGGCTCAGCCGCGCGGCGTGGTTCGCGCTCATGCTCTGCTTCTTCTTCGCCAACTACGACATCGGCGTCCTCACCATCACCCTGCCCTCCATGCGTGACGAACTCGGGCTGACAGGGGCCGAGCTGGGGTACCCGGTCACGTGGAACCTCGTCGGTTACTGCGTCGGCGCGTACGCCTTCGGGCACATCGCCGACCGGCACGGCCGGCAGAAGGGCCTCGCGCTGACCATCGCCGCGCTCGGCCTGGGCGGATTCCTCACGGCGTTCTCGTGGGACGTGTGGTCGCTGACGTTCTTCCGGTTCCTGACCGGTTGCGGCATGGGCGCGGTGCTCGCGCTCTGCTCGGCCTACATCGGTGAGCTCGCGCCCAAGAACCAGCGCGGCGGCTACCTGTCGCGCCTCTACATGGTCGGCACGGTGCTGCTCCTGGTGACCGGATTCGCGTCGCTGCCCGTGCTGGCCGCCTCGTCCAGCGGCTGGCGCTACCTGCTCGCCTTCGGCGGCCTGGTGCTCCTGGTACTGCCGCTGATCAACGACAGGGCGCTGGTGGAGTCGCCGCGCTGGCTGGTCGCGATGGGCCGGCGGGAGGAGGCCGACCACATCGTCCGCCAGATGGAGACCCGCGTCGGCCTGCCTCCTGGCGGCGCCGTCTCCGTCCACGACGCCTCCGGCGAAACCGCCGCCGCCGACGACAAGCTGCCGGCTCGTGCCCTGTTCCGGCCGCCGTACCGGAGCCGGATGCTCATCGTGCTCGGCTTCTGGTTCGCCTTCTACATCTCCATGTACGGTTACGCCAGCTACCTGCCGCTCATCCTCGAAGGCATCGGCATCTCGACCTCCGACGCCGTCTTCGTCAGCGTGCTCACCCGCGCCATGCCGCTGCTGTCCGGTCTCGTGGTCGTGGCGCTGGTCGAGCGGATGGAACGGCGCACCATGGTCGTCATCGGCACCCTGGTGTTCGCGGCGTCCCTGCTGCTCATCACCCTCAACCTGGGCGAAGCGGTCGCCACGGCCGGGGCGCTGCTCAGTTCGTTCGGCATCGCCTTCATGGCCACGCCCGCCTACACCTACACCGCCGAGGTGTTCCCGACCCGGGCGCGGGGCACGGCCTCGGCCATCGCGGACGGGGTCGGCCACCTGGGCGGCGCGGTCGCCCCGCTCGTGGTGCTGCCGGTGCTCACCGAGTTCGGGGCTCGGACGGCGTCGTTCGTGATGGTGGGGCTCCTGCTGGTCGCCGCCGGCGTCATCCGCCTCGGCGTCCGCACCCGCGACCGTTCGCTGACGGACATCGCCGCCTGAGCGGGCGGGCTGATCCGCCGGTCACTTCAGGGACGCGGTGAAGGAGCGGCCGTGGGCGTGCCGGGTCGTCGCCTGGACCAGGGTGCCGCCCGGCACGCGCCGTACCGTCACTCCCTCGTCGGCCGTGACGAGCCTGAGGGGCGCGCCGGGCAGGACGACGGAGACGTGCTCGCGTTTCATCGTGGGGTCGGACAGGGCCACGACCGTGCGCTCGCCTGACTGGACGATGACCGAGGCCGGGCCGTCGATGAGCAGCCGCCCTGCCAGGCGCGGGCCGGCGGCGAAGACGTTGGCGGCGACGATCCCGAGGCTCTTGTGCTCGACCGCCTGCACGTGCTCGCTGTTGGCCAGGACGGACAGCGGGCCACGCGCGTAACGACGCAGGCGGGCCTCGGTCGCGTTCGGGACCAGGGCGTAGGCGAGGGCGGGGACGTCACCGGCGGCGGGGTGGGTGACCGAGGCGGTGAAGACGTTCTTGGTCACGTTCGTGTCGGGGTTGGACGTGCGCACGACTCTCTGGCTGCGCGTCACCGTCTCCAGCCCGGCCGCGACGCGCTGCCTGCTGAGGAAGGCGTAGCCGATCGCGGTACCGCGCGTGTCGTTGGCGTAGCGCAGCCAGCGCGGCGGCGTCGTGTCGCCCGTCCGCCAGGCACGGCCGTTCCAGCCCTCGCCGGTGAGCGCGACCGCGTCGCCGGGCGCGGCGATACGGCTGTCGACGGTGGTCACCGCGTCGCGTCCGCCCTGGCCTGAGACGCCCGCGGCGAGCACGACGATCTCGTCGTCGAACATGAACCAGGACTTGGTCCCGCGGGCGTTGCGGTAGGCGACGAAGTCGTCGGGCAGGGTGCCCGCCTGCTTGGCGGTGTAGGCGGCGTCGTCCGACTGGACCATGCCGGCCGCGCCGTAGGCGCCGAGCGTCGCGCCGCCGGAGAAGACGTTCCCTCCGACGGGGAAGTACACGTAGGTGTTCTGGGACTCCGAGGAGGAGGTGAAGTTCAGCGGGTGGCCCGGGTTCTCGTACCAGAACCGGCCGTACAGGTCGGGCACCGTGCGCCGCTCCTCCACCGGCGCGGTCGCCCCGGCCAGCCGGTACGGCGAGACGGCCGTGAAGTAGTCGACGCCGAAGACCTCGCGCTGGTCCTCGCCCGCGAGGTAGAGGTAGTACGCGCCGTCGCCCTGGAACCAGGGCATGAGGTTCTCGCCGTTCATGTACTCGTATTTGCTGATCCGGTCGGAGCTGCGCGCCAGAGCGAAGGCGTACCCGGGGCGCCGGTGGACGGTCCTGTCCATGGCGTTGAACGCGACGCAGCGCGCGGGCGGGTTCAGGTCGGCGGCCGGGACGGCGGAGTCTGCGCGGATGGCCGCGTAACGGGCGATGCTGATCGGCGAGACGAACGCGGCCGTGTCGGCGTCCGGCAGGAACCTGAGGTACTTCTTCAGGGCGAGAGCGCCGGCGTCCTCGACGTGATCGGCCAGATCGGCGACGGCCTCCACGATCACCCCGACGTCGGCGTAGCCGGTGGCCGTGCGCGAGACCGCCCGCCCCTTGACGATCTCCATCATCCAGCCCTCGAAGATCAGCGGGGCGAAGCCGTCGGCGACCCAGCGGTACACCACGCCGGCCAGGTCGGAGCCGCCGTCGTCCGTCGCGCCTTCGAGCGTCTTGAGCGTCTGCACGACACGGGTCAGCAGGGCCCGCCCGTACGAGCCGGTGTAGGCGACCGAATGGTGCTGGATGAAGGAGCCGTCGCGGTAGTAGCCGTCGGTGACCCCGTGCTGGAGGTTGTACGGATCGATCGTGGCGAAGACGGTGCTCTGGTCGGCGATGGCCTTGCCGACACGGGCGTCGTCGCCGGTGAGCGCGCCCTGCAGGATGCGGTTGCCGGCGATGTCGGCCAGGTTCGCCCCGGTGTGGAAGCGCGAGTCGAGGTCGACGTCGCCGTCCTTGCCGTTGCGCAGGTAGGCGTCCATCGAGGCGATGTAGGTCGCCGCCAGCTCAGGACGCTCCTGCTTCAACCGCTCGGCCAGCAGGGCCATCGTCCTGCTCACGTGGGTGGGGATGCCGATCTCCCAGCTGTGCCAGTTGCCGTAGTAGCCCTTCGACTGGTCGCCGAAGTAGCGCTCGTGCAACCACGTCAAACCGTCCACGACCCGCCGCTGGGCGGGGGCGTCACCGTCGAGTTCGCCGCCCGGGGTGCGGGTCGCCAGCGCGATCTCGTACAGGTACTGGTAGGCCAGCCGCAGGTTGGCGTCGTCGGCGCCGAGCCGCAGACCGGTGAACAACTCGCCGTCGCCTGCCTGGTCCATCGCGGTCAGCCGCTGCCTGGCCGTCCTGACGATCGCCGCCAGCTTGCCCGCGACCTCCGGGCGGGCGTTGACGTCCGGGGTGCCCGCGAAGATCGCCACGGTGTTGGCGAGCAGGCGCGCGTGATCGGTGCCCGCCGCGGCACGCGCGGGAGAGGCTACGGTGAGCAGACCGGCGGCGGGGAGCAGGGAGAGAACCTGGCGACGGGACATGTGCGGCACAGCGGGCTCCAGGCCATGGGGGGATATGCCGCGCTCACCATACATGATCCCTTTTTCCCAGCCCAGGAACTCCGCGTTGAGCCGGACACCAAACTCAAGATCGGGGTCAGCTAGGGATTGGGGCTCGTCGGATCGTCCTGCCAACCGAGGTTCGCCCTGGTGGGATCGCACTCCACTTTGGGCGGACAACTGCCGGCCAGCGGGCTCGCACTCGCCGGCGTGGCCGCGTGCGTCACGCCGGTGAGGGCGACGGCCGCGAACAGCAGAATGGCTCTCCTCATGAGATGTCCGGCTCCTCGTAGTGATCCGCGTCAAGAAACCCAGTCGCGAAGAGTTTCGAGGAACCGTACCGGATATGTCAGCATTTGCGGCTGTCAGCATGTTGCCCTGGCACCTTGATGCCCGAACTCGAGGTTGTTGGACATAGTTGACCTATGACACGGGGATTTTTCGCCGCGCTGGGCCTCAGCGTCGACGCCGAGTCCGTCTATCGCGTCGTCCTGCGCGAGCCGGGGGTCGTCGTGGACGACCTCGCCGAGCGCACACACCTGCTCCCCGCAACCGTGCACGGCGCCCTCGGCGAACTGACCCGGCTCGGCCTGATCCAGCCGTCCTGGGAAAGGCCGGGCCAGGTGCACGTGGTGGACCCCGAGATCAGCCTCACCTCACTGCTCGCCCGCCATGAGGCGGACCTGCTCCAGCGCCAGCAGGCGATCGCCGCCGGGCGCGCGGCCATCGGCGACCTGATCGCGGAGTACGGCGGCGGCAACGGCCGAGGCGACATCAAGTACCTGTCCGGCCTGGACGACATCAGAACGCACATCGAGGCCCTCGGACGCGAATGCGTGTCGGACGTGATGGCCTTCGTCGACGGCGGCCCCCAGACGAAGGAGAACATGGAGAGCAGCAGGCCCCAGGACCAGGCCGTCCTGTCCCGCGGCGTGCAGATGCGGTCGATCTACCTGGAGAGCCTGGCCAACGACCCCTCCACCCTCGCCTACGTGAAATGGCTGACGGGACAGGGGGCGGCGATCCGCACCATCCCCGTCGTCCCGCTCCGGATGATCATCTTCGACAAGCGGCAGGCGCTGCTTCCCGTCAACGTCAGCGAGACGGCCCGAGGCGCCATGATCCTGCGTCAGGGCAGCGTGATCACCGCTCTGTGCGCGCTCTTCGAGAAGTTCTGGGACGAGGCCGCGCCCCTCGGCGCCGCCAGGGAACGCGCGCACGACCGGCCGAGCCGCCAGGAGCTCTCCCTGCTCAGGCTCATGGCCGAGGGCAACACCGACGAGGTCTGCGCCCGCAGGCTCGGCATCTCGCTGCGCACCACCCGCCGGCTGGCCGCCGAACTGATGTCCCGGCTCAACGCCAGGAGCCGATTCCAGGCGGGCGTCCTGGCCGCGCAGGCCGGCTGGCTCGCCGACTAGCCGAGCCGGGCAGGCGCCCCTCATCGGGCGACGTCCGTCTCGGCCCGTGTCTTCCGCCGGGGCCTGGCCACGATGCGGGCTCTGCCGACCAGGCCGGCGAGTTCGGCACGGGACGAGACGGCCACCTTGGCGAAGATCCTGGCCAGGTGCGTCTCCACCGTCTTGTGGCTCACCATCAACTGGCGAGCTATCTGATGATTCGTCCGCCCCTCTGTGACCAGGGTCGCGATCTCGAACTCCCGCTGGCTCACCTGATACGGCCTATTCTGACCAGGAGTATCGGGGGCGTGCAGTTGTGCCAGGGTTGCCCGGCATTCGGGGAGTTCGCCGGCTCGTGCGTGCGACCGGGCCAGCGCCAGGAGCAGACCGGGCCGGAGGCCCTGGTGCTCCGGAGCGTCCGCCAGCAGGCCGAGCGCCGCCCGGTACCAGGCGGCGGCGGTCAGCGGGGCTCCGGTCTCCATGCTGCGCGCGCCGTCCACGAGCACGCGGATCGCGTATCCCGTGCCGCTCTCCCCTGGGACGTCGGCGTACTGCTCTTCGAGGTTGACGACGACCGTGTAGCCGATCGTGGTCTGCGGCACGTTGTCCTCCACGGGTCCCTCCGTACGCACCGCGTTCCACGGTGACGAGGACGAATCTCCGCGATGACCGGGGATGAGGACAAGCCTGCCCGCACGCATGAGCCTGCGGTGGCACCATCCGGCCAGCGGCCCCACACTTGCCCGAGCTTGCCGCAGGTCTCGGACCACGTGGCCGGGTCGTCCGGCCGTCTCTGCTCTTCCGTCATCAAGGGCCTCCATGTCGGGCGATCGCTACCATGCAACCGCGTTACCGGCTTTCCCTTCAGTCGGGGAAACGCCCGACATGCGTCGGGGCGGGTCGCCGGTACGTCCAGGCGCCGCCCCCGACGAGGTCGGTGATCAGGTGGTGGTCCGGGGAGAGCGCGCAGGCCGGGTCGGTACGGGCGGCGTCGCCGGTGATGGCGTAGGCCTGGCAGCGGCAGCCGCCGAAGTCGCGTTCGCGACGCGGGCAGCCGGCGCAGGGCCCGGTCATCCAGGCGGTGCCCCGGTAGGCGGTGAAGGCGGGTGAGCGCTCCCAGATCCAGGCGAGCGAGCGGTCGCGGGCGTTGGGCAGGTCGAGCGGCAGGGTGTAGGCGGCCGGGCAGGGCAGCACCCGGCCGTCGGGGGCGACGGTGATCGAGATCGCGCCCCATCCGCCCATGCAGGGTTTGGGGACGCCGTCGAAGTAGTCGGGGATCACCCAGATCAGCTCAATGCCTGCTTTTTCGCGATATTCCTGGACGACGGCCTCCGCGCGGGCGAGCTGCTCCCTCGTGGGGAGCAGCGCGGCCCTGTTGAGCAGGCCCCAACCGTAGAACTGGGTGTTGGCCAGCTCGATGCGCTCCACGCCCCAGGCCAGCCCGAGCTCGATGATCTCGCCCACGGCGTCCAGGTTCGCCCGGTGCAGGACCACGTTGAGCCCCAGAGGCAGGCCGCCCGCCCGCACGACGGCCGCCGCCTGTTCCTTGCGCGCGAACGAGCTGACCCCGGCGATCCGATCCGACTCCTCCGCCGTGGCCGACTGGACCGAGAGCTGCACGCTACGCAGCCCCGCCTCGGCCAGCTCGCCCAACCGGCGCTCGGTCAGCCCGACGCCGCTGGTGACGAGCTGGGTGTAGACGCCCGCCCGATCGGCCGTCGCCACGATCGCGGCCAGGTCGCCCCTGAGCAGCGGCTCGCCGCCGGACAGGTGCGCGTGCACCACGCCCAGCGCCGCCGCCTCCTCCATGATCCGCTGCCACTCCCCGGTGCCCAGCTCGCTCGACCTGGCGGCAAGCTCGGTGGGATTGGAGCAGTACGGGCACCGCAACGGGCACGCGTGCGTCAGCTCGGCCAGCATGGCCCACGGCGGGTTCATCGCACCCACCCTTCCGCGCGCACACGATCGAGGAATTCCACCACGTCGGCCTCCACGCCCTCGGGGAGTTCGGCCACGATGTCCGCCACGGTCCGCTGCCCGTCGCAGAGCTCGACGATCGCCGCCGCCTCCTTGTTCAGCACGACGATCCGCTCGGGCACGATGAGCAGGTCCGCCTGACGTACCGGATCGTGGCGGAGCATCGCGGCACGGGACAGCACCGGTCGCCAGGTCATCGGTAAGCCCCGTCCACAGCGCCCAGCAGCGCCCACAGCACGTCGCACTTGTAGCGCAGCGCCGCGACGGCCTTCTCCTGGTCGGAACGGCTCTGCGCCCAGTCGAGAACCAGGCCCAGGGCCTCGCCGCCGTCCTGGCGACCCTGGGAGACACGGATCTGGAAGTAGCGCAGACCTTCCTGGTCGATCCACGGATAATGGCGCTCGAAGGCGGCGATCCGCGTACGCATCAGGTCGGGTGCGAACAGTTCGGTCAGCGAGGCGGCCACGGCCTCCAGCACCGTGCCGTTGCGGCACAGGTTCACGTATCCGTCGACCGCCAGCCGCACGCCGGGCAGCACGTCCTCGCCCGACAGCAGCAGGTCGCGGTCGAGCCCGGCGGCCTCGCCGAGGCGCAGCCAGCGCTCGATGCCGCCCTCCCCCGGCTTGACGCCGTCGTGGTCCTGGATCCGGCGCAGCCACATCCGGCGCAGCTCGGGCGTGGTCAGCTTGCCGAGGATGAACGCGTCCTTGATCGGGATGTGCCGCTGGTAGTGGAAGCGGTTGAGTATCCAGCCCTTCAGCTCGTCGCGGCTCAGCTCGCCCGCGTGCATGCGCTGGTTGAACGGGTGCAGGTGGTGGTAGCGCTTCTCCGGTACGGCACGCAGCTCCGCCTCGAAAGCGTTCACAGGTCGATCACCATCCCGTCGGCGGCCACCTCGACGCCCAGCTCGGCCAGCACCTTGTGCTGTTCGGCAGCCGGGTCCACGAGGGGGTTGGTGTTGTTGAGGTGGGTGTAGAGGCAGCGGCCCGGCAGCCGGGACAGGCGCTCCATGGTGGCCGTGATCGGCAGGTGGCCCATCTGGGTGGCGGTCTTGGCGGAGATCCCGGTACGGCGGGGCTCGTCGTCGTCCCAGAACGTGCCTTCGATGATCACGCAGTCGGCGGCGGCGCAGGCCGCGTCCAGTTCGTCGGGCCACACGCCCATGGCGGGAGCGTAGATCACGGTGGCGGCCCCGTCGGTGAGGCGCAGCGCCGACACCCAGCCTGCGGAGCTCGCGGACTCGGGGGCGTCGGCGGCGTAGCGGGGCCGTTTGCCGGAAACCGGGATCGTGTCGGCGTCGGCCCAGGAGAGCTGGAGGTAGGGCCGCAGGAGGTCGGCGAAGGGCCCCAGCGCCTGCCGGACGGCCGGCGTCGCGCGTACCTCCAGCGTGTCGGCCTCCCTCAGTCGCAGCAGGCCGATCGTGTGGTCGAGCTCGGCGTCGGTGAGGATCACGCCCTTCAGCGGTGACTGCCGAGGGCCGGGGCCAGGACGCAGCCACGCGCACGCCTCGATCTGGTCGGCGATGTCGGGGGTGGCGTTGACGACGTGGCATCCGTCGTCCGTCTGAACGGCGAGGCTGGCGTGGCGCCGGCGGCGGCCCGGGTGAGCGCGCGCCCCGGAGCATCCGGGGCACGCGCAGTTCCACTGGGGCACGCCGCCACCGGCCGCGGTGCCGAGCACCTGCAGTCGCACGGCGACTCCCGGGTTACCTGGTGGCCAGGAAGTACGCCGACATCTCCATCGACGCCTCGACGACCTGGTAGTCGGGCTTGTGCCAGGTCGTCTCCTCGCCGCGGGTCCTGACCTTCTTCTCGTGGATCCTGCGAGGCTGCTTCTTGCCCTGTTCCTTCGGCTGGGACATACGCGTGCACCTGCCTTCCGTAGGGTGTTACAAACGACATGACCACCCAAGAGCGCGGGCGTCAATGTCCACCCGACGCCTCCCCTACCCAGCTCTGGACAAGGCCCACTGGAGGGGCGAGAAGGGCGCGTGGCGCACCTTTTGCACTTCGGGGTGTCCGATCTCCCGAGGCCCGGGTAGTTGGGGCGGGTGATGGACGTTCCATCCTGAACCGGACACGATGTTGGCGCTTGACAGCTTAGCGGTGCTAAGCCAGCCTTGAGCCGTAGCAATTTAGCGGCGCTAAGGAGGTCGACGTTGGCAGGGACATTGACCCCGTACACCACCGGCACGGTCACCTCGGCGGACGGGACGACGATCGGCTACCGGCGACTGGGCGAGGGCCCTGGCCTGCTCCTGGTGACCGGGGGCTACCTCACCGCCGAGCACTACATGGAGCTGGCACAGGCGCTGGCCGAGTCGTTCACCGTGTACGCGCACGACCGGCGCGGGCGCGGCCTCAGCGGGCCGCCCGGCGAGGGCTATCGCATGTCCGCCGAGTGCGAGGACCTCGACGCCGTCCTGGCCGAGACCGGCGCGCGGCTGGTGTTCGGGCACAGTTCCGGCGGGCTCATCGCGCTCCAGGCCGCCCTGTCCTCGCCGAACATCGACAAGATCGCCGTGTACGAGCCGGCCCTGTCCATGTACGGCGCCTACGACCTGTCGTGGATCCCGAGGTTCGAGCGCGAGATGGGCCGGGGCGAGCTGGCGGAGGCGATGGTCACCTTCCTCAAGGGCGTGCGCGCCGACCGCTGGACGGACAGGTTGCCACGCCGGCTTCTCGTGTTCGAGCTCAACCGATACTTCCGCCGGCAGCGCAGAGCGGCGGGCCCCGGCGAGGAGTCGATCCCGGGCCTCATTCCCCTGCAACGCTTCGACGTGCAGATCTTCCACGAGATGGCCTCCAGCGACGGCTTCGCCGACTTGCGCGCGGAGCTGCTGCTGATGCACGGCGACAGAACCCCGCCGCCGGTCCACGAGGCCATGGACGCCCTCCAGGCGACGGTGCCGCATGCCGAGCGCGTCGTCCTGCGGGGCGTCGCGCACGAGGCGCCGGTGAACGGGCGCGGCGCCCCCGGACGCGTCGCGGCGCACGTGCGGGAGTTCTTCGACCCGATGGGGAGGTGACGATCACGAACATCGCAGAGGAGAGCGTGCGGATCCCGGTCGGCGACGTGGTGCTGAACGCCGACGTCGCCACGCCGGGCGAGCCGCACGGCGTGGTGCTGTTCGCGCACGGCAGCGGCAGCGGCCGGCACAGCCCGCGCAACCGTTACGTCGCCGCCCAGCTCCAGGCCGCCGGCCTGGTCACCGTGCTGGCCGATCTGCTGACCGAGGAGGAAGAGGAGCACGACGTGGTGACCGCCGAGCTCAGGTTCGACATCGGCCTGCTCGCCGGGCGCGTGGCCGCGCTGACCGACTGGGCCGGGACCGACCCCAGGACCGGCAACCTGGCCGTCGGCCTCTTCGGCGCCAGCACCGGCGCCGCCGCCGTGCTGGTCGCGGCGGCGCGGCGGCCCGCCGCCGTCCGTTCCGTCGTCTCGCGAGGGGGCCGCCCCGACCTGGCCGGCGACGCCCTCGGCGAGGTCCGCCAGCCCACCCTGCTCATCGTCGGCGGCGACGACTCGGTGGTCATCGACCTCAACCGGTGGGCGATGCGGCAACTGGCCGGGGAGGTGCGTCTGGAGATCGTGCCGGGCGCGTCACACCTGTTCGCCGAGCCGGGGGCGCTGGAGCAGGTGGCCCGGCTGGCCACGGACTGGTTCGGCACGCATCTGTGAAGCCCGCCCTTCCACGAGGGCGGGGCCGCCGGTCGGCGACCCCGCCTCGTTCAGGCGCCTTTCATCGAGCTGCCTTGTTCGTTCAGGAGTCAGCGGTCTGCGCGTTCAGTTTCGCCTCGCGCTGGACCTCTTCGATTTGTTCCTTGGTCACGCGCAGGTTCCCGAACTGCTTGACCGCCTGGTAGTACGTCCAGGCGAGCCCTTCACAGGTGGCCTTGGACACGCCGGAGTATCCGTTGCAAACCTGCAGCATATCGAAGTGGAAAGCGTTGTCGATGCGATCCTTGTTGGCCGGGAATTGGCTCACGGCCTTGTAGTTGCGGTACCCGAAATCGTGCCGCCGGCAGGACATGCGGAAATCGAAGCCGAGCGGCTGGTCGGGGCTGCTTGAGCAGAGGTCGGTGGACCAGTCGAAGGTGTAGTCGGCCCAGGCCCCCTGGTTCTGCCAGGCGCTGCGCCAGGCGGAGGCACTGGCCGAGGTGGACTGGCTGAATTGGGAAAGGGCGGCGAGTTTCTGCTCCACCGTCACCGCCGCATGGGCCGGTGCGGCGATCGCCATTGCGGTGGTGACGGAGATGGTGACGGTGGCTAGCGCGGCGAGGGAACGTCCAACCATGAGAACCTGCTTCTCTTGCCCGGGGCCGGAAAGGTGTCGAGGCAAGCTTCGCCTGACGATCCAACGATGAAGCGAAATGCCGGGTAACGCGGAAGCAGATCTCGCTCAATTTCCTTTGGAGTGTTCGCCGAAGATGGCCCTTTACAAGGGGTCTCCATTCTGTCAATGAGCTCGTCAGCGGATCGCCCTGCGGGACCGCAGAAGGTGCGCCGACCAGCCGATGACCCACAGCAGAAGCAGCGCGACGAAGGGCACGCCCAGCATGAGCGCCAGCCCGGCGCCGATGTTGGGCCCGATCGTCCCGGCGGTCACGACCCGCCAGCCGAGCCCGGCCAGGGCGCCCGCGGTCAACGCCGGCACGAGCGCCGCCCACCAGCGGGGGTCGAAGCGGCTCCGCCGGGAGGCGCGTACCAGCAGCACCAGGGTGACGCCCGTCACCAGCACCGCGACGATGCCGATCACCCACTCCGCCCACGCGGGGAGCGCCGGCGGGCGCAGCGTGTAGTCGAGCGGGGTGCCCGCCGGGACGGGCGCGCTCAGATCGCCCACGAGCCACCAAACGGCGGCAGGGGTGGCCACCACACAGGCGATGGCGGCCGTCAGGAGGCCGCGCGCCGTGTTCCCCATCTGGAACAGTCTCACGGCTCCCGCGTTTCCCGATCACCGGGGCGGTAAACGTGGCCCGCCCCCAGGACGGGGACGGGCCCGGGCGTTCTTACGCGTCCTGGAGCGGCACGGGCAGGGGGCGTTCGCACGTGCTCGCGATCCGCACCCCCGCCCCCGAATGGGCGGAGGCCAGGAGGGACTCCATGATGTCGAGCACGTGGAAGGCCAGCGCCCCGCCCGCCCTGGGCTCCGTGCCCGCGGGGGTGGAGGCGAAGTCCGCGAGGCCGACGCCGCGTCCCGCGCCCAGGTAGCCGGCCGACTCCGGGAGCGGGCGCCAGTCGGCGTCCCCGGCCGCCGACAGCAGCACGTCGCCGTCGAAGTGGTTCGGGTTCGGGACGACGAGCGAGCCGCTCTCACCGTGCACCTCGATGTGCGGCGACTTGGTGGAGACCCCGTCGAAGCTCATCACCAGCGTGGACAGCGCCCCGGAGGTGTGCACGAGCACCCCTGTGACGTGGGTGTCCACGGTGACGGGGATCTCCTCCCCCTGGCGGGGGCCCGAGCCGATCGTGCGCTTGGCACGGGGGCGGCTCGCCGCGCCGATGACGCTCGCGACCGGCCCGAGCAGCGTCACCAGGCTGGTGATGTAGTACGGGCCCATGTCGAGCAGCGGGCCGCCGCCGGGGACGTAGTAGAAGTCGGGGTTCGGGTGCCAGCGCTCGTGGCCGGGCGTCATCATGGTCGCGGTCGCGGCGACCGGCCTGCCGATGAGGCCGTCGTCGATGGCCTTGCGGGCGGTCTGCGTCCCCGTCCCCAACACGGTGTCCGGCGCGCACCCCACCCGCACCCCGGCGGCGTCGGCCGCGAGGAGCACCCGCTCGGCGTCGGTCTTGGCCGCCGCGAGGGGCTTTTCGCAGTAGACGTCCTTGCCCGCGTCAATGGCCCGCAGCGCGATCTCGGCATGGGCGGCGGGGATGGTCAGGTTGAGCACGACGTCGACCCTCGGATCAGCCATCAGCTCGGCCACGCCGAGCACGTCGACGCCCGCGTAGGGGCGCACCGCCTCCCGCGCCCGGTCGAGGTCCAGGTCGGCCACGGCCGCCACCCGCAGGCGCGGCAGCCGTTCGATGGTCTGGAAATACTGCGCCGAGATGGCTCCGCACCCGACGACACCCACGTTCACCGGCTGGCCCACAACATTCCCCTCTCGATGATCGTGCGCACGCTGTCGTTCCGCAGAACGTCGAGGCTGTGGCCAGGGGTGGTGACGAAGATCTTCCCGTCGCCCCACCGGCGGGTCCAGATCGCCGGCGAGGTGACCTCCCTGTGCCAGGGGTCCCACGATCTGACCTGCTGCGTCGTGGTCGCCAGCACGTCGACGTAGTCGTCCGTCAGCACCCAGTACTGCTCGGTGACGAGGTCGAAGTCCGCGATGCCCTCGGTGATGGGGTGGGCGCTCGCCTCGGGCAGCATGGTGACGGTGTAGGGCACGAAGTTGTCGGTCTCGGAACCCCGCCTCTCGTCCGGGTGTCTGCCCGGATGGCAGGCGAACTGCCCGCCGATCAAGTGCAGGTAGTCGGAGGAGTTGCGGAAGGAGTCGGCGATGCCGCCGTGCCAGCCGGCCATGCCGGTGCCGGCGCGGACGGCGGCCTCCAGCCCGCGCAGCTCCGCCTGCTCAATGGTGCCCATCGTGTAGCACTGCACGACGAGATCGACACCGGACATGAACGCGGAGTCCGCGTACGGTGCGGGGGAATCCGCACGGTGCACCTCGAACCCGTGCTTTTCGAGGAAGGGAACGAACAGGTCGGTGGCCGCCACGGGGACATGCCCCTCCCAGCCGCCCCGCACCACGAGGGCCCTTCTCGCTTGGGTCATGCTTTCGCCAATCGCTCAGGGGTCAACGACTCTCATCGTCGTACCCGATCAGGAACGATCGACGAAGGTTCAGGCGAACCGCACCCCCGCGGGCGTGAAGATCGACGCGGCGAGGCTCTGCACGAAGCGCATGATCAGCGCCTCCAGCAGCATCATGGCGGCCTTGGCAAGCACCGCAGCCAGGAACTCGGACAACTCTCCACCTCACGGTACGGAACATCAGTTATAGGCATGATTCAGCCCAAAGGTGTCTATATGGGTGTGAAGAGTATATCGAGATGGTGAACGGCAGATGACTATTCCGAAGCCGGCCGTTCGATCATGGCCGCGACCAGGGCCGCGACCCCCGAGCAGCCCAGCCCGATCGTCCAGCCGACAGGGCCCACCGGGCGGCAGCCGAAGAACTGGCTGAGGCCCGGCACCGACACGATCACCGCCAGCGCGCCCAGGGACGACACCGAGGCCAGCACGATCGTGCGATCCCGCCCGCCCAGCGCGAGGGTCTGCAGCAACTGGGCGCCCACGAGGCCGATGAGCGCGACGGTATCAGCCCGGCCCCTGGTGCCGGTCATCCGGCCCAGCACCCAGGCGGAGCCCGCGGCACCGGCCGTGGTGATGGCCCGCAGGTAGATGTCCTTGGTCAGAGCCGCCCCCAGAGAGGCTTCCGGCCCCTCGGACAGCAGCCGCTCCGGGCTGCCGGCACTGGGCGGCCTGACGGCCACGGCCATGGCGGGCAGCATGTCGGTGAGCAGGTTCACCAGCAGGAGCTGGCGGGCGTTCAGAGCGCTACGGCCGGTGAGCAGGCTGGAGCCGAGCGTGAAGACGATCTCGCCGACGTTGCCGCCGAGCAGGATGCCGAGCGCGTCGCGGACCGAGGCCCACATGCCCCGGCCCTCGACGATCGCATCGATGATCGTCTCGATGCGGTCGTCGGCCACGACGATGTCGGCGGCGGCCCTGGTGGCGGGCGCGGCGTGCGAGCCGATCGCGACGCCCACGTCGGCGAGCCTGATCGCGGGCACGTCGTTGGCGCCGTCGCCGGTGACGGCCACGACCTTGCCGGCCTTGCGCAGGGTGGTGACGATCCTGGCCTTGTGCTCGGGGGTGACCCGGGCGAAGACCGCCACCTCGGGCAGGATCTCGGTCAGGGCCTCGTCGCCGAGCTCGTCGAGCTGCGGGCCGGTCATCACGCGCAGGCCGTTCAGCGCGCCGATCTCCGCCGCGATCGCCTCCGCCGTGCTGGGATGGTCGCCCGTGACCATGGCCACCCGCACGCCCGCCCGTATGAGCTGCTGCACGCTGCGCTTGGCCGTGGGCCGCACCGGATCGGCCAGGCCGATGAACCCCAGGAAGCACAGTTTCTCGATGCGGGACTCATCGAGGTCGGCACGGCTGGAGGCGGGCCGCTCGGCGACGGCCAGCACGCGGTAGCCCTGCATGGCCAGCCGCTCCATCTCCAGCTCCAGCTCCTTCCTGCGCGAGTCGTCCATCGGGACCGTACGCCCGTCCACGAGGGCCTCGGTGGAGCGGGTGAGCACGATCTCGGGCGCGCCCTTCACGCTCAGGAGCTGGCCCGACTCCGACCGGCCGAGCACGGCGTGGTAGCCGCGGGCCGGCTCGAACGGCAGTTCGTCCACGCGGCGCCAGCTCCGCAGCCCGTCCTTCGGGGCCACGCCGAGCCGCTCCGCGCCCTCCACGATCGCGCGGTCCGTGGGATGCGGGATGGCGCGGCCGCCCTCGAAGCGGGGCCCCGCGCGCAGCGCCGCGCCGACGACCGCCCGCAACTCGGGAGAAGCCTCCTCCACAGCCTGGTCGATACGGCCGTCCGACACCCTGCGCAAGCTGATGCGACCCTCCGTGAGGGTGCCGGTCTTGTCGAAGCAGAGCACGTCCACCCGGCCGAGCGCCTCGATCGTGGACGCGTTGCGCACCAGCGTGTTGTGCGCCGACAGCCGCTTGGCCGAGGCGAGCTCGGCCACCGTCGCGACGAACGGCAGCCCCTCGGGCACCGCCGCCACCACCATGCTCACCGCAGGGGAGAGCGCCTGGGCCATCGGCGAGCCGCGGAACAGCTCGACCAGCATCAACACCGCCCCCGAGCCGAGCGCCAGCGGCAGGATCCGGCGGCTCAGCGCCCGCAGCCGCAGCTCGACCCCGCTCGGCGGCGGCTCCTGCTGGGCCAGCCTGGAGGTCCTGCCCGCCTCGGTCGCCTCCCCGACCGCCACCACCACGGCCAGGCCGTGGCCCGCCGCGACGGTCGTCCCCTCGTACACCATCGAGGCGCGGTCGGCGATGGCCGGCGCCGCGGTCGGCACGGCGGTCTTGGAGACGAGCTGCGACTCCCCCGTCAGGGTCGACTCGTCGATCTCCAGCCCGGCCGCCAGGATCAGCCGCCCGTCGGCCGGTACGGCGTCGCCGGCCCTGAGCTCGATCACGTCCCCGCGCACCAGGTCGTCGGCGAAGCCGGCCAACTGGCCCGCGGGGCGGCGCAGCCGTACCCGGACCGCGGTCGTCTCGGTGAGCCGCCGCAGCGCCCGGCTCGCGCCCCGCCGCTGGGCGCCGCCGAGCAGGGCGTCCACCGAGATCACGCCGCCGATCAGCACGGCGTCCACCACCGAGCCGAACGCCGCCGACAGGCCCACCCCCGCGGCGAGCACGGGGGTCAGCGGGTTGGCGAGCTCGGCCACGGAGGCGCCGATCAGCGACTGCGGACCGCTGGGGGCCGGGCGGACGGAGACCGACCTGCGGCGTGCCGCCTCCTCCTCGGTCAGGCCCTCTGTCGTGGTGTGCAGCCGCTCCAGCACGTCGCGGACCGCCATCGCGTGCCAGGGCGTGTGGTCGGCGACGACCGGCGGCGCCTCACGCCCCACGTTCCTGCCCGACCACTCCCCCGCCACGAGGGCGGCCGCCATGGTGCAGTCGCGCGCCCAGAGGGCACGCGTGACCGAGGTCGTCGCCGGGCCCAACAGCGCCAGCCCCGTCCCCGCCACAGAACCGGCCGCCGCCACGCACACGCCGCGCACGCTCGCCTTCCTGGCCGAGGCCAGGAACCTCAGCAGCAGGTGCACGCCGTCCAACTCGCCGAGCACGTCGGCGTCCCACGGGACCCGCCTGACCCCGTCCAGCACGCCGACGCCCAGATCGGCCTGGCGCAGCACACGCCGCCCGTGCCGGGACACCACGGCCACGCCGTGGCCCTCCGACTGCAGCGCCCGGACGGAGGCGACCAGCCGCGCGCCGCCCTCGATCCGCTCCACGCCCAGCCGCCTGACCAGACTGGCCTCACCGCCCGCCAGGAACACCGTGCACGTCGGCCGGGCCGCGGCGACCAGGGAGTCGGCCAGCGGATGAAGCTGGCGGGCCAGGCCGACCACGGCGATCGGGGTTCCGTCCCGCGCCACCGCGACCGGCCGCACCCCCAGCTCGCGCCACTCGTCGGGCACCTCGGGATGGGGCTGCGCACTCCACCCGTCGCTTTCCCGCCTGGCCGCCGGGTCGCCGAGGTCGAGCAGCGTGTACAGACGGGCGTGCAGGTCGTCCGGGTCCACGTCGGAAGCCAGCGGGAGCACACTGTCGATGGTCCACGACTCCGTGGTGAGCATGGCCGCGTCCAGGATGACGGTGTCGATGCGGTCCATGCGCAGCAGGGCGTCGCGGTTGAGCACGATCGTGCCGCGCCCCGCCAGGCAGCGGCCGACGGCGCTGGTGAAGGCGTCCCTGTTGAGGTTCGCGGCCTTGGGGATGCCGGCGATCAGAAGGGACAGGCCCCGGTTGGGGCTGCGGCCGAACACCGTGGCCACGCCGTCGGCCGTCACGGCCGCCGCACTGGCCGCATCCGCGTACCGCTCCACGGGGCCGCGCGGCAGCGGCTCGGGCCGCGCCGTGGCGGCGGCCCTGACATGGCGGTAGGCCCCGTCCTCGGCGGCGAACTCGATCTCGCGCCGCCCCCAGGCCTGGCCCTGGGCACGCGAGTCGACGTACCTGGCCGCCGCGGCGACCGAGTCGAGCAGCAGCGACACCGGCCGCATGGCCAGCGTGTTCGACACGATCCTGGCCGTGGCCATGGCCGCGTCCACGGTGGGCTTGCCGATGCGCTCCTCAAGCTCCCTGCGGACCCGCGGGGTGTTCTCGGCCAGCGCCAGAAAAGGGGGCACCGCCGCGGGCAGTCTCGGCAGGCGGGTGAACTGGCCCGCCATGGCCAGGCCGGTGCCGACGAGATGCAGGCCCAGGCTGATGACGGAGCGGGCCTGCTGGTCGGCGCCGTCGAGCGCGCGGGAGGCGTTCATCGGCTCGTCGCCGCCCTCGCCTGCCACGTCGAACTCCTCGACCAGGGCGAGGAGCTTGTCCATGTCGGCCTGGTCCTCGTCGCCGTCCTGCGCGGGTTCCCTGGCCACGAACACGCAGTGCAGGGCCCCGTTCACCTCGGCGCGCGGGACGCCCGCGGCGCGTAGCCGCTCCTCAAGTGCGCCGGCGAGCCCCTCTGTGTGGGGCCCGCCGATGTTGCGCAACTCGATGCGTATCCCGCCCGGGCACGGCTGTACCCGGCGGGAGCGCGGGAGGATGCTCCGCACAGGATCGGGGAGCAGGTTGATCAGCGAGTCTGCGGCGGGCAAGCCGAACAACGCCATGTGGTCTCCCGTCTAAGGGCGTCGTGGCTCACCCCCTCGACGCGGAGCTCTTCCGTCTGGTGGTGGAGGTCGACGTCGCCCTGCGGGTGCCGGCCGTGCCGCTCCTGGTCGTGGTGGTCCTGGTCCTGCCGGTGGTGCCCGTTGCGGCCTTCGACCGGCTCGTGGTGGTCCTGGACTTGCCGGTGGTCCCCGTGGTGGTCCTGGTCCTGCCGGTGGTGCCCGCGGCGGTCCTGGTCCTGCCGGTGGTGCCCGCGGCGGCTCTGGTCCTGCCGGTGGTCCCCGTGGTGGTCCTGGTCCTGCTCGTGGTCCCCGCGGCAGCCCTCGACCGGCTCGTGGTGCCGGTCGTGCTCTTCCTGGTGGTCCCGGAGGTGGCCGTGGCCCTGGTCGTCCTGCCGGTGGTGCCCGCGGCGGTCCTGGACCGGGTCGTGGTGGCGCCGGCCTTGGACGCCGTCGTTTTCGCCCGGCCCGTCGTGGTCCCTGCCCGGCCCGTCGTGGTTCTCGACGTGCCCGCGGCGGTCCTCGTCCTGCTCGTCGTCGTCCTGCGCCGCGCGGGAGTGGTGGCCGCCGGCTCTTCCTTGGCTTCCTTGACGGCGGCACGCGGCCTGGCGGCGGACGGGCGCGCTCCCGGGCGGCGCCGTGCGATGACCGTGCCCGCTCCGATGGCGGCGGCGACGGGCCATTCGACGACCCCGAAGGCCGCCAGCGCGCCCAACGCCCCGTAGTAGGCGACGCGCTCGGGCGGCGGCAGGAACGTGCGGGCGACGTCCACGTAATGTCCGAACTCCTGCCGGCTGACGCGCGGCATCTCGACCCGCGGCATCTCGACGTGCGGCATCTTGATGTTCGGCAGCCGGACGCTCGGCAGCTTGACGTTCGGCAGCCGGACCTCGGGCCGGCGGACCTCGATGCTGACCATCGGCAGATCGAGCTTGAACCGCTTGGGCCCCCTGCCGTTAGATGCGGCGGCGGTGCGCCCACGCGGTTGGGTGGCGGCCATGATGCCTCCTCCTGTACGAGGAAATCCTTATCTCTCCCTTTCCACCACCGCTCCCCTTAATTGTGGACATCCAGGATTTGGTCATTCTTGTACGTCTATAACACACGTATGACAGTCCAACCTGCGGTGCGAAAGGCCGCTCGCACCGCAGGCTGGGCCGGTTTCAGCCCGTGAGCAGCTTCTCCGTCGGGACGACCTGCCGCGTGATCGACGGGCTCGACCAGTGGAGCTGCGCGATGGCGTCATAGCCGTTGTCGTAGAACTCCATCTTGATGTCGTGCGCCCCGGCACTCAGCGCGATCTGGCCGCTGTCGTCCCGCTTGGAGTGGTCCGTCCAGGCGTCCACCACGAGCGTGCCGTCCACCCAGAGCCGGACGCCGTCGTCGCTGGTGGTGATGAACGTGTACGTCTCCGCGCGGTCGGCGATCACCTTGCCGGTCCAGCGCACGCTGAAGGTGTCGGCGGACACGGCCGGGTCGGGGGCGTTCGCGCCCCAGTCGAAGTTCACGACCGGGTCGACGCGGGTGAGTTTGGGCGCGGTCAGGTCGGCGTTGTCGAAGTAGGTCGCCGACAGGCCCTGCTGCTCGACGACCAGCGTCGTGACCGAGCCCGCGGGCAGGGTGAGCGTGGCCCTGCCGCCGGCGACGGCGGCCGTGCCTGCCCGGTGCGGCGTCCACTTCTCGGCCGTGCTCTGCCAGACCGAGGCCGTGCCGGCGGTCAGGCCGGTGAACGTGAACGCCGTGTCCAGGGGTTCGTCCCCGACGTTGACGAGGACGATGTTCTTGGCCGAGTCGGAGGCGAACACGTGGAGCTTGTCCGTGTTGGCGGCAGCCTGCACCATGGTGGTGCCGAACGGCCTGAACAGGCCCTCGCCGGTGAACATGCCGATGCCGTGGTAGATGGGCAGCGGCTCACTGCGCGGGATGCCGCCCTCGCCGTTCGTGCTGGTCAGGCCGAGCTGGCCGTTCTTGTCGCCGTACTGGTAGGCGGCGGCCCCCGCGTGCAGGATCTGGCCGAGCGCCGCCGCGCCCCACAGGGTGTTGAAGTGGGTCAGCGTGCGCTTGCCGCCGGGGTCGTCGAAGTCGGAGTTGAACTCGCCGATCTGCAGGTCGATCTTGCGGCCGAGCACCGACTCGGCCAGGGCGCCGACCTGCTTCAGGTCCGTCTCGTAGCCGCGGATGACGTCGCCCAGGAGGTATTCGTCAGTGACGTCCTCCGAGCCGCTGCCGTAGTCGTGGTAATCGAGGAAGTCGACGCGGTCCTTCGAGCCCTCCAGGAACGTCCTGATGTAGGGGAGGTCGTTCCAGGCCGCGGCGGGGCCGCCGGCGCGGACGTTCGGGTCCACGGCGTCGAGGGCGTCGGTGATCATGTTGAAGCGCCGGCTGTACTCAGTTGCCGACATTTCTGGCTTTTCTGGGGTGCAGGCGCAGTTGAGCTCGTTGCCCAGGATGAAGCGCCGAACCGGCGTGCCGGACGCGGCGAAGTGCCGGTAGAGGGCCACGGCGTCGTCGCGGTTCACCTCGGCGCTCTGGCGGGCGTCCACCTGGAGGATGACGACCGGCTCCGCGCCCAGATCGCGGATGGCCGCGATCCAGGCGTCCCCCGTGACGGTCTTGTCGCACTTGAAGCCGCCGCAGACGATGGGGCTGTCGTGGTTGCCCGGCTCCTCGTAGTGCAGCTCTATGCGCATCCGTCCCGGCTTCAGCGTGCGCAGGCGCTCGCGGTGCCGGGCGTCGTTCGTGATGTACGAGCCTTCGCCGTACCCGGTGATGCCGATGCCGTAGTCGGTCGCGGAGAGCGTACGGACCGGCTTGGTGAAATCGACCGAGACGGCGGCGGACACGGCCGCCTCCGCCGTTGCCCCCGCGGGCCAGACCGCCACGGCGACGGCCAGGCCGCCCGCGAGGGCGGCACGCAGCCCGCGACGCGCTAATCCACTCATCCTTCTCCTGTCACAAGATCTGTAGGACTCGTGGATCATGACAGATGGGGTGGCGGTGACGCGGGCGTACCAGGACAAAGAGCACCCCGGCGAAGAACGAATCCCCACATAACCGGGCGTTCCCAGCCAATCTCCAGAAATGGCCTGTAACCTCCGTCGCCATGATGTGGCAGCGCAAGATAAACAGAGCGCTGGCCAGGTACGCAGGATTCCAGATCGAACGGGTAGGAAATACGGGGCAAGCGGTCCAGCAGCCGCCCCAGAAGACCGCCGCGGCGCCGTTCAGGCCGCCGGCGGACCCCGAGGTCGATCGCCTGCTCACGGCCCCCGTGTTCGTTCTGTCGCCCGTCCGCTCCGGCTCGACGCTGCTGCGGTCGATGCTCAACGCCCACCCCGACCTGCACGCCCCGCACGAGCTGCACGTACGGCGCCTGGGCGTGGAGTTCGGCACAGGGCTGGCCACCAAGGCCATGGCGGCGCTCGGGCACAACAAGTCCGACCTGGAACACCTGCTGTGGGACCGGGTGCTCCATCGGGAGCTGGTACGCAGCGGCAAGCGGTTCATCGTGGACAAGACCCCGGCCAACGCCTTCGCCTTCGAGCGCATCGCGGCCTGCTGGCCCGACGCGCGGTTCGTGTTCCTGCTGCGCCACCCGGCCTCGATCGCGTCCTCCTGGCACGAAGCCAGCCCGGACAAGCGCACGCCGGACGAGGCGGCGGCCGACGCGCTGCGGTACATGAAAGCTGTGGAACGCGCCAGAAAGGCCCTTCCCGGCCTGACTGTCCGGTATGAGGAGCTGACCGCGGAGCCGGAGAAGACCTGCCGCCGGATCTGCGAGTTCCTCGGTCTGGACTGGGCGCCCGAGATGCTCTCCTACGGCAGGCCCGACGTGGTGACCAAGGGGCTCGGCGACTGGAAGGACAAGATCCAGTCGGGCGCCGTGCAGCCGGGCCGCGACCTGCCCCGTTCTGACGAGATCCCCGAGGTGCTCAAGGCCATGTGCCGGACCTGGGAGTACCCGGCATGAAGATCCGCTACATGCTGCTGCACGCGTACGGCATGGGCGGCACCATCCGCACAGTCGTCCACCAGGCCAACGCGATGGCGCGGGCCGGTCACGAGGTCGAGATCGTCAGCGTGGTGCGCCGCCGCACCAAGCCCCAGTTCGACCTCGACCCCCGCATCGGCCTGTCGGCCCTGGTCGACCAGCGCGACGGCGTCGCGGCCGACTCGCTGGCCCGCAAGGTGTGGCGGCGGGCACGGGGCAAGATCGTGCCGTACGGCGAGTTCGCCGCCGAGTACTTCACCCAACGGGTCGAGGGCGCGGTGATGGAGTACGTGTCGTCGCTGAAGGACGGCGTCCTGGTGACGACCCGTCCGGCGCTCAACCTGATCTCCGCGCGCCGCACCCCGCGCTCGGTCATCCGGGTGGCGCAGGAGCACATGAACCTGGCCGCCTACCACCAGGCCGTACGCGATCAGATCGCCCGCCACTACGACCGCTTCGACGTGGTGGCGGTGCTGACCGAGACCAGCAGGACCGAATACCGGAACCTGCTGAAGGACACGCCGATCGTGCGCATCCCCAACGCCGTGCCCATGACGGACCGGGGGCTGTCCGACCACACGAACCCGGTGGTGATCGCGGCGGGCCGGCTGGTGCCGCAGAAGGGCTTCGACATGCTGATCGAGGCCTTCGCCGCGGTGTCGCCCGACTTCCCCGACTGGCAGCTGCGCATCTTCGGCACCGGACCGTCGAAGGACCGTCTCCAGGAGCGCATGGACGGGCACCGCCTGGGCGGGCGGATGCGGCTGATGGGCCGCAGCGACCGCATCCACGAGGAGCTCGCGCAGGCCTCGGTCTACGGGCTCAGCTCGCGCATCGAGGGCCTGCCGATGGCGATGATCGAGGCGATGGGGCACGGCCTGGCGCTGGCGGCGTTCGACTGCCCGACGGGGCCCGCCGACGTGCTGACGCCCGGCCAGGACGGGCTGCTGGTGCCCCCGCGCGACGTGAACGCGCTGTCGGAGGCGCTGCGACGGCTGATGGGGGACGCCGGGTTGCGGCGGAGTCTGGGCGCCGCCGCGGTCGAGACCGCCCGCCGCTACACGCCGGAAGTCGTGATGCCGCAGTGGGAGAAGCTGTTCGCCGACCTCGCGGCCGGCGGGCCGATCGGCTCCGACGACAAAACGCTGCGCCATTAGGGAACATTGTCCGCACATCATCCGTTTGCCGAGATAACCGTCAGGAAAGAGAAACGGAGTGTTGTGGAGGAGTGCAGTACCGGGCCGGGCTACGTCCCGGCCGGCCCCCTTCACGCGGAGCTCCACCTGACCGACCGGAGCAGGCTGTCTTCCGCCTGCCACCCCCTTTGGGTCGACACCCACCCCAGCAAGGAGCAGTTCTGCCGTGGACGGCTATTGGTTTCAGCTCGCCCTCGTCGTGATCCTGGTCATCCTCAACGCCGTCTTCGCCGGTAGCGAGCTCGCGCTGATCTCCCTACGGGAGGGCCAGCTCCAGCGGCTGGAACGGCAGAGCGCCGGCGGCCGGATCCTGGTCCGCCTGGCCCGCGACCCGAACCAGTTCCTGGCCACCATCCAGCTCGTCATCACCCTGTCCGGCTTCCTGGCCTCCGCGACGGCGGCGGTCACCCTCTCCGAGCCCCTCGTCCCGATGCTCAGCTTCCTCGGGAATGCCGCGGGCCCGGTGGCGATCATCCTGGTGACGATCGTGCTGACGTTCCTGACGCTGGTCTTCGGCGAGCTGGCCCCCAAGCGGGTGGCCATGCAGCGCGCCGAGACCTGGGCGCTGCTCATGGCCAGGCCGCTCAGCCTGATCGCCACGCTGTCCCGTCCGGTGGTCTGGGCCCTGGGCAAGTCCACCGACGTGGCCGTGCGGCTGTATGGCGGCGACCCGAACCTGCACCGTGAGGAGATGAGCCCCGAGGAGATCCGCGACCTGGTCGCCTCGCACCGCGGCTTCACCGCCGAGCAGCGGATGATCATCTCCGGCGCCGTCGAGATCACCGACCGGGTGCTGCGCGAGGTGCTCGTCTCCCGTCGCGAGGTCTTCATCCTGGACGCCGACACCCCCACCGACCAGGCCCGCGGCCTCCTGGCAGGCTCCGGCCACTCCCGCGCGCCCGTCGTGCGCAACAACAACCTCGACGACACCGTGGGCGTCGCCAACCTGCGCGACCTGCTCACCGACGAGGCCGCCGTGACCGTCGCCGACGTGGCCCGCCCCCCGCTGCTGCTGCCCGACAGCCTCGCCGTCTCGGAGGCGCTGCGCCGCTTCAAGTCAGAACGCCAGCAGTTCGCCCTGGTCATCGACGAACGCGGCGCCGTGGACGGCATCGTCACCCTCGAAGACCTCCTGGAGGAGGTCGTCGGCGAGATCTACGACGAGACCGACCGCGACACCATGAACGTCCGGCCCGAGGCCGACGGCAGCCTGCTCCTGCCCGGCAGCTTCCCCGTGCACGACCTGCCCGACCTCGACGTGCACCTGGAGGACCGGCCCGAGGGCGACTACACGACCATCGCCGGCCTCACCCTCGCCCTGCTGGGCCGGGTGCCGACCGCGCCGGGCGACCGCGTCGCCGTCGGCGACTGGGAGGTGGAGATCATCGCCGTCGAACGGCACGCCATCACCCGGGTCCGCGTCCAGCCCGTGCCCAAGGCCACGACCGACGAGGAGAACGCCGAGCAGCCGGCCTGACCTACGCCGCGAGCACCGCGGCGGTGAACTCCGCGGTGCTCGCCGTGCCGCCCAGGTCGCGCGTCCTGACGTCGCCCTTGGCCAGGACGGCGGCCACGGCCGCCACGATCTCGTCGGCCGCCCGCTGCTGCCCCAGGTGCTCCAGCATCATCGCGGCCGACCAGATGGCACCGATCGGGTTGGCCACGCCCTGGCCGGCGATGTCGGGCGCGGAGCCGTGCACGGGCTCGAACATCGATGGGTAGTCCCGTTCCGGGTTGAGGTTGGCGGACGGGGCGATGCCGATGCTGCCCGCGACCGCGGCGGCCAGGTCGCTGAGGATGTCGCCGAACAGGTTGGAGCCGACGATCACGTCGAACCGCGACGGCTCCAGGACCAGCTTGGCGCACAGGGCGTCGATGTGCTCCTGGTCCCAGCGCACGCCCGGATGCGCGGCCGCGCGTTCCCTGACCAGTTCGTCCCAGAAGGGCAGGGTGTGGACGATGCCGTTGGACTTGGTGGCGGAGGTCAGGTAGCCGCTGCGGCGGCCGGCGAGCTCGAAGGCGTAGTCGAGCACGCGGGTCACGCCCGCACGGGTGAACACCGCCTCCTGGACCGCCATCTCCTCGGGGAACCCGCGGTTCATCCGGCCGCCGATCTCGCTGTACTCGCCCTCGGTGTTCTCCCTGACGACCACGAGGTCGATCGCGGCGCGTACGGGGCTCTGGACGCCCTCGAAGAGGCGGACGGGGCGCAGGTTCACGTACTGGCGGAAGGCGCGGCGGATCGGGATGAGCAGCCCCCAGAGGGAGACGTGGTCGGGCACCCCGGGCGCGCCGACCGCACCGAGGAAGATGGCGTCATGGCCGCGCAGCCGCTCCAGCGCGTCGTCGGGCATCATGGCGCCCTCGCGCAGGTAGCGCTCGCACGACCAGTCGTAGTCGGTGAAGTGGAAGCCGAAGCCATGACGCCGGCCCGCCGCCTGCGCCACCTCCAGGGCGGCCGGGGTGACCTCTAGGCCGATGCCGTCCCCGGGGATCACGGCGATGTCGTAAGTCGTCATGGTCCCGATTCAATCGGCGGCTGCTCCGGGCGTCCAAGACCGGCGGCCGATACGATCTATAGGCAGGGCCTATAGATCCGTAAGAGCCACGTCGAGGAACGCGCCCGCCGCCGGCGACAGCCAGCCCTTCCTGCTGACCAGCGCCAGCCGCAACGACGCCGGCGGGTCCAGCTCGAACACCAGCGCCCCCGCCCGCTCGGCCAGCGGCCGCCACGCCTCCGCCAGCACGCCGATCCCCACGCCCTTCAGCACCAGCGGCAGGAACGCCTCCCTGTGCTCGGACTCGACCGCGATCGACACCTCCACGCCGGACGCCCTGATCTCCTCCACCAGCCTGCGCAGCCCCGTCCCCTGCTCCCCGACGATCAGCCGCTGCCCGGCCAGCCGCTCGCGCGGCATCGACCGCGCGGGCTCGAAGGGCCCGTCAGGCGGAGCCACGAGCACGAACCGCTGCTCCTCCACGGGGTGCAGCCGCACGTCGGCGACCGTGGGCAGCTCCCAGGCCGACAGCAGGCCGAGCTCCGTCACGCCCGTGCGGACCAGCTCGATCACCGACGCGGGCACCGGCGCGTCCCTGATCAGGACCTCCACCCCGGGGTACCGGTCGCGGAAGCGGCCGATCATCGTGCTCAGCGGCTCCACGGCCGGTGACGGCATCGACGCGATGGCGACGCGGCCGGAGCGCACCCCCTGCACGGAGGCCACGCTGGCCCTGGCCACCTCCAGGCTGCGCACGGCCTGCCTGGCCGGTTCGATGAGCGCCCGGCCGGCGTCGGTGAGCACCACGCGCCGGCCGATGCGGTGGAAGAGCTGGCTGCCGAGATCCTTCTCCAGGCTCCTGATCGCCTGCGACAAAGACGGCTGCGCCATGAACAGCGCCTTGGCTCCTTTGTTGAAACCTCCATGATCGACGACGGCCAGGAAGTACTCGAGCTGTCGGACGTCCACCGCACGCTCCTATAGGCGAAACCTATCCCTCAAATAGCTAACGCGTCTTGGACCTGCGGGCCACCCAGATCTTGAATGGCGGCGGAAACGTTAGGAGCAGGCGATGAACTCCGGGCGCCCGAGAACCGACGTCGACCAGGCCCTGCTGGGCCACGCCACCTACCGCAGCCTCGGCGAGCAGAAACTGTCGCCGGCCGAGGAACGTTTCGAGAAGGGCCGGCGCACCACGGGGATGTGGCTGGCACCGCTGGTCACGATCGTCTTCCTGCTGCTGCCGATCACCATGGACGCCAAGCAGCAGACGCTGGCCGCCATCCTGCTCGGCGTGATCGTCCTGTGGGTCACCGAGCCCGTGCCCATCCCCGTCGGCGGCCTCATCGGCGTCGGCGCGATCGTGCTGCTCGACGTGGTGCCCGCCGCGGACGCGCTGTCGCCGTTCGGCTCCCCCACGATCTTCACCTTCATCGGGGCGTTCATCCTGGCCCAGGCCATGCTCAAGCAGGGGCTGGCACGCCGCTTCGCCTTCCGCATCCTGTCGCTGCCCGGCGTGGGCCGCTCGACGTTCCGGCTGATCACGGCGTTCGGCGTGATCACGTGCGCGCTGTCGGCGTTCGTCTCCAACACCGCCACCGTGGCGATGCTGCTGCCGACGGCGCTCGGCATGCTCGCGGTCATCGCCAAGCTGCTGCAGGACCGAGGGCTGGTGCCGCCCGACTTCAACCCGCTGCGGCTGCGGGTCGGCGCGGCACTCGTGCTGATGCTCGCCTACGGCGCCAGCGTCGGCGGCCTGCTGACCCCCGTCGGCAGCCCGCCCAACCTGATCGGCCGCGGCCTCATCGAGGAGGCCACAGGGCGGCGCATCTCGTTCGCCGAGTGGATGCTCACCGCGCTGCCGATCTGCGCGCTCATGTTCGTCGTCCTCGTGGCCGTGCTGCTCCTGCTCAACCGGCCGGAGATCCGCAGGATCGAGGGCGTGGAGGAGTACGTGCGCGCCGAACGGGCCGCCATGGGCCGGCTGTCGCGCGCCGAGAAGAACACCCTCGTGGCCTTCGGCACCACCGTCTTCCTGTGGATCTTCCCCGGCGTGGTCGCGCTGTTCGCGGGGACGGAGTCCGCCCTCTACGAGACGGTCAGCGGCCGGCTCAACGAGGGCATCGTGGCCGTGCTCGGCGCCTCCCTGCTGTTCGTCCTGCCCACCGACTGGCGCAGGCGCGAGTTCACCCTCAACTGGAGCGACGCCGCGCGCATCGACTGGGGCACGATCGTGCTGTTCGGGACCGGCATCATCTTCGGCTCGCTGCTGGAGGACACGGGGCTGGCCAAGACCATCGGCTCCTCGGCCGCCTCGGCGATCGGGCTGGGCAGCGTGTTCGCCATCACCGCCTTCGCCGTCGTGCTGGCCGTGCTGGTCTCGGAGACCACCAGCAACACCGCCTCCGCCGCCGTCGTGGTGCCGATCATCATCCCGATCGCGTTGGCGGCCGGGGTCAATCCGTTCGTGCCCGCGCTGGCGGCGACGTTCGCGGCGTCGTTCGGGTTCATGCTGCCGGTCTCGACGCCGCAGAACGCCATCGCCTACGGCTCGGGCGTGGTCCCGATCACCACGATGATCCGCTCGGGCATCAGCTTCGACATACTCGGCGCCATCCTGATCATCCTGTTCCTGCCCCTGCTGATCGGCCTGACCGGCATCTGAACTCAGCGCCGCGGCTCGTCGTACTCCACCGCGTAGTCCTGCTGCGACCGGTCCTTCAGCGCGAACGCCGCCGCGACGCTGATCAGCGCGCAGACCGCCATGTAAATGGCCACGGCTAACGAGCTCTCGTACGTGGCCAGCAGCCACACCGCGATCAGCGGCGCGGGCCCGCCCGCCGTCACCGAGGCGAGTTGGTAGCCGAGCGAGGCGCCGCTGTAGCGCAGCCGGCCGGTGAAGCTCTCGGCGATGAACGTGGCCTGCGGCCCGTACTGGATGTCGTGGATGGGCGCCGACAACACGATCGCCAGCAGCACCAGCCCAGGCACCCGCGTGTCGAGCAACGGCCAGTAGACGAACGACCAGACCACCATGAGCGCCGCGCCCACGATGTACAGGCGTCTCCTGCCCACCCGGTCGGAGACGTAGCCCCAGAAGGGCACGGTGAACAGCGAGACGATGCCGGCGGCGATGACGTATGGATAGATCTGGCCCGCCGAGAAGCCCAGGTTCTTGGTGGCGTAGCTGAGGATGAAGACCGTGAAGATGTAGAACGGCGCCTGCTGCCCCGTGCGCAGCAGCGCGCTGAGCACGATCTCCCGCCAGTTCCTGACGATGACCTCGCGCACCGGCACCCGCTCGACCCGCTTGTCCTCCAGGACCTTCCTGAAGACCGGCGTCTCCATGATGCCGAGCCTGATGTACAGCCCGATCCCGGCCATCACGATGCTGAGCAGGAACGGGATACGCCAGCCCCAGTACGGGTCGAGCGGCTGGAACACCTCCAGCGCCAGATAGCCGAGCACGAGCCCGACCGGCACGCCGAACTGCGGCCAGCTCCCGAGGAAGCCACGCAGCCCGCCGCGCGACTTCCCCCATTCCGTGGCGAGCAGGACGGAGCCGCCCCACTCACCGCCGACGCTGATGCCCTGCAGCAGGCGCAGAACGGTCAGCAGGATGCCGCCCCAGATGCCGATCTGCTCGTAGGTGGGCACCAGGCCGACCAGCATGGTCGCGACGCCCATCGACATCAGGGTGATGATCAGGGTGGCCTTGCGGCCGATGCGGTCGCCGTAGTGACCGAAGATCGCCGCCCCGATCGGGCGGGCGGCGAAACCGCCGAAATAGGTACCGAGGGCTAGCAAGAGGCCGGTGGTCGGATCGCTGGTGGGGAAGAACAGCTCCGCGAAGATGGTGCTGGCGGCGAAGCCGTAGAGGAAGAAGTCGTACCATTCGATCGATGTCCCGACGGCGGAGGCGATCACCGCCCGGACCAGGTTCCGTCGATTGTGTTGATCGGTCGCGTCGAGTCGTTGCTGTTCGGCCATCTACCGCTCCTCCGGGAGGCCCACTCGCGTCAATCGTGACGGTACATCACACATGATCGACGGTCACTAGGGCGAACCGGGCTGTACCATCGCTGCGATAGATCAAGCGTGAGACCGTTCTCCTTCAGGCGGCACGAACCCCCGGACGTCGGCGCGGACAGCGGCGACGCCGAACTCATCGCCGCCGTCGCCGTGCGGAGCACCGCCGCGCTGCGCATCCTCCACCAACGCCACGCCCCATGGCTGCGGGCCAGGCTGGCGCGGCGCTGCGCCGACCCGGACGTCATCGACGACGCCCTCCAGGAGACGTTCCTCGCGGTGTGGCGGACGGCGGACCGGTTCACGGGCGACAACCCCGCGGGCTGGTTGTGGACGATCGCCATCCGCCGGCTCATCTCCGCCCTGCGCGGCCGGGGCTCACGCTGGATCGGCAGCGGCGTCGAACCCTCCTCCGCCGCGGCGAGTTCGGCCTCCGCCGAGGACGTCGTCCTGCTCGGCGTCCAGCACGGCGACCTGGGCCAGGCCCTGACCAGGCTCTCCCCCGAACTGCGCGCGGTCATCGAGGCCACCGTGCTGGACGGCCTGACCACCAAGGAGGCCGCGAGCCTCCTCGGCATCCCCGAAGGAACGGTCAAGACCCGCGCGATGCGGGCCAGGGCCCGGTTGCGCGAGGAGCTCTCATGAACGACTGGCACATCCCCGACGATCTGCGCGAACGCTACCTCGCCGGCACGCTCGGAGCCGCTCTGGCCATGTCCGTGGACGCCCATCTCGAAAAGTGCGCGCGGTGCCGCGCCTCGGTGCCGTGCGACCGGGAATGGCTGGACGCGTCCTGGCAACGGCTGGAAGCCGCCGTGGTCACGCCCCGCCCAAGCCTTCGCGAACGCCTGCTGCGGCACGGCGGCGTGCCCGACCACCTGGCCAGGCTGCTGGCGGCAACGCCGACCATGAGCCGGGCATGGCTGCTCGCGGTGGTGGCGGCCCTGGGATTCGCGGTGGCGGCGGCCCACCAGGACGCCAAGCTGCTTCCCGCGTTCCTGATCATGGCGCCGGTGTTGCCGTTGACCGGAATCGCGCTGGCGTACGGGCCGCGCGTCGATCCCGCCCACGAACTACTGGCCGCCACGCCGCTGGCCGGGCCGAGGCTGCTGCTGACGCGTTCGGTCGCCGTCCTGGCGGTCGCGACGGCCCTGGCCGCGCTCGCCTCGCCGCTGCTGCCCGCGCCCCCCGGCATGAGCGCCGCCTGGCTGCTGCCCTCGCTGGCCGCGGCCTCGGGGTGCCTGGCCCTGTCGAACCGGCTGCCCGTGCCGATCGCCGCGCTCGCCATGGGCGGGACGTGGCTGGCCATCGTCGGCGCGGGCCGCTTCACCGGAGACTGGCTGACCGCTTTCGGGCCGTTCGCCCAGATCCTGTACGGCGGCGCCGCCCTGCTGCTGACGTTCCGACTCTCCAGAGTGAGCCATCGATGATCGAAATCAGAAACCTGACCAAGACCTACGGCCGCAGACGCGCCCTCGACGGCGTCGACCTGACCCTCGGCACCGGCGTGACCGGCCTGCTCGGACCGAACGGCGCCGGCAAGACCACGCTGCTGCGCTGCCTGGCCACCACGCTGGCCCCGGACGGCGGCTCGCTGGAGGCCTTCGGGCTGTCCCCCTCCGACCCCGTCCAGCGGACCGCGCTGCGCCGCAGACTCGGCTACCTCCCGCAGGACCCGGGCTACTACCCGCACTTCACCGCCTTCGACCTGGTCGACTACGTGGCCATCCTCAAGGAGATGACCGACAGGACCCGGCGGCACGCAGAGGTGCGCCGCGTGCTGGCCGAGGTGGACCTGACCGAGCAGGCGAAGACGAAGGCCCGCAAGCTGTCGGGCGGCATGCGACAGCGGCTCGCGCTGGCCCAGGCCCTGCTCGGCTCGCCCGACTTGCTGATCCTGGACGAGCCGACCGTGGGCCTCGATCCCGAGCAGCGCATGTCGTTCCGCGCGCTGGTCTCACGGCTGGGTGAACGGCACGCCGTCGTGCTGTCCACGCACCAGACGGAGGACGTCGCGGCGCTGTGCGAGCGGGTGATCGTCATGCGGGACGGCCGCGGCATCTTCGACGGAACCCCCAGCGAACTGGCCGACGTCGCTGCCGGTCAGGTGTGGTTGTCGGACTCGGCGCCGGTCGCGTCCCGGATGTTCTGGCGTACCGCGGACAGGCGCTACCGCACGCTCGGCGAACGACCACCGGCGGCCGACGCGACGGCACCCGGGGTGGAGGACGGGTATCTGGTGCTGCTCGGGGAGGCGGCCGCATGACGTGTCTTGTGCTGTTTGGGGAGGTGGGCGCATGACGCGGGCGTTGTTCCTGTTCGAGGCGCTCAGGATGGCGCGGCATCCGCTGGTCTGGGGCGCGACCGCCCTGGTGCTGGCGCTGCAGACGTACCTGAGCTGGGACCAGCAACCCGACCTGAGCGTCGATCCGGTGCACGCGACCGGGCTGTCCACCTGTCTGGCCGGCGCGGTGCTGATCGTGGCCTCCCTGGCCGTCTCGCGCGACGGACGGCACGGGATGCCGGAGAGCCTGGCGGGCCTGCCGGGACGGGCCGAGCACCGGACGCGGGCGATCCTGCTCGCGACACCGCTCGTCGCCGGACTGGCCGCCGCGGTGGCCGTCGGCGGCTACCTGGCGATCCGGCTGCTGAGCGGCCCGGCCGGGGGCAAGCTCGACGTGTGGGAGCCGCTGACCGCGGTGGCCGCCTCGATGTTCGCCGCGACACTGGGGGCGGCCATCGGAAGGTGGGCGCGGTGGCTGATCGCCGGGCCGATCGTCGTGGCCGTACTCGGTTTCCTGATCTTCACGAATTTCCAGAACGGCGCGGCGGGCTGGCTGCTGCCGGTCATGCAGGAGGACCGGCCGGACTGGCCCGACCGGCCGTCCGCCGTCCACCTGGTGTACGTGGTGGCGCTGACGATCGTGTTCGGCGGACTCGCGCTCCTGCGCCACCGCCTGCGGATCGTACCGTTGGCAGCCGTGGTGGCGGCCCTGGCAGTGGCGGTGCCGTCGGGGGCCACCGCCGCCGCAGAACCGCCGATCGTGCGCTTTCCCGTGGGCAGGCCACTGAGCCTGTCGGACGTGGACCCGCGCGTCCGGGAGCGCTACTTCGGCCCGGACGCCCGCCGCTGCTCGACCCGTCACGGCATCACCTACTGCGCCTACAAGGGCTACGAGCCGTGGATCCCGCTGTGGGAGTCCGTCGTACGACCGGCCGCCGACGTCCTGCCCGCCGACCTGCGCGCCCGCCTGCCGAGCGTCCAGCAGACGTCGATGGCCTGGCTCTACACCGACCCACCCGAGATCCGCCCCACCATGGCATGGGGCCACCCGGATCAGCGCATCCTGCTGGCCCAGGATGTGGCGTCGTGGGCGGCCGACATCAAGATCCCCGTGGGGACCGCCAGGGTGGGCTGTGACGCCTACGGCCAGGCGCGCACGGTCGTAATGCTCTGGATCATCGGCCAGGTGGCACCGCCCGAACCACCGCGCCTACTCCGCGCCGGCTCTGACTTCGGCCGCTCGACAGTTCTCCGCTGGGGGCCGGCCGAGGTCGCATACGCCAAGCTCCTGCTCCATACGCCCGACGCCCGCGCCAAGGTGCAGGCCCACTGGGACACGCTCATGAAACCCACCACGACCATCGATCAGGCCCTGCCACTCCTCGGCCTGCCGCGAACCCACGCCGCACCGACAGGAGCCCGCCCATGTCCGTGACCCCGTCAACCCGACGCCCCTCACCGGCCCTTTCCCCTCGCGCCACGCCTTCCCCCTCGACCGGCGCCAACGCTTCCACCGGAAGCCCTTTTTCCCGTCGCGCCCGCTCGGCGGCCCCCGTCCGGCCGATGACCCGCTTCCGATCGGCGGCCCTCCTTTTGCGCCCGCTCATCCGAGCCATCGCTTGGACCCCTCTCGCCTTGGTGACGGCATTCGCCGCCGTCCTCCTCGCGGGCGTGAACGCAGGGGATCCCCTGCCCTCTGGCACCGCCCTGTTGTTGATGCGCATCACGGGCACCCTGCTCGGCTCGGCCGCCGCCTTCGCCCTCGTGGACGCCATGTCGGCCGACCTCGGCGCGGCCCCCGTCCCCCGCTGGGTACGCCAGGCGCTGCGCTGCCTCCTGACCGGCGGCGCGGCAACGGCCATCTGGCTGACGGCGTTCGCGTTCACGCTGTCCCGTCTCCCGGAAGGCGCCCTGTTCCCGGTCGGCGACCTGCTCATCGAGATGGCCGTCTGCCTCGGCATCGCGCTTGCGGCCGCCGCGACCGCCGTCCGTTTCGCGCCAGGGCGCCAGGCCGCCATGGCCGCCGTGGTGGTCCAGCTGGCGCTGGTGCTGGGAACGATCCTGCTCCCGGACCAGGTCCGTCTCTGGCCCCCGACCTGCGGTTTCGGCCATTGGGACGAGGCACACCGCTTCTGGCTCATGGCGCTTCCTCTGCCGTACGCCTGGCTGACTTTCGCCTGCCGCGACCTCCGCCGCTGACGCCGAAAACGGCATCCCCTTATCCGCCATACGGACGGCAATTTTCGGCCACCCCATCCGCCGCAGATTTTGTCGGACCCACACTTCATACTCGCTATCGACACCGTCCCCTCAGGAGGAATCGATGGCGAGGCGTTCTCGACGCGGGCGAAAGCGGCGGAAATCATCCGGAAACGAGCTGTTCTGGCTGCTCAGCCTCATTGCAGCCATCTGCATTGTGGGGCTTGTAGCGAATTTCATCGCGAAATATCCAGGATGGGCGATGACGATCGCCGCCGCCGCAATTGTCATGTTCGGTGGCGGGCTCTTCCTGCGCTTCCGCATGATCGAGGCCCGTCGCGCGCAGTTCCTCGCCGCCAACACCGAATTGGCCAAGGTCGACGTCATGACCGGCTCCCAATTCGAGCACCTGGTCGCCGAGCGCATGATCCACGAAGGCTTCCACCGGGTCAGGGAGAGAGGCCGCAGCGGCGACGGCGGTGTTGACATCGTCGCCGTCGCCCCAGGCGGAGGCCGCTACGCCATCCAGTGCAAGCGCTACACCCGCACGGTCGGCGCCCCGGAGGTGCGCAACTTCCTCGGCGCCCTGGCCAACGCCTTCGACGGGCACACGGGCGTCCTCATCACCTCGGGCCGCCTCACCCGCCAGGCGCGCGAAGAGGCCCTCAACGCCCGCCAACGCCTCGTCCTGGTCGAACGCGACGGCCTGGCCGACTGGCTGACCGGCAAGATCACCCTCCTCCCCGGTCGAAGACCCTTGGTCGGAGGAGGGGAGCCGGTCGGCTGAGCGTCACGACCACCTGGATCGTTCCCGCGTACGCCGCGCCCTCCAGCAGTGAACCCGGCAGCGCCCCGGCCGGCTGCCGGGGCGTGCGCGAATGGTCCACGACAGGTGACCGAGAGGACCCTCGGCTCAGGCTCCGGGTCCCCTCGACGATCACTTCGTCCGATAGAAGCGGACGTAGTCGAACTCGGCGTCGACCGCAGGCTGGGCACCCCCATGGGCGACCAATCCGATGCGCGGCGTCTTGCCCTTCGGGAACGTCCACACGCCGCCCCAGGTCCACGTCTTGCCGTCCCGGCTGGAGGCGGCGCGGAACTCGTGCTCCCCGTTGGCCGGATCGACGTGGTGGGCCAACCGCAGCCAGGTCGTCTTCGCCGGCGGGCCGACGATGTTGCCGCCGTAGGACAGGCGGTCGGCGAAGGGCAGTTCCCGTCCGTACTCCACCTGGCGGGTGTTCCAGATGGCCACCTGGCTGAGCCGGGCGAAGTCGTCGTCGGACACGTACGCGACCAGACCGGCCTGCTGGTAGTTGCGTATCGCGTTCTCCCCCAGGTCGAGGGTCACCTTGGTCTCCGCGATGTAGTCGCCCTCGGGCGGGGTGCGGAGCATCACGCTCGCCGTGTTGCCGGTCCCCACGAGGTCGGCGCCCTGCACCGGCCAGCGCAGCACACCGCCGGAGACGCGGGCGTTGGAATCCTGGCGCACCCACTCCCAGGTGCCCTGGTCTGTGTCGAACTCGTCCGAGTCCAGCAGCCTGCCCGGTTGGGGCATCGGCGCAGGGCGGGTGACCGGCTTGGCCAGCGTGGCCACGCTGACGTTGTCGAAGTCGGCCGCTCCCTCGGCGACCAGCCCGAACGTGCCCGACAGCGGGACGGGCGAGTCGAGACGCACTGTGGCCTGCGGGTCCCCGAGCCGGTCGGCCGAGGTCACCTGCGCGGTGATCGTGCGTCCCTTGACCGTGACGGCCAGGTTCCGCCAGGAGCCCGCCCCTCCCGGCAACGCGACCGTCTGCTGGGCCCGCCCCGCCGTGACGGTCAGCCCATCGCCGGACACCACCACCGTCGCGCCACCGATCCGCAGCCCTGCGGTACCGGCGCCGGGCAGGCGGAGGTCGGTTTCGGCGCGGAAGTCGCCGCCGACGCCGCGCTTGGCGGTCAGTGTGGCTCGGCCCTCGGTGCGCCGGACATAGCCCTCGTGAACGGCCCAGCCAGACGTACCACGCCAACCCGACAAACCATCACCGTCGAACCGTTCGTCCACCGCCCCGCGCGTGACAGGCGGCGTCTCCCCGGCCCGATCGGACGGCCCGGCCCCGGCGCGCACCACCGGCCACCCATCGATCCAGTCGAGTCGATCGAGCAGCATCGGCCGCTCATTGATGCCGTAGGGCCCGTCCAGGAAAGGATCGTCCCGGTCGATGCCGTGGTACAGCATCCAGTCCTGACCGGACAGGTCCGTCAGCTGCGCATGGTGGCCGACCCCGATCCAGCGGTTGCCGTTCTGGTTGACGACGGGAGTTCCGCCCGCGCGGGAGGCGAGCAGCGGCTGCCCATCCTTGTCCACGAACGGCCCGCGCGGGCTGGTCGCCCGCCCCGCCAGCACCGAGTAACCGGTGGTGGGACCGGCGCAGCAGTTCGCCGAGGAGGCGAGCAGGTAGTAGAAGCCGTCGCGCCGGACGACGTACGAGCCCTCGAACTTGTTGTCAATGGCCACCTGCGTCGGCTGGCCGACGGTCCGCAGCCCGTCGGCGGACAGCTCCGTGACCCACAATCCGCCGAAAAATCCGCCGAAGTAGAGATAACGACGCCCGTCCACGTCCGTGAACTGCGCCGGGTCGATCGTGTTCCAGAACGAGTTCCCGGACGGACGCGGCGCCACCACCGGCGCGGACTGGTGCGTCCACGGGCCGGTCGGCGTCGGTGCGGTGGCCGCGCCGATGGAGTAGTCCCATTGGTGCGGGTTGCCCGTCGTGTTGGTGACCGAGAAGTACATGACGTACCGGCCGTCCAGGTAGCGGACGTCGGGGGCCCAGAGCATGCTGCCCGGTTCGGCGTACGGCGGCAGTTCGTTCTCGCCGAACGCGTCCCCCACGTACGTCCATTTCACCAGGTCGCTGGAGCGGGCGATCGGCAGCCGGTGATGCTTGCCCTCGCCCTCACGGAGCGGATCGGAGGTCCCGTAGGAGTACCAGTAACCGTCGAGCCCCCGGACCACGGCCGGATCGGCGAAGGTGTCGGCGAACCCGGCCGACACGGGATTCACATAAGAGCCAGGCGCCCCGGCCGAGGCCGGCCCGGCGACCAATGACATGACCAACGCGACAATTGCTGCTGTCTGCATATATCAGCCTTTCAACCCACTACGCGAAATGCCCTCGATCACGTACCGCTGCGTCACCGCGAACAGGATCAACACCGGAATGCTCGCCAGCGCCGCCCCCGCCATGATCACCGGGTAGTCGATCGTGTAAGCGCCCTGCAGAATCGACAGCCCAGGCGGCAACGTGAAGTACTCAGGGCTGAAGATCACATACACCGGCCAGAGGAAGTCGTTCCAGTTGCCCAGAAAGCTCAGCACCGCCAACGTGGCCAGCGCCGGCCGCGACAACGGCAGCGTGATCCGCAGGAAGATCTGCCAGTGGTTGGCCCCTTCCATCAGCGCCGCCTCGTCCAGCTCGCGCGGCAGCCCGAGGAAGAACTGCCGCAGGAAGAACACCCCGAACGCGCCCGCCGCCCCTGGCACGATCAGCGCGGTCAGGCTGTCGAGCCACCCGAGCGAGTCCACGATCAGGAACGAGGGGATGAGAAACACGAACCCCGGCACCAGCAGCGTCCCGACGATCATCCCGAACATCAGCCCCTTGCCCCGGAACTCCAGCCGCGCCAGCGCATAGGCGGCCAGCGACGACACGACCAGGACGAGCACCATGTGCAGGGTGGCGGCGATCAGACTGTTGGCGAACCACCGCAACACGGGCGTCTGCGTGGTTCCCTCGAAAAGCGTGCCGTACGCCGCCGTCGTCGGCTCGACCGGCAGCAGCGTCGGCGGCATCCGGGTGGCCTCGGACGTGGTCTTCAGCGACGTCGCGAACGCCCACACCAGCGGCGCGATGAACAGCACAGCCAGCGCGAGGAGCACGGTGTAACGCCGCACGACGGCCGTTCCCCGCCTCATGACCGGCTCCTGAACAGCCGGAAGTTCAGCACACTCAGGACGATCAGGACCAGCGTGAGCACGTAGCTCATCGCGGACGCGCCGCCCATCTTGTACTGCCGGAGCCCCTGCTCCATGATGTACATGATCGCGGTCCTGGTCTCGCCGCCCGGCGCGCCCTGCGTCAGCAGGTACGACTGCCCGAACATGTTCGCCGAGGCCAGAATGGTCGTCGTCACCACGAACAGCGCGACGGGCCGCAACCCGGGCAGGGTCACGTGCCAGAACTCCGCCCATTTGCCGGCGCCGTCCGCCTTGGCGGCGTCGTACAGCTCACGCGGGATGTCCTGCATGCCCGCCAGGTAGATCACCCCGTTGAACCCGATCGTCCACCACACGGTGACGCCCACCAGGGCGACCCAGCCCCACGGCAGCGACGTCGTCCAGGCGATGTCGCTGCCGAGCACCCAGTCGATCAGGCCGAGGTTCGGGTCGAGCAGCAGCCGCCACATCAGGCAGACGACGGCCACGCCCAGCACGTACGGCGCGAAGAACAACCCGCGGAAGAACGTCCGGCCCCGGAACGGCCGGTTGAGCAGCAGCGCGATCCCGAGCGGCAGCACCACCAGGAACGGCACGCTGAGCACCGTGAAGATCCCGGTGGCCCGCATCGCCATCCAGAAGTCGGCGTAGACGGCCGAGCCGGAGTCGAACAGCGCCGTGTAGTTGGCCAACCCGACGAAGGGCCGGTTCTCCAGCAGATAGTCCCAATCGTGCAGGCTCACCCAGAGCCCGATCAGCCCGGGCGCGAGCACGAACACGGAGAACAGCAGGAGGTACGGGGCCAGGAACAGGTACGGCGTGGCCCGCCCCGACCAGGTGAGCGGCCTGGACCGGGACGCGGTGGTCGTTGCCATCAGGCGCCGTATTTCTTGCGGTTCTGCTCCAGAATCTTGTCCGCCTTGCCGGCCGCCTCGGTGAGCGCGTCCTTGGGGCTCTTCTTCAGCAGGATCGCCGCGTTGATGGCCTGGTCCACGACGGCCGAGGCCTCGCCGATGCCGGCCACGGACGGCAGGAAGTACAGGTGGTCGATCTGCGAGCCGATCGCCGCCTGCTCCTTCAGCGCCTGGAACTCGGCGCCGTCCCGGATGGACTTACGCGCGGGAACCTGTCCCGCCTTGGCCCACTCGATGGAGTGGCCGCCGATCCAGTTGATGAACACCTTGGCCGCGGCCAGCTTGTTCTGGTCGGGCGTGCGCTGCTTGAACACCACGAACTGGTGCGAACCCGCCCACGCCGCCGGCTGCGTGCCGACCTGGGGCAGCGGCGCCACGCCCCACTCCAGCTTCGTGTCCTCGCGCAGCGTGTTGATCGACCAGATGCCGTTCCAGTTGAAGGCGGCCTTGCCGTTGCGCAGCGCGATGAAGTCGGCGTCCTGACCCACGTTCTTGGGGCTGTAGCCCTTGTTGATCAGCTCGACCAGCCAGGTCAGCGCCTGCACGCCCGGATCCTCGGCGAAGCGCGACACACTGGCGTCGTCGGCGAACAACCGGCCGCCGTTCTGATACAGCAGACTGCCGAACTGCATGCTGCCCGTGAACGGGAACGGCGTCGCCCAGTGCCCCTGCACGCCCGCCTTCTTCAGCGTCTCCAGCGCCGCCAGATACTCTTCGCCCGTCTTGGGCGGGGCCTCAGGGTCCAGCCCGGCCTTGGACAGGACGGTCTTGTTGTAGAACATCCCCAGCGGGTGGACGTCGAGCGGAATCGCGTACCGTGCCCCCTTGTAGACCCCGGCCTGCCAGACCGGCGGAGAGAAGTCCGCTTCGGTGAGGTTGAGCGCCTTGGCCACGTCGTCAAGGGGCAGCACCACCTGGCGAGCGGCGTTCGTGGCCACGCTGTCCACGTGCATGATCCCAAGGTCAGGCCCCTGACCTGCGGCTACCGCGCCCGGCACCTTCGCGTAGTAGTCCGACCACTGGTAGACGTTCATCGTCACCTTGATGTTCGGGTGCGCGCCGTTGAACTGCTCGATCAGCCGCTTCATGTACGGGCCGTCGCCGCCGGTGAAGCCGTTCCAGAAGCTCAGCGCGACGTTGGGGCCGGTGTAGGCCGTGGGAGCGGCCGTGGCCTGCGCCCCCGTCTGCTGCGCCGCCTGTCTCGGGCCGCCGCCCCCGCCGCATCCGGTGAGAACCAGGGCGCCGAGCCCGAGTCCGAGCGCGCGCCGCCGGGTGAGGTCATCCAGGGACATCTTTCATCACTCCTGCCCATGTGGTGATGCCTCGTTGTACATCGTTGTATCTAACGTTGTAAACAGCGCCGAACCAATTCGTTACATCGTTGTAAATCAGCAGGGGCGAGTCCGTCGTTTCCGGGGTTGCCTGCACGGACGTCCCACAGTCGCCTAGGACGCGGCTCGGGCGGCGCGGCGGAGCCGCATCAGGAGCCGGTCGAGCCGGCCCTGCGCGCGACCGGCCTGGAGTGGACGATCCTGCGGCCGGCCTGGTTCGCGCAGAACTTCAGCGAGGACCTGTTCGTGGAGCCCCTGCGTGCCGGTGAGCTGGCGCTGCCCACCGGAGAGGGGCGTGAGGCGTTCGTCGACGCCGACGACATCGCCGACGTCGCAACCGCCGCGCTCACCCGGGACGGCCATGCAGCGCGCGCTCGGCCGCCAGCCACGATCCTTTGCGGAGTACGTCAAGACGACCGCTGCCGCAGGAGCCTGGACCGACTGACAGACGGTCACCGTCGAAGAGCACTACGAGGGGGCCAGCACGGCCCACCTGGCGGACGCGATGGGCATCTCCACCACCAGCATGTACGCAGCCTTCGGCAACAAGGAGGAACTGTTCCGCAAGGCCCTGGAGCGCTACACCGAAGGCCCGAGCGCATACCTGACACAGGCCCTGGAGGAGCCGACCGCCCTCGGCGTCGCCACCGCGATCCTGGCCGGCACCGTTCGAACAACTACCCGCCCGGCCCATCCGCACGGGTGCCTGGGCGTCCAGGGCGCCCCGGCCGCCAGCGACTCCGGGCGTGAAGTCCGCGACCTTCTCGTCGCCTGGCGAAACAATTCCTACTCCTGCGTCCGAGAGCGGTTCCAGCGAGCCGTCGCCGACGGCGACCTTCCTCCGGAAACCGATCCGGGGCTCCTGTCCCGCTACGTCACCACTCTGGCGTTCGGTATCGCCGTGCAGGCCGCGAGCGGTGTCGCCCGCGATGAACTCCAGGAGTTGGCCGACGCCGCCCTACGCAACTGGCCGCTCTCCTGAGAATCGCTCGACCCACCGCGCGCTCTACCCCAGGTGCCTTCGACACTCATATCGGCAGGAGCGCGACGCGAAGCTTGGAATTGGTCGTTTATGGGACGGCTGTCGGCGATCGTGCGCTGATCGCGTTTCCGCAGGAACGATCGTCCCGAAACTCGTTGTCAGTCTCCGAATTCGCGTGCACGCGCGACTCGGGGAAATAGCGTCCTATAACAGGGGAGTACTGACATTTGCGCGGCCCGTAGTCGTTCGTCCGTACTCCTATGCACGACGGTGAAGCTTGTCGACGACACGCGTACGCCTGTCCACGCCGAGCACGTCGTCCCCGCTGGTTACCGGCGCACCCTACCCGCCGCCGCAACCACCGCCGCAACCGCCGTCCCCACCGCCAGAATCCCCGCCCCCGCCGCCGGTGTTGTCCCACTTGTCTTTCTGGCTCGCGTCGTTGTCGGCCTTTCGAACTAGCCACCAGACGAGAAGAGCGCCGAGCCCGATCAGAATTATCATCTCCATCGATATAGTGAATCCTGCTTCCGGCAGGGAGGTGGGGGTGTTTTCGATACGCCGCAAAATCTGCATCGATCGCATGGCCCGGGTCGTCGATGGCTTGGACCTGCCCGATGCCGTCTTCAAGACGTGCCCCTACCAACCTCGCGAGCTTGTCGAGACCGGGCTGCGGCAGTGGCTGCGCTGCTGCGGCGCGGCGATGCGCGACAACCGGATCATCGGCATGCCGTCGCACGCCGTTGACGAGGCGTGGCACGGGTTCATTCTGTGCACCGCGCGGTATACGGCGTTCTGCTCGGCCGCGTACGGCCGCTACCTGCATCACCATCCTGAGGGCGGTGGCCTGCCGGGCACGGCTGTTGCAGGCTCGATGCGCGATCAGCTGGGCCGCACCATCGTCGCCTGGTCGATGGTGGCTCGTCCCAGCGAGCGATGCGTCCTGTGGGACCTGGACGCGCAGGTCGGCGTGCCCGAACCGTGGGGCATCCCCGCCGAGCGGGTCGCCGCGATTGAAAGGGGCCGCGTCCACCGGAAATAGCAGGTGAGAGGGGAGGCGGCTCGCCAACAGGAGGGACAGGAATGTTCGAAACGGCGGAGGCGTAGCAGTGCGAGACCAACTCCTCGGGGGCCGTTACCGGCTGGTACGACAGCTCGGCGAAGGCGGCATGGGGCAAGTATGGGAAGCGCAGGACGAGGTGCTGGGCCGGCCCGTCGCGGTCAAGGTGATCTCCCTGCTCGCCGGCGGCGGAAGCCGCGGCGACGAGGCACGCGCCAGGTTCCTGCGCGAGGCACGGATCACCGCCCAGCTGCAGCACCCCAACATCGTGACCATCCATGACCTCGGCGAGACCGGCATGGGGAACGACCGGGTCCCGTTCCTGGTGTTGGAGCTGGTCCGGGGCGAGGGCCTGGACACGATGCTGCGGCGAGGCGCCGTCACGTCACCGGACGCTGCCCGCTGGGGCGCCCAGATATGTGACGCACTTGCTGACGCGCACAACGCCGGCATCATGCACCGGGACATCAAGCCGTCCAACATCCTCATCACGCCTTCCGGCACCGTGAAGGTCCTCGATTTCGGCGTCGCGAGGGCGGCCGACCCCTACGCGACCGCCGAGCGGCTCACCCAGACCGGCTTCATCGTGGGCACACCCCCGTACATGGCCCCTGAACAGGCACGTGGTTTCCCGGAACCGCGCAGCGACCTGTACGCGCTCGGCTGCCTCCTCTTCGAACTGATCACAGGCCGACTGCCGTTCCAGGCCCCCGATACCGTGGGCTACCTGTCGGCTCACCTCACCCAGGAACCTCCCACCCCCAGCTCGGTGTCGCCCGGCATCCCACCCGCCTGGGACGACCTCGTGCTGACGCTGCTGCACAAGGACCCCGCCCAGCGGTACCCGAACGCCACCGACCTCGCCCAGGCACTACGGCAACTCGACCGCGCACCCGAGCCCCCAGCATCGGCAGACGAGCCCACCCCACCCCCCACGAAGATAGGCACGACCCCGCTCCCGTCGGCGAAGGTGCGGGAATCGTCCCGCAGGGGTGCCTACGGGATTCTCATCTGGCTCGGCCTTATCGGCGTCTACGGGGCGGTCTTCGGGAATTTCTGGGCGTTCAACGCCCTTTTCGATGACAAGAGCATGCCCGCTCTCGGCACGGTCGCGGGGCTGATCGCTTTGCTGGAAACGCTGGGGCTGGCGTTGCTCTGCGCTTCCGCGGCGCGCATCGCCGCCAAAGAGGCGCGTGGTGGCCTTGGAACGGCCGCCTCCGTCGCTGCTGTCTGTGGCTTCCTCGTCGGCGGTGTCGGTGCGTGCTTCGCCTTCGCAGGGTTTTTCGAGATGTTCACCAAGTTCCAGATGCCACCTGCGGTCGGCATGGTAGTCACCTTGGCCTGCGTCGGTACCGCAGCAATCATGGCTCGTGCCGGCCTGGTCAGTGGGAAGAACGCTCCGGTGTCGGACGACAGGTGAAACCCGACACGCGTTGCCCGGTCGCCAACCCACTGGCAAGCCCGCCGCGACCCCTACCGCCGAGGCTGACCACCACAGGTACCGAAAGTCGCCGTAATCCACGCCACGACTACGCATAGCTACTTTGGGCTGCCCGCCGCTGGGTCGTGGTTGCCGCGCCCTTGTCGGATCCTTGTCGGCGACGGCAGCCGCTCCCCGTGACGCGGCCTCGCCGTACCGCGTCGCGCGGCACGGCACGCGGGGTTGGGTCTGGTCAGTTCACCGGCGGGGCGTGCGGCACCTGGCCTTCCACTGCCTCAACGACGCTTGAGAGCCATGTCCAGCCGTTGCCGGAGCGGCTTGTAGTCGTGGTCGGGAAACCAGTCGGGAAACAGTTCGAGCACCGTGCGGAGCCTGGCGACCGTGCTGTCGTTGCCCCTGAGCGAGGACTCGGTGAACAGGTACTGCCAGCCGAAGGTGCCCTTCGTGACGCGCAGGGCGTCGAGATAGCCCTGGTAGTCCAGGTCCAGCTTGTAAAAGTGGTCGCCGGTCTTGTCGAACCAGATCTCGGGCTGCTCGACGCCTGGCTGCACCCGGAGCGCGGCAAGATGGCCGGTGCCCCACTCGGGCGTTCCGTCGATGCACCGGAGTTCAGACTGAAGCCGTTCTTGCTCGGGTGTCATATCCGTCCACAGTTTGAGCGGCTGCCGATTCAGCACGGCAGTCTCCAGGGCCTCCAGGCAGAACTCTCCGGCGACGAAGTGATCCTCGCCTTTGGCGCTCTGCCAGGCGCTGCCGAGATACTCGAACCGGAAGTGACAGTCCCGGAAGGAGGCCCCCAACGGCATACCCGTGGCGACGGAGATGGTATCGAGGCTGGTCTCGGCACCCTCGATCTCGGGGTCGATCTCCCTGTACTCGTTGAGGACCTCGATCCCGGGACAGTTCTTCAGCTCGTCCAGGACGTCGATCCAGGTCTGCTCGTAAGGGGTCAAATTGATCATAGGGCGAGCGTAGGGGCCGCCCCGCGGCATGAGCAGGCTGGGCACTGAGTGAGTCCTGGTAAGGCTCTTGCGGGCGCTGGGACAGGAGCCCGCGAGGACACGATGCGCCGCTGTCGCCAACTTGATGCCTGACTGCCCTCACCTGGGGATTGACTGCGCCGGAGCGCGACTTTTCACTGTTTCGCAGACCAGGTTTTCCCTGTTTCGCGGGCTGAGTTTTCACTGTTTCGCGGAGTCTATTTTCCCTGTTTCGCGGGTTCCTCGGGCACAGAATCGCCGAGCGGCCCTTGGCGTCTTGAAGCCGAGGTGACAGGCGCGCGGGCTCCTTCGACGCTCGCCATTTCGGCTTCCTCCCGGCGAACCGGGTGCTCGGCGTGGTCGTCCGCCGCGGCGGGTGCGCAGGCGCGGGATGATCCATACATGACGGATGAACCGGACGAGGATTCCGGAGGTGCGGACGGGCAAGCACGGAAGCGGCGGGTGTGGCGATGGACGGCGCCGATCGGGTTGGCCATCGTCGTAGTGGTGACCGTCGCCGTCGGGGTGCGGCTCCTGGCGGACGAGCCGGGCCGCGGTTCGCTCACGACGTACGAGACCGAACCGCCCGCACCTACCCGGACGCCGCGTTTCGTGATCATGGTGGGCGCCAACAGTCCTCCGCAGGAGCCTTGGCTTCAGGTATACGAGGTGAAGAAGAACTACGGGCAGCGGCCGACCGACTCGGTCCGGTCGCCGTCGCCGTCCCCGGGCCAGGCCCAGGAGATCGTCGCGGGTCCGGGCGGAACGTTCGTGGTCGCCGCCTCCCGGGCCGAACCGTGTGAGTCCCGGCTCTACCGCTTCCGCCTCACCGGCGAAGGGCACGCGACCGCGGTCACGCCGGTGCCAGGGGGCATCGCTCCGGCGCTGGTGGCGGGCCTGGCGATCAGCCCGGACGGCCGCCGGATCGCCTACACCACGGCACCGTGCGCCGACGATCCGTCGACGCCACCGGCTGCGGCGTCCCCGCCACAGGCCGCGAGCCCACCGAGCGCCACGCTGACCGTGCTCGACACCGCCACGGGACACCACCGCACCTGGACCACGGGCGGGACGTCGGTCATCGGCGAGATCGTCTGGGCCCGCGACAGCCGGACGCTCGGCTACACCACCGGTGACGTCAACGCCCGTACACCGCCGCCTTCGCCTGACGGCACCGCCGAACCACCCGGCGACGCCATCGGCAACGTCACGGTGCGCGCCCTCGACACCGACGCGCCCGGCACCGATCTGCTCGCCGGCCGCGTGCTGTTCCGCCCACCGGACGGTACCGGCACGGTCACCAGCGCGGTCATGAATCCGGACGGCCGGACCGGCTACGGCATGATGAGCAAGGGTCGGCCGCCGAGCACCATCATGTTCTCGTTCGCGGAGGGCAGGCCGATGCACGTGACCAAGAGCATCCCACCCGACCCGGAGGGAACCTTCACGTTGCACACCTTCAGCACAGGCGACGAACCCCGATACGCCTGCCTGAACGGCATCGACGCCTTCGGCAGAGCGACCGAAGGCACCTTCGGTTCACGGAGTTTCGGGCGATGCGGGACCGCATGGGGCTACTGAGCCGTCTCCAAGGCGACCAGGCGCACGCTGCCCAGCACGATCGGCACCCCGCAATCGGCCTTTCACGAGCCGACGCAAGCCGGACGGGCGGTCCGCCGTCCGGCTACTGTTGCTTCGCATGACCCACACCGAGATCGAGATCACCGCGGAGTTGGTGCGGGATCTGCTGCGCGACCAACACCCCGACCTGGCCGATCGCCCGGCGAGCCTGGGTGCGCGCGGCTGGGACAACCAGCTGTGGCGGCTCGGCGACGATCTCGCCGTCCGGTTGCCCTGGGCCACGCAGGACGCGGACGAGCTGCTACGCAAGGAGCACGCCTGGCTGCCCACCCTCGCCCCTCGACTTCCGCTGCCGGTTCCCGTCCCCCAGCGCCTCGGCGAGCCCTCCGCGCTGTATCCGCGACCCTGGATCGTCACCACCTGGGTACCGGGCGAGCCCGCCGACCGCGCCCCCGTCACACGCGCCGCGAAGGCGGCCGACGCCCTAGCCACCTTCCTGATGGCTCTGCACCAACCCGCCCCCGAACAGGCTCCCACCGGCCGGGACCGCGGAGGGCGGCTGGCCGACCGCTCCGAGGGGTTCGTCAAGGGGCTCGCCTCGGCCACCGAGATGGGGTTGATCCCCGACCCGGACGCCGTCCGCGCCGTCTGGGACGACGCCGTCGCCGCGCCCGACTGGACAGGCCCGGCGCTCTGGCTCCACGGCGACCTGCATCCGGCCAACGTCCTGACCGCGGACGGCACCCTCTGCGGCGTGATCGACTTCGGCGACCTCTTCGCGGGCGATCCGGCCGGAGACCTCGCCGCCGCCTGGAGCCTGCTGCCGGACGGCGCCGCCGACCGCTTCTTCGCGGCTTACCAGCCGACCCCGGACGCCGCGACCCTGCGCCGCGCCCGCGGATGGGCGGTACGCCGCGCCCTCGGCGGCATCCAGATCGGAGAAGCCGGCGTCCGCGGCCGCCCAGGCGGCAAGGCCACCTGGGGCCCACCCGCCCAAGCCGCGCTACGACGCCTCATCGCTGAGCCGCGGGAGACCGGCTGAAGCTCGCAAGGAGAACATGAGCGGGATCCTGGGCGCGCCCTCCGGCAGGCGGTAGCCCGTGTGGTCGCCGGACATCGTGGCGAAGCGGCAGAAGAGCGTGTGGTCGTGCTCGTGCAGGAAGTCCACCCGCAGGCCCGCCGCCGCCACCGCGCTGACGACGTCGCCGATGCTGTGCTGGAACTGCACGGACGTGTGGGACTCGATCAGTCGGCCACCGGTGTAGGTGTGCGGCTCCTCCCACACGTGCGGCCCCCGGTCGAAGTAGTCGTAGGTGACCGTCGTGCCGGTCTCTTCATCAAGGACTTGCGGAAAAGGGTGGAATTCCGAAAGGTAGAGGAATCCGCCCGGTTTCAGCAGCGCGGCGACCGCCTCCGCCCAGCGGGTGAGCTCGGGCAGCCACACCAGGGCGCCGAGGCCGGTGTAGACGATGTCGTAGGTCTCGCCGAGCGCCTCGACCGCGTCGTAGACGTCGGCGGTGACGAACCTCGCCGGGATGCCGCAGTCGGCGGCGATGGCCCTGGCCTGGTCGATGGCGGCGTCGGAGAAGTCGAGCCCGGTCACCTCGGCGCCGAGCCTGGCCCAGGAGAGCGTGTCCAGGCCGAGGTGGCACTGCAGGTGGGCCAGGCGGCGGCCGGACACGTCACCGACCTCCGCGACCTCGAATGGTCTCAGGATGCTCCGGCCGTTGGCCTTGAAACCGTTGACGTCGTAGAAGTCGCTGTCGACGTGGATCGGGACCCGTGCGTTCCAGTTGGCCCGGTTGGTTGTCAGGTAGTCCATGGCACTGGAGCGTAAGCAGGAACGCGGCCGCGACGCCTTCCATTAGACGGCCGGCCGCTCAGTCACCGCCCACGGCGACGAACCCCGTCCCGGCGCGGTAGTTCGGCGACTGGTGCCGGAAGTAGGTGTTGTAGACCTCGCAGTAACGCCCCCCACGAGCCAGCAGCGCCGTATGGCTGCCTTCCTCCACGATCCGCCCGTGATCCAGCACGATGATGCGATCGACGTGCTCGATCGTCGACAACCGGTGCGCGATCACGATGGACGTCCGCCCGGCCAGCACCAGATCGAGCCCTTCCTGGATCTGCGCCTCGGTCAGCGGGTCGACGCTCGCCGTGGCCTCGTCCAGCACCACGATCGCCGGGTCCTGGATGAGCAGCCGGGCCAGCGCGACGAGCTGCCGCTGCCCCATCGACAGGGCCCGCCCGTGCTCGCCCACGTCCGTCTCCAGCCCGTGGGGAAGGGCGTCGATCCAGTCGCCGCCGCCGACCGCCGCCGCTGCCGCGGCCACCTCGTCGTCGCCGGCGTCCGGCCGAGGGTAGCGGATGTTGTCGGCCACCGTGCCGCTGAACAGGAACGGGACCTGCGGCACCGCCCCGATCTGCCGACGGTAGCCGCCCAGTTCCAGGCTCCGGATGTCGTGGTCGTCGATGAGCAGCCGCCCCTCCTGGAACTCGTAGAAGCGGGTGATCAGCTTGCTGAGCGTCGACTTGCCCGCGCCGGTGTGTCCCACGAGCGCCACGGTCTCGCCCGCCTCGATGCGCAGGTCGAAGTCGCGCAGCACGGGGTGGGCCGGGTCGTAGCCGAAGGTGACGCCCTGGAACTCGATGCCGCCCGCCAGCCTGCCGGTCGGCCGGGTGTCGGTCTGCACCACGCGGGGCGGGGCGTCGATCAGGGCGAAGACCCGTTCGGAGGCCGAGAGCCCCTGCTGGAACTGCGACCAGAACGCGGCGATGGACGTCAGCGGGAACCAGAAGAGCGAAACCCCCTGCAGGAACAGGTACCAGTCGCCCGCCGACAGGCCGCCCGAAAGCACCGCGCCACCGCCGAGCTGGACGAGCGCCACCGTCGCCAGCCCCGCCACCAGGAACAGCACCGGGAAGATGCCTGAGAAAACGAACCCCTGCCGCAGCGTCACCTGGTAGCTCTGCTGGTTGATGGGCCGGAACTCGTCGTAGACCTGCCGTTCCTGCCGGAAGTTCTTGGCGACGGCGATGCCGCCCATGGTCTCCTGCAGGTTGGCGTTGACGCGGCTCAGCGAGCGTTGCGCCTTGCGCGTGCTGCTGCGGGCCAGCCGCCGGAACAGCAGGGCCAGCCCTATCACGACCGGCACCACCAGGAGCGTCAGCAGGGCCAGCTCCACGCTGCGCAGGAACAGCAGTACCGTGACGAACCCCACCATCAGCACCTGGCTGATGAGGTCCATCGTCAGAGTCGACACGGTGGCGAAGTCATCGGTGTCGGACGTGACCCGGCTGACGATCTTGCCGGACGGCGTCTCGTCGTAGAACGACAGGTCGCGTTCCAGCACGGCGTCGAAGGCGTCCTCGCGCAGCCGGAGCACCACGTCGCCGGTGACGCGCGCGCTCTGCCACTGCCGGATGAAGTTGAACACCCAGGCCAGCACCCCCGACAGCAGGATCCCGGCCGTGAGCTGCCAGCCCACCTCCGCGATCGTGCCCGTCTGGAGCGCGTCGACGGCGTAGCTGACCAGCAGCGGGATGGCGGCCTGCGTCATCGACAGCAGCACGATCATGCCCGCGACCAGGAACATCGCGCCCATCCTTGGCCGGAAGTACGGCAGGATCCGGCGGAGCAGGTCGCGGTCGCGGTAGGTGCGGTCGTAGTCCTCGGCGTCGAGGCCGTCCATGATGAAGCCCATCAGCGCAGCCCTCCCTGCTCGCCGGCCAGCACCGACTCCTCGGGACCGGCCACCTCCATCTCGTCGTAGTGGGCGAACACCCGCCGGTAGAGGCGGCTGCGCGCGATGAGCTCGTCGTGCGTACCGAAATCGACGACCTCGCCGCGTTTCAGCAGCAGCACCTTGTCGGCCCACCGGATCTGCGACAGCCGATGAGTGATGAGCAGCGTCGTCCGCCCTTCGAGGATGCGTCCGATGGCCTGCTGGATCTTGTCCTCGGTGGCCGAGTCGATGGCGCTGGTGGAATCGTCCAGGACGAGGATCGCCGGGTCGGTCAGCAACGCCCGCGCGATGGCCAGCCGCTGCCGCTGCCCGCCGGAGAGCGTGACGCCGCGTTCCCCGATGACGGTGTCGTACCCCTCCTCCAGTTCGGCGATGAACTCGGCGGCCTGCGCGTCCTCCGCGGCCCGCACCACCGCTTCGCGGTCGGCGCGCTGGCCCAGGCTGAAGGCGATGTTCTCGGTCACGGACCGCGAGAACAGCACGATGTCCTGCTCGATGGTGGAGATCTGGGAACGCAGGGAGTCGAGGTCCCATTCGCGTACGTCGACGCCGTCGACCAGGATCCGCCCCGAGGTGACGTCGTAGATGCGGGGCACCAGCTTGGTCAGCGTGCTCTTGCCCGACCCGGTCTCGCCGACGATCGCCACCGTCTCGCCCGGCCTTACGGTGAAGCTCACGCCGCGCAGCGCCGGCTCGCCATCCTCGTAACCGAACGTCACGTCGTCGAAGACGATCTCCCCGCCGATGGACGCCGCGTGCCCGTCGGCCCGCTGCTCGATCTCGGACTCGGAGTTGACGATGCTCAGGATCCGGCGCGAGGAGACGATGCCGATCTGGATCAGCGAGAACGTGAAGATCGACATCTGCGCGGGAAAGCCCAGCATGCCCATCAACCCCATGAACGCCACCAGGTCGCCGACCGTGATCGCCCCGATGCTCTGGAGGTAGAGGGCGTGCCAGAGCGCCCCGGCCATCGCGAAGGAGAACAGCAAGGTCGGCAGGTAGCGGGCCTGGACGAGCCCGTTGCGCAGGAAGGAGTCGCGGTAGCGGCGCGCGTGACTTCTGAACCGCCGCCGCTCCTGCCCCTCCTGCGCGGTCACCTTGATCACCTCGATGCCGCGCACGGCCTGGTTGAGCACCGCGTTCAGCTCCCCGAACTGCTCGCGCATGAGGGTCGCCACCGGGTTGAGCCGGCGCATGTAGTGCCAGAGCGCGATCGCGAACACGACCGCGAAGATCCCGGGCGACAGCAGCAACCGCGGATCGATGGCCGCGATGAAGAACAACGGCACGATCCCGGAGAGCCCGGAATCCACGATCAGATCGACGCCCGGCGTGATCATGATCGACAACTGCCGGATGTCGTTGGCGGCCCGAGCCATCAGATCGCCCACCCGCTGCCGGTTGTGGAAGGTCTGGCTCTTGCCCAGCAAACTCACGTACAGCTCGTCACGCGCGTCCCGCTCAAGCCGCTTGGCCATCACCTCGCTGGACAACCGCGCCACCAGATCGAACAACCCCCGACCCGCCACGACGGCCAGCAGGCCCAGCGCGAGCGCCCACAGGGCGTCCATCGGCTCGCCGCGCTCCCCCAGCACGGCGTCGAAGGCGGCCCCGGTGAACTGCGGCACCGAGGCGTTGAGCACCGTCATCACCAACGACCCGCCGAGGAACCCGACGAGGTAGAGCGGATGACGCCGCAGATGCGACCAGAGCCACCGCACGGGGCCACGCCGGTTGAACCGTGGACCGGAAACGGAGAACTCGGACGTGCTGGTAGTCACGGGCACCGCCCCCGATGCGGGCTAGGAAACTTCGAACCTGCTTTCTACCACCGCCCACCGACAGTTTCCCAGCAGTTTTCCCGGCCCTTGAAGCGCAAGCGGGCGGTGCCCCAGACCGTGCCATCCGGCGCGCGTAACCTGGTGCGGGTCGCGCAGCCCAGGCAACCTTGGGAGGGACCCTAGGCGATCGTGGCGAGGACTCGGTCCAGATCGTCGAGAGTGCGCAGCCAACCTGTTTCGGTTTGCGCGGCCCAGGTCTTGTCGGCGAAGGTGTGCGTGAAAGTGAGCAGGCAGCCCTCGCCGTCAGGGGCGAGTTCGAGGCGCAGGTCGTGCACGCCGGTCGTCTCCTCGTACTCCCGGAACGCGAAGGTCTTCGGCGGATCGAGCTCGGTGATCTCGGCGCGGACGGCGGTACCTTCCTCGTCTCGGAACAGGATGGCGCCGCCGACGTTCAGGTCCAGTTCCTCGGCGGTCATCGGGTACCACTGGCTGAGGTGCGACGGCTCAGTGATGGCGCGCCACACCTTCTCCGGGGGGTGCGGGATGCGCCGCTCGAAACGCAGTGCCCACCTGTCGCCCACGGGCCGCAGGAGGTTATCCATCGTCGTCCTTTCCATCGGAAATGTCCGGCATCGCGTCCAGGTGCTGTTCAAGTGCGTTCAGCCGATCCGCCCAGAAACGCCGGTAGGGCCGCAGCCATGTGTCGATCTCCATGAGCGGCTCAGGCCGCAGCCGATAACAACGGCGCTGAGCATCCTGGCGGACCTCCACCAGGCTCGCCTCCCGCAGCACCTTCAGGTGCTTTGAGACTGCCGGTTGAGTCAAGGGCAGCCGCTCGGCCAGCTCACCGACCGAACGCTCCCCGCCGCGAAGCAGGTCCAAGATCTCCCTGCGCCGCGGCTCGGCGAGCACCTCGAACATTGTTGCCACACGAGGAATATACCTTAGCATTCATATAACGCAAGCAGCATATAAGCGCCTGGACGTAGCAGCCCGTCCATGTCGGCTCAGATGTCGGTGGCTCGCTCGTGGCGGGGTTCGTACATGCCCACCTCACCGCCGCCCGGCAGGCGGAACCTGGTCAGGCGGCCCCACCCCGCCTCCGTGATCGGCTGCGTGAACTCGACGCCTTTCGAGGACAGCTCGTCCACGGTCGCCTCGACGTCGTCGCACATCAGGTAGAACTCGTGCGACGCGGCGCCCTCCGCAGGATGCACCGCAAGCTCCGAGGGCGGCAGTTTGAAGATCAGCCAGCCGCCACCCGCATCGACGTGCGGATAGTCCAGTACATCCCGGAAGAAGGCCCGGTCGGCTTCCGCATCACGGCTGTAGAGGATGACGTGCCCACCATTGATCATGCTGCGATGATAGGAGAGAGGACCGGCACAGACGTGGCACACCTGCGGAGAGTCCTCCAGAGTCGCTGAGCGCATCCACGCCTGACCCCGGCCAGCACCTCCGCGTGCACGTGCCAACCGTCACACTGAGCGCGACTTACGGGTGGCGGGCCGCCGTGAGCCAGTGGTAATCATGCTCACACCCGATGGCAATCGAAAGGATATTCGTGCGCACACGTAAGCTGGCGACTCTCCTGGCCGGCGCAGCCCTGGCTACCTCCACCACGCTCGTGGTGGGCGCCGCTCCGGCCAGTGCCGCCGGCCCCTGCGGCAGCAGCTACTCCCGGATCGGCGCCTACCGCATCCCCGAGGACGGGACCCGCACGGGCACGCTAGAGGTGTACTACAGCTCCAGCACCGGAAGGAACTGCGCCCTGACCTACGGCTACGGCGCTTACGCCAACACCACAAGCTGGAAGGCTGTCAGGATCTCAAAAGGTGACGGCAGCGGGGGACAGAAAAATGGCGGGCAGTTCACGTACTACGCCGGTCCGGTGTATGTCTCGGCGCCTGGCCAATGTATTGACGTTGTCGGAGAGGTACCGGCCGGGGTGAGCCTCGAGCTCAACAACGTGCACTGCGGCTGACCCTCTTCTGGCCAGACCGGGTGCCCTCCAGAGGGACGTGGAGGGCACCTCGGCAGGAAAGGTCGCGAGAGGCGACCTCCCGCTACCTGCTCGACGGCACGCCGCCCGCGAAGGGAGCCACCTGCCGGCCCGACACGGTGCCCTTCACCACCGCGGCGACGACCGACCGTCCGGGGCCGGCCTTCAACTCGTGAATCACGTGGTCTCGCCTGCGGGAACGACCTGAACTCGCTTTTGGGGGGCGGCGTCCAGGGCGACCACGAGCCGGACGGCGCTCCCCCGCGCCCCAAGTGCCCACATCATCAAGGCCCGCCGCTCTCGCCCCATGACACCAGGGGACTGCGACCAAGGCTCGTTCATGGTCCTTTGCTCTGTGGGCAGCCGGGAGGGCGGTCCCGAGTAGAACCAATCCGTCTCCTGCAGGAGACCCAGCACCCGGTTCTGGAGCCACTCCCACTCGTCGTCGATCTTCTTCAGCTGGCCGCGCCCGCCGACGGCGCGACGCAACTCCCGTCGCCTCCAGGGTTCCAGGGAGCGGTAGCAAGAGATCCACTCCCTGTCGGCGCTGTGCAACTCCGCCAAGGAACGGCCCTTCATCGAATTCCCGGCCGTCAGGACTCGATCAATGATGAGCCCCGCAAGCGTGGTCCCGAACCAGAACAACTGCTCCTTGGGCGCGTTCACATACATCCGCTGCCGCTTCCCCAGCCTGCGGCTCAGTTCCCGGCGCCGCCGCTGGTCGCAGCACCACGGGAGCACAGTGCGGCCTACCGCTATCCAGTGGTCCATCTTCGCCAGGCGCTCGGCGCGCCATGCCTCGCCGACGGTGGGCTCCGCGAGGTATTGCCTGGTCAGGCTCTCCAGTTCCGCATCCACCTCAGAAACCGGTGCCCTCCGGCCACAGCCGGGGGCCGGGCAGCGATAGAAGCGGCTTGTCGTGTACCAGCCCACGTCCTGCGAGTCCACCACGACGGCGCCCTCGCACCGCGCGCACCGGAGAAAGCCCTCGCCTATGTATGGGGAATCCGACTCGTCCGGGATGCCGCTCTCCGGGGCGACGTCCAACTCGGTGCGCCTGAAGTTCCGCATCGTGCTTATGGCATCGTCAATCGTCAAACCGACATCCGCCGTCATACCGTCGCCTCATCTGTCGGGAAGTGACACTCAGGAGCTACGCCCAAGGGCGAAGTAGCGGTGTAACCACGGAGCACGCGTCCGGTCACTCGTCGAAGACCGTGACGGGGCTCCGGCATAGCCAGCAAAGACGCAGCATGATCTCGTCGGCCGGATGCGGCCGCTCGTCGCCGGGCTCGAGCAGGAAGCCGTGCGTGGTCGTCAGGTTCTCACCGCCTGTGGCCTCGTAGCAGGCCCGGCAGGCGGCGCTCCGGCACTTCGTGCAGCGGTACCCCCACCCGGCCAGGATCACCTCGTCGGCGCTCTGCCCGAAGTCCGCGGTGTGCCAGGGGTGGCCGCAGTCCGGGTCGTCGCAGGAGAACTCGACGTGGGAGCAGGGCAGGATCGGGTAGCCACAGCGGGCGCAGTGGGTCGGCGATGCCCTCAACTCCGGGAGCGGCGTGCGCTCGGGAATCTCGATCAGGGCGCCGTCGGCCTCGTCGAAGATCATGACCATGTCGCGGCCGAGGTTGCGGTACGGCGTCTCCACAATCACGTAGTAGCCCTCTTGGCGGACCTCCCGGCGACGCAGGTACTCCAGCGCGACGGCCTCGGTCTTGACCCAGAACACCTCGTAGACCTGGCCGTTGTCCTTCCTGTCCACAACGCTGGCGCTGCTCTCGACGGTGTCGGCGTACGAGCGGGTGCCGGGTTGGTTCGTGGACTGCTTTCGTCGTCGCCACCACATGGGTCAAGCATCAGGGCGTCAGACGGGACCGGTCCCGAGAACGAATGCCGGAGGGTGTTCGTCGGGCCGGGAACCCCGTTGACGTGGCCGCGCTCAACGCGCACACTCCCAGCGCCGGCAGCGAATAGCGCAGCCCCCGCGGACTACGCGGGTCGGCATGTCGTTGGGGTCGTGAAAACTGGCGACCTCGCGTAACAACTGTCGCGTGTTCAAGCGAAACGGCGCTCCGCCGAGACACGACAAACAGTTTGACCAGTAACGACCACATCTAAACGCATTCTTTCGGTAGTCGGTTGTGTTCGAAATGTAAGGACAAGGGCTGCCGTCTCAGATTGCGTTGGGACGACGGTGATGCGCCGGAGGATCCGCCAACGGCCTATGAACAGGGCAAACCCGCGTGTGCCAAAACGGTTTTTCCTGGATACCCGGCGACCGGCTTCAAACAAAACCTGGCACAACTCTTTTGCTCGTTGGACCGTGCCATTACGATCTCGTAGGCGCATCGCAAAGGGTCTGTACGGGGATGGAATCGCTCTGCGGTGGCATGACCATGTCCGGACCGTCGCGGAGGAATTCGAGATGTCCAACCCTTACGAGCAGCAGTATGACCCGAACACGGCCCACCCCCAGGCGTATGGCACGCCGCCGCCCGGCTACGGGCCGATGATGCCTCCGGGCCCCAACTACCACCAGCAGCGGATGCGCAACGGATTAGGCGTCGCCGCACTGGTCATCGGCATCATTGGGCCGCTGTTCGGCTTGATCCCGGTGCTGTTCTTCGTCGCCGGCACCCTCGGCCTACTGGCGGTGATCTTCGGTTTCGTCGGCCGCGCCCGGGCAAGCCGTGGCACCGCATCCAACGGCGGAATGGCGCTGTCGGGCGCCATCCTCGGCCTGATCTCCATGGGCCTCGCGACATGGGGGCTCGTCATCACGGTGAGCGCCGTGGGCGAGGCGGCGACGCAGCTCGATCAAATGATCGCCACTGCCAGCGCGGCCCCGGAGGCGGCCGACCCCAGCCCGTCCAAGAGCCAGGCACGCAAACCTATCGCGCTGGGTGCCGTCGCGAAGGAGCCGCCATTCACATTGAAGATCTTGTCTGTCAGCCGCGAGCAGACGGTGAGCAGCTCAATCGACAGTCACAAGGCCCAGGGCTCCTACGCGGTCGTTAAGGTCCTCGTGAAGAACACCGGCAACAGCCCGGCCGCGTTCCCCGGCACCGACGCGGGCATCCTGGACAGCGACGCCAAGCAGTACAAGATCGACTCCGGTGCGACGATCAGCCAGAATCTGGAGACGGACCAGGGCCTGTACGACGAAATCAACCCCGGCCAGAAGGTCACCCGAGTGCTGGTGTTCGACCTGCCGAAGAAGTCGGCACCCGTCGTGATCGCGATGGTCGGCGCCGAGGGCTCTGATGGGTCGTTGATGTATTTGGTGAAGGACAGCGAACTGGCATCTTGACCGCCGGCACCGGATCACCATTGCGCATGCGAACTTCCCAGTGGACCGCCATGGCCTTCGGTGCCGGACTGGCAGCCGTCGTCGTCTACCTGTACGGCCTGTGGGCCGGCGATTTCCTCGTCCTGCTGCCGTTGAGCGAATACTGCGTCGGCAAACTGGCCGACCCCGGCGTCTCATTGACGTGGTTCCCGCTCCGACACCTCTGCCATTGGCAGGACGGCACGACGAGCGACCTGGTGCCCGCCTACGTCAACCCGCTCCTGATCATCTTTCTGGTCATCACCGTCACCGGCATTGTGATGGCCATCCGCACAGCGCTCCGGAAAGCGGCCGTTCCGCCGAACCACCATCACGTTGAAACCTGAGGTAGCGCCAAGGACTTATCGAAGGGTGAAGCGATTACGAATCGCCTTGAACGCGACCCGAGCGGACCACATGCTCAGCTCAGCCGGGGACTGGTCGCGTTCTTCCTGTTCGCCTCCTTCGGCATGCTGTGGAGCGGACTGGCGCTCCCGCTCGGGCGGGTGCGCACCTGGCACAACCGGCACGACGGGCGGCTGACCCTGCACGACTATGACCGCTCCGGCGGCGTCGCCTCCGCCGTGCAGGATGCTGCCGAGGACGTCTACCGCGATCTGAGACCCCGGAAGCGCGCGTGCTGGTCACCGGTTAGCCGGCCGACATGCGTATCTGCTCCAGCGCTCCCATGAGCGTGCCCACGCGCCGACCTCCGCGATCGCCGAGCCGCAACATGCCGATCCGCCAGATGGCGTTCCGTGCCGCGTCCACCGCGTCCTCCTCCAGCGCCGCTTCCAGGACGCCCACTGCCAGGAACCGCGGGTGCCAGCCGTCCATCACGTCGGGTGGCGCGTCGGCGGGCGGAGCCTGGGCCAGCAGCTCGTCGCTAAAGCGGCGGACCTCGGCACGCAGCTCGGCGAGTATCGCCGGGGCGGGCACCTGCGCCAGAGCGGTCAGGACGCGGCCGACCAGCGGCACGTCCAGGCCGCTCAGCTCACATGCGGTCTCCGCCACCAAGGCGGCGATCTCGCGGGTCCTGCCAGGATCGGGGTTGGCCGCGAGGTCGGCCACGCGCGGGTCGGAGGCGAGGTAGGCCAGGTGGTCGAGCCGGTCCTGCTCGGCCACCTGCTCGCTTCCCGTGTCCGGTGAAGCGTGCAGGACAGCACTCAGATGCTCGCCCGCCAGCCACTCGGCATCCAGCCGCCGGCCGGTGACGGCCTCCCCCAGCGCCAACCCAGCCACGCGGAGATCGTCCTCTTCACACAGCTCCACCCAGGCCGACAGCGCCCCGGGCAGGTCCTCGGGCTCTTCGGGGTCGAACAGCTCAATCACGGCGAGCACCCGGCCATACTCGGCGTAAACCAGCTGCCCGTCCGCATTGGCATTCCAGAACACGCTGAGCGCCCGCCCATCACGGGACAACCGGGCCAGGACCTCCGGCCGCGACCCCTGGAAACCGTTCGGCTCGACCAGCACGGTCCACTTCCCCAGCACTCCGGCCAGCGCCGCGCCCGCGTGCGCGGGCATCGCATCGTACGCGGCCTGGACCGTCTGCTCATACGTCCGGCTGCCCGTGCTCTCCTCCTGCTGCCCGGCCGCGGCGAGCACGTCCGCGGCGGACAGATCCTCGACCCAGGTAACGCATAACGGCACGGTCAGCGTTTCCTCCACCAACCGGCCGTAATGCGCCAGCGTCTCCGCGTCCAAAACTCTCCTCTCGTCCAGTTCGGCGTACTCACTGCGTAGCCCTCGCTGGCAGACTCGCCCGGCCCGACGTACGCGGTACGGACTGACGGCGCGGCATGGACAGTGCGCGCCGGCCCGGGACTGTTCACGGTCGAGGACGGCACCGACGCCCCGAGCCCCGTCCTGTCCCGGCGGATAAAGTCCGGCGCGTCTCGCATCTTCAACCGCGAACGTTGATCATGTATCAGCCGTTCCCTGGCGTACGGAAGGATGAAACCACGTTCACCGGCTTGACCAACTGCTTTGCGAGGAGTGGCGGGATGTTCCAGAAGTTGACCGACCGGGCGCGGCGTGTTGTCGTCCTGTCCCAGGACGAGGCCAAGATGCTCGACCACGACTACATCGGTACCGAGCATCTTCTCCTCGGTTTGATCCGTGAAGATGAGGGCGTGGGCGCTACGGTCCTCAAGAACCTGGGCCTGAGCCTTGAAGACGTGCGCCGGCATGTTGAGGAGAGCCAGGGCCGAGGCCAGTCCGTTGTGTCGGAATACCTTCCTTTCACCCCGTCGGCCAGGGAAGCCCTCCAGTCGTCGGACGAGGAATCCTTGCAGCGTAGCCTCGACTACATCGGCACCGAGCACCTCCTGCTCGGGCTCGTCCGGGATGGTGCGAGTACGGCGGCCCAGGTGCTGGTCAAGCTCGGGGTCGACCTCGAGCAGGTCGGGCGGGCCACAGACGAACTCGTTCAGCAGCACAGGGTCAAATAGGCGCTCGGAAGTGATCAGAGGTTCGCAGGTGTGAGGCGGCTGCCGTCACGTTGGTCGACGACCCCCCGGTTCAGAGACCGATAGCGCGAGGTACCAGAGGCGGGATCTTGGTGTGCATCTTGCCTGTCGCGGGTGTCATCGTCGGGCGGCGGGTTCGTCGAAGCGGCCGTGGTGACGGGGTAACGCCTCTGTGCCATTGTGACGGCATGTCCGAGAACCAGGCCACCACGCCGGTCCCGCTTCCCCCGCCCCTGCGCTTACTGACTGAACGCGAGGATATCCACGTAGGGAATGCCTGCGTCGAACAAGCCCAAGAGTATTCCGTGGATTATTTTGTGGCCCAACAGCTCGTCTACACCTCTCTGGCCGCTTTAGGCCTGTTCCCGCTGCCGGGGGTTGTGGATCTCCCCGACGAGTACTGCCACGCGCTGAAACTGGCATGGGACACCACGCAGGACCCGGACCGCAGGAATCTCGGGAACTGGACCCGGTGCAACGGTGCTCCCGGCCACGGCAACACCGGCCACCACAACTACGACGTAGCTGATTGGTCTGACGGCGAGCCCGGCACTGTACCTGACACCAGGACAACCTGACGGCCTCACGGCGCGCTGCGCAGCTCAGGGCCCGGACGGCGGTCCGTCGGCCAGGCCCTGAGCGAGCGCGTCCGGTTCAGGGAGGATTCAGTCGCCGGGGCAGACGGTGTGTCCGCCCTGGACGGTGTCGGTCCACCCGTGGTCGTGCATCGTGCGGCTGCAGTACATGCACTGCTTGGTGCCAGGCACGTCGGAGTATCGAAAGCACCGCACCACGGCCCGGAACCGTCGGAGCTGCAGCGAACCGCCACTCAACCTGACCCGCTGCGCCCGCCCCTCTTTGCCGGAGCACCTTCCGTTCCATCGCCAAGGGGGTTGGGGGTGACGAAGGATGATCGTTACCATCGGTAGGGGCGGAGTGACGTCCAGCCAAGACTGTGCCGTCAGAACTCTCCAACCCTCCAAGCGTGAGGGATCCGTACTGAGGCGTAATGGAAAGGAAGACTGTGAGCGAAGTCAACGACCGTGCCAGGTGGGTCCTCGACGAGTACAACTCGACGTTCGATACAAATCGCCCAGGCCTCAAGGACCTGTACAAGCTGGACTCGACTCTGATCTTTGAATCCAGCCAGGCCGAAGGCACGGAGGACATCGTAGAGAAGCTGGTCGGGCTTCCCTTAAGCGACCGCAAGATCGACACCGCGGACATGCTGCCCGCAGGCGTCGACCATGTGGTCGCTGTGATGACCGGGACGGTCAAGATAGACGATCAGCGACAGCCTACGAGCTTCGCTCAGACGCTCATACTCGCGCGGGGTTACGACGACGACTACTACGTAGTGCGCGACATCTTCAAACTGATTCATTGAACCGCTCCGGGATCGATGGAGCCCAGCCGGCTCGTCGAGCGGGTGGTCGTCGTTCTTCCACCACTGGTGCGCCTCGACGAGGACGGGCTTCTTGCGGAGCTGCGGCATCACGCGCCTCGACGGTCGGGGAACATGTCGTCCCAGTTCACGGCCGCGCCGGTCGCCCGGCTGGAACCCGAGCGTCACGTACAGGCCGGCCAGGAACTCCGCCTTGACCGCCACGTCAGGGGCCAGTTTGGGAACGTCTCCGCTCAGGATGCCGCTGCCGGTACTGCTGAACCACGCCAGCACATCCAGCAGGCGGCGGACCGCCGCAAGCCCGTCCTCGTCGGCGATCTCGTACCCGTCGTGAGCGGAACGATTCCGCAGCCGCTGGATGTCGCGAAGGGCATCGATGACGTTCGCGCTGCGGATGTGCGGCTGCGCGCCTTTGATCAGATCGTTCAGAGCCTTGCCGCCGGGGTCGCCAGGGATGTTGTGGTGCCGCCACAGCTGCTTGAGTATCCGCTCCGTGATTTTGCCTACCAGGGCGATCGCGTTCTCCGGGTAACCGTCGCCGAGGGACTTGATCGGGCGCTCGAAGTCCAGGCCGAGATAGCGGGCGACCCGGGAGTGGTCATCAAGCTCGTTCCTGAGCTGGACTTCAGAAGGTAGGCCGCCAGAACGCCGACGGCAGCGTGCGCGCGACCTCGGTGAAGTCGCCGAGGTCGTGGATTCAGGCTGAGTGAAACAACCTCTCCTGCGACGGTCTGCGGCACAAACACCGCTCATCGATGTCGACATGCTTCGCCATCTCCACCAGTCCCGACTCCGGGATCAACCGGTGAATGTGGAAGCGGTCCCCGACCATGCCCTGCTGGCCAAGCCACCTGCACCCAACGGCGTGCACGCTCAGGTCCGCGGCCGTCGCGCCTACCTTCCACGCCTCAGCCAGCGTCACCGCCGATTCGCCTCTCTCGTAGGACCGACCGGCCACCTGTGCCAGGCGTTTCTCCAGATCCAGCAGGCTCATCCCGCACGCCGCCTGCTGCGTGCGCTCCTTATCCCGCCTGGCCTGCTCGCGGTCCGCCTTGGCTCGCGCCTGTTCCTTACGTGCAGCCGCCCTCTCATCGTGGAGGGCTCCAAGCTCCTCCATCAACGGAGCCAGGTCGGGGAAGTCCTTGGCCCAGGCACGGACCTCCTCCAGCGAGGCCCCCTGATTGCGGCTCACCCATTCCAGCTTGCCGGGCATCGTGGTACCAGTGCGGATCACCCCCTCGACGAGCAGGCGGCGATACTCGGCTACGGCCTTGTGGATTCTTTGTCGCAAGTCCGGCCGATCGCGCAAGAGGTCGCGGATCTCGGTTGCGGACCGCCACATGATCCTCATCGCCTTATCCGGGCTGCCCGTCCTGCGTACGTTCTGTAGAAACTTGTCGTACAGGTCGGACATCCTTGGCCTCCTCCACCATGTGGGTCCTGGGCGCGCTGGCTCACGCCTCCTGGATCACCGTTGGAGGGGACGATACCGGTCCGCGTCGATCTGCCACACGTCGAGGACCGCACCCGGCAGCGGCTCGCCCTGCCATCCCCCAATGGCTGGCGCCGGCGATCCGAGGGGGCCGGATCGACGTATCGGTCATGACGGATGGAAGTTGAGCAACGCAACTCAGTAGTGTGAGATCCAGTGAAAGATCCGGAATCCCACAAGGAGGAAGCATTGTCGTTGTTCAAGCGTTTCGCGGCCGTTCTCGCCACGGCTGCGGCAGTCTCAACCGCAGGCGCGCTTATCGCCACACCGGCCGGCGCCAGTTCTCAACAGCCCAAGGTGCTGGGGGCCTGCGCGGAACTGACGACGCAAGGGCCCGGCTGGGCGACGTTGCGCAACGACTGCGGAGTCGCGATCGAGGGCTCGGTCAGCTTGAGCAGCGGGAACAGTCCCGCGTGTGTGCCGATAGCGGCACATGGCACCAACACCGTCACCTGGAAGGGTGGAGGACGGGCCGAGTACGCCTTCGACTGCGTCTAGCTCGCTCGTCACGCTGAGTATCTTCCCGCTCCACCTCATCTCGCTGTAAGACGCTGGTGACCGCCTCACGCTCCTTGGTGCCGATACCGGAAACGGATCGCACCACACAAGATCCACCAGCGGCGCATCGACGACCGGCCGCAGGACTTTCCGCATGTGAACAAGGCGCGCACCACCCGCCCGCTTCGAGCGGCCTACCGAAGGGTGAAGCGGTTACGAAGCGCCCTGAACGCGACCCGGGCGGACCGCGTGCTCAGAAGGCCTACCGTGAGTCCCACGCAGGCCACAGCCACGGCCACGAACAACCAGGGATTCTTGGTTTCCAGCACCTGGAGCAGCGCAAGGGCGATCCCGGCCGGAACGGTGACGAGAGTGAACACGACCGCGGCGCTGTTGACGTGTCGGCTCTCGTCATCGCGGGCGAGCCGGTTGAAGTCGCTGATCTCGGTGAGTACCTGGTCGTAGCGTTCGGGAAGGGCGTGCTGACGCTGGTAGGCGATCAGGAGGCGGTTCGGGGTTCCATGGGGGGTCAGGTGCTGGGCCCACAGCCGGTGTCGGAAGGAGCTGACCTCCTGCTCGAGTTCGGCCATCGTCGTCGAAGCTGAGGAGTCGAGAGCGCTGGCCATGCGGTCCTCCAGTTGGGTCAAGCCCTGCTTCTGGAGCACGCCGAGAAGAACTGCGTCGAGGTAAATCGAGCGCAAATACAGCTCGGCGTAACCGAAGAACGAGTCGTCTCGCCCTCTATCAGGACGAGTTCCTACCACTCCCATCCCGTCGCGCAGAACCACGGCGTGCCAGTCGCTGGACAGCCGTATGACGTCGCTGTCCGCCGGTTCGAGGTTCTTGGGATCCGGTGGATAGTCGGTGATGTCGCTGCGGGAGGCCAGGGCCCATAGCCACTGCTGTGAAGGTGGCCAGCGCCAATAGCGGGGTTGCCGGTACAGGCGAGGCAGACCCTGCTTGGACGACGTCACGAAGGAGACCGTGAAGGGGCGGCCCGGTTGGATCGTGGCTTGGCCGTCGACGAGTTCCAGCGGGTTGTAGTTCAGTGTCCCGGCATTCATCCGACCAGCCAGCGAGCGCAACAAGGAGATCGGCATGCCTCGTCTGTGTCGTAGGTGGATGGCCACGAGTCCGCAGGCGTCCGGCTCGTCAGCGGGCCGGAGGGCTTCCATGCCGGTGACCTCGATATCGCCGATGACATGCGGCGAAGCGTCGTGCCAGCGTGTCGGACGACTTGGGTCGCCGTACAGCACCCGAGCCGCCTTGGCGCTGAAGTACTCGCTGCGGGCCTCGGTCGTGGAGCGGACCTGGCCGTGTTCGAGCACCAGAGGACCCTTCTCCCACGTGGGAGTGGCAGGGAAGCGAGCTTCGTAGACGACGATGAGGGCCTGCCGAGCGAGCCGGGTCACCGGTAATAGTCCTCGACGTCCGGGAGGTCCAGGCGGATGACGTAGCAGGCGCGTTCTGGGTCATCCGCATCGATGAGGAACCGCACCCGTTCACCGGTCCTGATCGTGCGGAATCCCTCCGTCACTATGTCGGCGTACATGAAGGAGTGGTGGACGTTGGTGTCCGCGTCGCGAACGATGTAGGTCCCCTGACGTCCACCACGGCCACTGCCGAGGGGCATACGGTCCACGATGTATCCGAAGCGTTGCTCGCCGGTCATCACAGCTCCTCAACGCATCGGAATCCCACCGCGTTACTGCAACCGCGTCGGCGGAACAACCCCTTGGATGATGTTTGAAGCGCCCGGTAGGGGTTGTCATAGGAGCCTCCGCAGATAACCACCTCGTTCAGTTCGTCCAGCACGGTGCCGCTGATTTCCCAGACGTTCCCAGCCATCTCTCGGACGCCGAACGGGGAGACGTTGCCTGGATGCGCGTCCACCGGGCCGGGCATGGCGTGGCTCAAACCTCCCCGATCCAGTTCCGAGCGCCACGCCTCATACGTGATCAAAGGCCGGCCGCTCCAAGAGTCCGCGCTGTTGACGATGCTCAGGTCGAGGTCGTCACCCCAGGGGAACAATCGCCCGTCACTTCCTCGGGCTGCCGCCTCCCATTCCAGGGACGTGGGCAGGCGCTTGCCCTCGAAACGGGCGAAGGCATAGGCGCTCCAGTAGTTGACGCACACCGCCGGATGGTTCTCGTACGCCGGATTGGTGAAGTAGTCCTGGAGCCGCAGCCGTTCCTGCCACGGCTCATGAGAGGACTGAACTGGTTTCGCCGGATGATCCCACTCCTGAGACCCTTGCGCGCGGACCGCCTCCAAGAAACGGTTGTAGCGCGCGACCGTGACGGGGAAGCGATCGAAACGGACCGGCCGCTCAACGCGCTTGAGCATCAGATGGTGGCTCGGCCCGACCAAGTAGACACCCGCGGGCAAGACGCAGTCGTCGGTGGACGCCGGTCCGTCAGCTCGACGGTAGAGGAATTCACGGACCTGCTCGGTCAGGCGCGGGCCCGCGTCGAAAAGGGCGTCGCGGGCATCCGGCTCGCGTAGGTGCTCGGCTGCCAGCAACTCCTGGTAGGCACAATGTGCGAAGGTGACCGCGGACGGTCCGGCAACCCGGAATAGAGGCCGGAGCCGGAAGGAGTCATAGGCAAGCCGACCGTCCTCGAACAGCTCGATCCCCAGCTCATTGACGAGATCGACGAAGCTGAACACCGTACGGCCGCGGAGAAACGCCGCCCCGAAGTACGAGATCACCGACGGGAGCAGTTTGGACGGCGTGACTTCGATGATGCGCTGCCAGGCCAACTCGGACAAGCGAGGAAGGCCCGACTCCCGGCCCAGGTCGAGAGCCTCCGCCAAGCGTTTCTCCAGGGGTGTTGCCCCACTGGCGACATCATGCAGGCGCAATGCGGAGAAGCGCGGCACGAGCAGGGGGTTCACGCCTTGGGCATGGAGTTGCTGGACCAGCTTCTCCGACACCAGGGCTGTGCCGTCCAGCAGGCGCCTGACCTGCGGAGAGTCTTCCAAGAACGAAACGCGGGAGCTGGTGACCACCGCGGATTCGGCCGACAACACTTGCGCTATCTCGGTGAACAGCTCAAGGAAGCCGGCCTGGGTGGTGGACGGCACGGCCTCGTCGACGCCGTCCAGCGCGCAGAGCACAGATCCGGCGCGGGCAAAGTAGTTGAACACGTCGAACACGTGCGTGCTCTCCACCGCCATGTACGGAGTGAGCGAGCGCGTGACGAACTCGCGGAACGGCTCCTCCGGCCGTTTAAGGCTCATGTCGAAATAGAACCGGTAGCGGCGCCTGCTCGCCGTAGCCGATCGTGCGACCAACTGTTTGAGCAACGTCGTCTTCCCGCTGCCTGATCTGCCGACGATCAACAGGTTGCCGCCCGAGGCCGCCACCTCGTCCAGAAGTTGATCGGCCGCGCCGATCCGGGTCACCTGCTGTTCGCCCGTACTCTCATCGGTCGTCAGCAGATCGCCGGAGATGGCCAGCCGCCCAGCGTCAAGAAGCTCCGGGTACGAACCGACGACGTCGCTCAGGTGCCGGTCCAGGTCGACGAACGCGTCCATGAAACGGTCGTAGGTGAGCACCCTGTAGTCGTCCCCAAAAGGACTCGAAGCACGGGTGTCGCCGTCCTCTTCCAAGATGAGGAAACGGGTGAGCTTGGGGAGTTGGGTCTGAAGGAGCTCGCCGTTGGTGGCGTTCAGGACCTGGATCACATCGTCGACACTCTTGCTCAGCAGCAGTTCGACGTACTCACTGCGTAGCCCTCGCTCGCGGAAGAAGAGCTGGTAGACCGTGTTTCGGGACAGCTCGAACCGCTTGACCGGCTGGAACCCGAGCGTCACGTACAGGCCGGCCAGGAACTCCGCCTTGACCGCCACGTCAGGGGCCAGTTTGGGAACGTCTCCGCTCAGGATGCCGCTGCCGGTACTGCTGAACCACGCCAGCACATCCAGCAGGCGGCGGACCGCCGCAAGCCCGTCCTCGTCGGCGATCTCGTACCCGTCGTGAGCGGAACGATTCCGCAGCCGCTGGATGTCGCGAAGGGCATCGATGACGTTCGCGCTGCGGATGTGCGGCTGCGCGCCTTTGATCAGATCGTTCAGAGCCTTGCCGCCGGGGTCGCCAGGGATGTTGTGGTGCCGCCACAGCTGCTTGAGTATCCGCTCCGTGATTTTGCCTACCAGGGCGATTGCGTTCTCCGGGTAACCGTCGCCGAGGGACTTGATCGGGCGCTCGAAGTCCAGGCCGAGATAGCGGGCGACCCGGGAGTGGTCATCAAGCTCGTTCCTGAGCTGGAACAGGCGACCGTCAAGCTCGATGCTCACGCTTTCACCCCGAGTACGAAGGCAAACCGATCCGGAAACCGTACTTCAGGACCAGGATGCTGGCGGCGAATCTCGGAGATTCCCGCTTCGAGTTCGGCGTCGTCGAAGCTCGCCAGCAGCGACATATACCGATTGCGAACCATTTTCGTGTAGCGCTCGATGGTGAATATGAGCGGGAATTCGTCGTAAGTCAATTCTGTCTGCAGGCCCGCGCGGTTCATGGCGGCGGCGATGCTGTCCGGGGAGGGTTGCCGCTCCCGGAAGAGATCGAGGGCGGCGGGGAACAGCGGATAGTCGATGGTGCTCGGCAGCATTGCCACGAGGATCCGCCCGCCGCGCGGTAAGAGGCGGGACAAGCCCACGAGCACCTGTGCCGGATCGCCCACGTGGTGGAGCACTTCCTTCATGAGGATGGCATCGTAGCCATCGTCTGGAAGTCGTACCCGGCCTGCTGCGAGGTCCTCAGCCGAGGCAACCAGCGGGATCAAACGATCGTCTGCCGGCAGTTGCTCCAGCATCGTGGCTAAGGGGTCAGCGCAGACCGCAACGGCTGCGTGTTCAACCAGGCCGCGAGCGTAGAGACCTGTGCCACTCCCGACATCCAGGAGGCGAGACTTTCCAGGCGTCAAACTGAGGCGCTTGATGAGGTTTTCGGTCATCCATGAGACGAATTCCGGACTGTAATTCCAGTTCTCGTCATATCTAACCGCAAGGCGTTCATAGTGGGTGCGAGCAGCATCGCCTTCCACGAGCCATCCCCCCGAAGATGAGGCACTGGGCATGCCCAAGCATCTGACGCACGGTAATGCCCGTCAAGGAGGAAACGATCGTCCAGCACGACCAATACAACAGGTCCCACCCTCAATGCCATTAAGATAACGACCTTGCTGGTAGCTTCGCTTGGTGATCTTGCTGGGCAGTGCAGACGGTTCGGGCCGGTTAACCGTGCCTGGGAACGCCCACTTACAGTTAGCGCCGTGGCGCTTGAGCTGGATCGCCCGCACGGCATGAGGAGGGCAGGATCGGGCCGCGCGCTGGCTCCAAGGGCTCGTCCGATGAGGGCTCCAACAGCCGGAAGCCCAGCCCCACTGGCCGTAGCAGGTGCGGCAGACATGCCTGGACGCCAGCAGCGTACGAGATGTCGTACTCCCCCGGATCGATGGACCAATCCATGGTCGGCGGGCCCTCGGCGAACATGGTCGCTTCCAAGAAATCGTTCCAGCAGCCATAAGAGCTGAACACGACGAGCTCGTCGGGAACGTCCAGGTCCAGGACGACGTACCGTGCGTACTCCTCCGGGTCATTCAGGCTGAGAAGCAGTTCCGCCGTTACGTAGCAGGCTGATCTGACTCTTCGGGGGCGGCGGGCCGTAAGTCGTTCCAGCGGTAGGCGCAGTTCTCGGGCGGTACACCCTCGAACGTGTGCAGGGGATCGACTTCCAGGTCACACAACCGCTGGCCTTGGGATAGCGCGTGGTAGGCCAGAGCCTTGTTCAGCGCGCTCAGCGCATCGGCCGCTTCCCACGACCCAGGTGTAGGGCATCTATCCGTCGAATCGTTCCGTACCGCGATGGTCACCGTGAAGGGTTTCGTTTCGGAAGGCACGACGCCGCCTGCGGGCGCGGCTCTCACCCGGCATCACCCAGGAGGATCTGGGTAAAGGTGTCTTTGGCGACGGCGGTCAACACCCAGGCAGTTTCGTGGACGGTCCCGTTCTCACGGTCCGTACGCCGGATGAACCCCTGACCGGCGGCGGAGCACAGCTCGTAGACGGTGTGACGGCATTCGCAGGTATGGAGGACAATGCGGATGCGCTGTGTTCGGTTCGTACCAGGTCAGCTTGGTGTGGCCGGGGTTGAGCGACTGGGTGTGCAGTCCGTGGTAGTCGGGGATTTCGCCGCGCTCGGTCACCAGGTCCCCCCTCGAAAGATCTCGACGAGATTCCTGAGGACGAAGCCGACGCGAGCCAGGACCAGTCCGTGAACGTGTTCGCCGCCGGACGGCAGCCGGTAGCCGTGCCTTTCCAGTACGGCCTGGACCTCGGCCGCCAGCAGGGGCGTGAATCGTAGGTCTGTGGTTGAGTTGCCCATCAATCAGATCTCCCGTGCCGATCACGGACGGCACGTTTTACTCAGTCATGGATAAGGGCACTTTCGCCAGTGCACCAAGCGACGCCGAATCATCTGATCATCAGATACCCAGGGACCAAGGTCTTCGTACACCAGCACGCCGTCGTGGAAGACGTCATCAAGGACGCCAAGAACCGTCGTCTGCGCGCCTTCTTCTTCCATTCCTTCGGAGCCAGCCAAGCCTGGTGCCTGGCAATGACACTCCTCGCCGACCTGCTGGCCTGGCTTCGCCTCCTCGCGCTGGGCTGCCACGCTCAGTTCCGCACAGCTGCCCCGGCCACGCTGAGGCAACGCCTGCTGAAGGTCCCCGCCCAGCTGGTGCGACGCGCTCGCAAACGCCTCACTGGCTACCCCGGTGCCACCGACCTGACTCTGGCCTGGAGTAAAGTCCGCGCACTCAGCACGGCCGCTTCCCCTCCCCGACCAGTACCTTCGCCGTTCCGACGACGCGAAAGACCCCGGCCGGTCGACCCGCTTGGGGACGCCAAGGTCATACTCGGCACACTTCGCCGGGCTTTCGACAATCCCCCAGACCCTGGCACACCAACTCCAGCAAGATCAATTATCTATCGGATTCCCGCATTCAAGATCATGAAGGATTGATGCCCAACCCCGAGGACCCCACAATCCGCACCTTGACTTCTCGCTCCTCATGTGATCCCTATTTCGTCTTCAATCAGATTGATGCGCTCGAAGTACTGCGAAAGTTCCGGCAAATGAAATGTGACATGTCACACTGTATAGATTTTACGTGCGCAGAGGCGTCGGCGACTGGGGCAACTAAAAGTCGACCTGAAGAATTAGCATCCCTGGCCCTCTGCGGTGCCGAAGAGGTGGGCGTCCTCGTATCGGGCCGACCATAATACTAATTCTAGCCTCCTCCCGTTTCTAAAAGTAGTGCGAAGGCATTAGCGGCACTGTACTGTTGGCCCTCCTGCAGTAAATGCGACTCTTCGCCCTCTGGCGGGCTTATGCGATCAACGGGAAGGGCATCGGCGCTCCTCGGTCGATCACCTGCATCTATGGCGGACAGTAATCGATGAGGGTCCGGAACTGGAGTGTCGATGAACGAGCTAGATCGCAAACTATGTCGCCGGACAACCTATGTCGATGACTCCGGCAACAGCCGGGATTTCATGCTCTTCTCCGGCTTGGATTTCGACAACCGATTCCTCCCTGAGGCGCGCGCATACTGGGTTCACTTTCGAGAGGAGCTTGCTGGCGAAGGTATCCTCGCTGCACATGTTCCGCTCCATGCCGTCGATCTCATCGGAGGGCGCGGAAGACATATCCACTCCTATGGCGAACACGGCCTAAGTCGGACACGGCACCGACAGTACTTGCGGGATGTCGTTCGGCGCGGGCTTCAAGTCGTTGCCGATATGCCCGGAATCAGAATCCGTATCGCATATAGGAACGCTTTATTGGGCAAAAGGGACAGGCCTGAGCTCTACCTGGCAATGCTCACAGATATGAATCGTGATCTTGCTGAGCGTAGCGAGATGGCGAGGATCATCATCGATGGCAATGGGACTGACCCGTCGTTTCGGCGGGCACACCGGCGCCTTCCGGCGGCGAACCGCAGCATCAACGGAGACCCCATATTTCTTCCGGCGAAGCGGTGCGACCTGCTGCAAGCCGCTGATCTAGTCGCTTACGCCGCTTTCCAAAGCCTCGCCGCAGCCCCGAACCGCTCATTCATGTGGGACTGGCTCAAACAAACGTTCCCACAGATGCACGGCCCTCTGGCCCTCTAAGAAGGGTTGGGCCCGACCTCACGGTCGGGCCCAACCGGGCAGGACCTGGGCCGACCAAAACCGATCCAGGACCGCACTCTCAGTCTTTCACATCCCTGACGAAACGTGGAGAGAGTTATGGCGACGGCCGATGTCGGCAAGCCGATCGAGATCACATGGAGGCGCGAGAAACTAATCGTGTCCTCCCTACTGCAGGACCTGCCCGCAGCACCGAGCCTCGACGACCATGTGCAGATGCTTAAAGCAGCCGTCGGACACAGGCTTGCCTCGCTCCCAGAGCAGTCATGGGAGGCGGTGGCGCAGGCCTGCGTACGCCCGGATCTCGTGGCGCTCCAGCTGGAGCAGGCCAAGGGCGCCGGCCTGCTGTTGGAGGAACACGTGGACGGCGCGACGCTGCGATCGGTACATTCGCGCGTCTGGATGACCGAGCTCTTCCCAGGTATCCAACCGCGGACCGGCCAGGAGGCTCTTGATGTCCCCGACCCGCAGGTCTTCGGGGTCACCAAGGATGGCAAGCCGCAGGCAATCAGCCGATACCGTTACCGAGATCTCGCGCATTTCCAGCAGCACATGTGGCAGACGATCTCCGCCACGCTGCACCTCAACTCTTATGAGGAGTCGATTGTCTCGCGCCGGGTCACCCGGGCACTAATTGCGCATCCTGTGGTGGTCGAGTTCGAGGATGGCACAGACTCTCTCAATGTCATCGCCACACGGGATGGGATCACCAGGCTCGCCAGCGCCTGGAAGGTGCTCGCAGGGCCGTCCGCAAGCCCGAGTGACGCAGCGGATCTCGCGGTGGAGGTCCTTTTCGCCAAAGCGAACTTGCGGACGGGCGCATCGCTTCCAGACCAGATGACCAGTGGTAGAGCTGCCTACCGTGACCGACTCCGTGAGGAGTACCACCAGGAGTCAGTAGGCGAGGGGCTCTCCCTTAGGAAGGTCCAGATCGCCCAGACGTATCTGATGCCCGCCCACCTAACAGTCGGAGTCGAAGCCCACGTTAGTGGGGCGCTCCCCCCCGAGGATGTGTTCGACGACGCAGTGCGTTCGATCCTCGCTTCGATCCACGTCGAGTTCAAGCCGTGGGATGACTCAGCCCAGAACCTCGAAGTCGTCACTCGTGCGCTCAAGCTCTTCGCGCAGACCCGTCATTCCGCTCTCGGGGACCAGGAGCAACTGCGGGATGTGTACTCCCTCGCGATCGGCCGTACGAAGGAGGCCGCAACACCGCGTGTCTATGGGAACGAGAGCATCCCGGGAACCCCGATCTGGCGGGCGATCTGCCTGTTGCACACCCTGACCCGTCCAGAGTTCCACGAGCAGTTGAAGGCCAGAGCGAAGGAGATCAAAAATGAGCGCCGCATGTCCACCAAGGGATACGCGAGCCTGCTCGGCCCTGTCATTGACTATCCATGGAGGGCCGCAAAGAGCTCAGCGACGAAACCCGCGCGCAACGCGTGGAGCAACGGCGGGGTGCTCTGCGAAGATGTCCTGTCCGACGGTTGGGTTCCGGTGCCGACGACGGACTTCCTTCGTCTGGTCGAACGGGCGCTTGCTGGTGATCTGAATGCACGCTGCACCCTGGCGGTGGCGGGGGGCGTCGCGTTGATCGCAGACAAGCTACTCACCCGAAACGTCGGTTCAGCCGTCGCCGTCACGCCGGCTCCGGGGAAGGTCCCGTTCCGTGCGGATGTGTCGACCGTCATCGGCGGGCTGGCGCGTGAGGGCAACGAACTGGGCTTGTGGACACTGGCTCATGCGGCACAGCGTTTCCGACACGATCTGCTTCCCCGCAACTCAAGCTCCATGCGGCAGCTGGGGCTGCGCGGCACGGCCGCTGAGGATGACGCCTACGTCCACGTGGCTGTCGACCTTACGGCGCCTGACCGGATCCGCCGGGAGAACGGACGGGAGGTCGCCCTCACGACCTGGGACGTCGTTTTCGCCTCCGACCCGGAACGCGCTCGCAGGTTGATCTGCCCAGTCGCTCCGCCGCAAGAGACTTTCTCCCCTGGCCACGACGGCACCGGTGACGAGGCGGAGACTGGCGCCGCTGCGGCACCGGGTTCTCTCCAGATGGAGATGTCTGCGGGGCAGCTAATCGTGGCGGAGCGCAAGCGCCTGCTCGAATGGTTGAGCGGTGCGAGGCGTTCGTTGGAGACTCTTGAAGAGCTGGGCGGTAGGGTGTCGTTCCCTCCGCTGCTCGGCTCGCCGGAGGAGTGGCTGGATCTCCAGCAGAGCGCCTTCGAGGTGCTCGAGTTCATCCAACGCAATCGGTTTGGCGAGCCGGAGGATGACGAGGAAGGGCAGGATTAACTTCACTGACCACAGCGGGCCTGCGAACAGGTGAACGGTGATGGAGTGCGAGCCGTGATAAGGCCGCCCGTGACCATCAGATGTCCTGGCCGGTGGCGATGTGCGAGATGCGCTCCTTTGCGGCCGCGGTGGTGCCCGCCAAGCCTCGGCCGACCCCGGCGATCGGGATCGATGAGATCCGCCGGGGCGCCCACTGGGAACAAGATCCGGCCACTGGCAAGTACCGGCCCCTCGCCGATCGATGGCATGTCGGCTTTACCGATCTTTCGGGCGATCAAGCGTCGCTCGGCCAGGTGGAAGGGAGCGTGGCGACGGTGGTCGCGGCCTGGGTTGACCGCCTAGCCCGCCGCATGGAGGAACGCCGACAGCTACATAACTAGGAGCACATCCTTGGGGGACAGTGTAGGAGGCCTTCGTGGCCGTTACCTGGCTCTGACGTGTGCAAATGCCATTTATCCGGCAATAGCCGCGCGGCGGAACAAATCTGCGGGCATATCCTCATCGAGCTGCCAGGTGATGCCCATCGGCCGCTCGCCGCGGTGTTCTACGTAGCGGACCATGCCGTGGAAGACGAAGGCCTCGGGGTGGCCGAGCTCGTTCTCCTTACGCTCGCGGGTGAACAGCAGCACGTGGCTGCCCTCCGCCACGTGGTTCTGGTAGCGGCGACCAGTGACCGAGGCAGCGCTGGTCCGGTTCTGAGACTCCCAGTGGAACAGGCTCGAGGTCAGCGCGTAGTCGCGGTACATCGTCTGCGGTGAGAATTCCTTCTCGTTCTTCTGCAAGGTGACGAATAGCGCGTCGCACTGGGCCGTGGGGCTCCAGGCAACCCCTTCGCGCATGGTGGAGGGCACCTGGCCACCCAGCGAGGCCCAGCCGATCGCGGCGAGCACCTCGTCGGTGGAGTAGCGGGCGTTAACCGCCAGCGGCACGCCATCGAGCTCCACGGGCTTGGCCACATACCGCGGCCGGTCGATGCCATAGGCGAGCACCTGCCTGATCTCATCGGACAGCGCCGCCTCGCCGCGCAGTCGGTCCAGCGCCTCGTCATAAGAGGCGAACCCGCCCCCATCACGCCAAAACGAGAAGAACAGCATCCGAGCGAATGCCTGATCAGCCGGGGACAGCGACGCGTAGCGGGGGCCATCTGGCTGCAGCAGCCGAGTGTAGGCTTCGCCGCGGGTCCGGTCGTCCACGTGCAGCAACGCGCGGACGCGTCGCCCCAGTTCCTCCTCCAGTTCCGAGCCTTCCCTGGGCAACAATTCGGTTCGGCGCAGCAGCGAGGTCCAATAGCGACGATTGCGGTACAGGTCGCTGATGTCGCGCCCGCTGTCCTCCAGATATCTGATGAGCGACAGCTCCGCGAGAGAGCGGATTTCCTTCGACAGCGTGTTTACCGTCGCCCCGAGCTGAACCTTGAGATCGGCCAGCAGCCGCTCCTTGGTCACTCGATCCAGCACGATCTGGCTCCCCGATGGCAGCAGCGGGAAGTCGTCCTTAGCCTGCTTGTCTAGTCGCCCTCTGGAGAACCCGGTCAGTGCCTGGAACCGGTTGGCAAACCGGTACTCCTTACGGTGCTGCCCGACAAAGTCGAGCACAGTCAGCACGTCCTTCTCCGGCGTACGGCGAAGCCCGCGCCCAAGCTGCTGCAGAAAGATCGTGGCGCTCTCGGTGGGCCGCAGCATGAGCAGGGTGTCGACGTCGGGCACGTCCAGGCCCTCATTGAACAGGTCCACCGCGAACAGGAACCTGATCTCCCCATCCGCGAGCGCTCGAAGTGCAGCCTTCCGAGTGCCGTCCTCCGTCGATCCATCCACCGCCCGCGAAGGCAGTCCGTGCTGAGTGAAGAACTCGGCCATGTAGTGCGCATGCCGCACCGAAACACAGAAGCCCAGCCCGCGCATAGCCTCCAAGTTGCTCACCTTGTCGCGCACCGCGTTGAACACCAGCCGGGCACGGGCGTCGTCGCCGGTGAAGACGTTGTCGAGATCGGAGACGTCGTAGGAGCCGCGCGACCACTTCACCCCGGACAGGTCGGTCCCGTCGTTGATCCCGAAGTAGTGGAACGGGCATAGCAGATCGGCATCCAGCGCATCCCACAGCCGCAGCTCGGAGGCGATACGCCGGTCGAAGAACTCATCCTGCACCCATGTGCCATCGGACCGCTCCGGCGTCGCGGTCAGGCCGAGCAGCTCTTTCGGCTTGAGATGGTTGATGATCTGCCGATAGGTCGGCGCGGCGGCGTGGTGGAACTCGTCGATCACCACGACATCGAAGTGCTCGGGACCGAATTCCAGAATCCGGCGGGTGAGCGACTGCACGCTGGCGAACACATGTCGCCAGTGCCGCGACTTCTCCTCCCCCACATGCAGCTCACCGAAGTCCGGTACGGCCAGCACCTGCCGATACGTGCGCATGGCCTGAGCCAGGATCTCCCGCCGATGCGCTACGAATAGCAACGACGGCTGCCGGCCCAGCCGCTGCTGCAGGTTGCGGTAGTCGAATGCGGCTACCACGGTCTTGCCCGTGCCGGTCGCGGCAACCAGCAGGTTGCGGTGCCGGTCGTGGATGGTGCGCTCCCGGTCGAGGTCGGCCAGCATCTCTCGCTGGTGGTCGAAGGGATGCGGTACCAGCTCGGGGATGTCGAACAACTGCTTGCCCGCCTGCGAGCGGGCCAGCGCCTCATCTAGGCGATCGGCATCGGTCGCCGGGTCGTATGGCTCGAACTGGGACCGGTTCCAGTAGGAGTCGAATGTCGCCTCGAACTTGTCCAGCAGCCGCGCGGTGGTCACCGACGACAATCGAACGTTCCACTCCAGCCCGTCCAGCAGCGCCGCGCGGGAAAGGTTGGAGCTGCCGATATAGGCGGTGTCGAAGCCGGTGTGGCGGCGCAACAGCCATGCCTTGGCGTGCAGTCGGGTGGAGTTGCGCTCGTAACTGATCTTCACCTCGGCGCCGAAATCGTTGACCAGCCGGTCCAGCGCCCGCCGTTCGGTCGCGCCCATGTAGGTCGTCGTGATCACCCGCAGCGGCACATCCCGGCGCCGCAGCTCGGCCAGCGGCTTCTCCAGAATGCGTAGTCCCGACCACTTCACGAACGCGCACAGCAGATCCACTCGGTCGGCGCTCGCCAGCTCGGCCGCCAGTTCGTGCGCCAGGTTCGGGTCCTCGCGGGCGTTGGTCAGCAGAGCCGCTTCCGACAACGAAGTCAGCGGCCGACGCGGAGTGGCCGCTCCCAGGACGTCCTTCACGATCGACAGGAGCTGGTTCGGGCCCTCCGCGATCGTCTCCGGTTCGGTGAGCTGCGCCAGCAGCTGGTTGGCCAGTTCTACCTGCTGGTCAGGGTGGCCCTTCAGCTCAGCGAAGGCCCGCGCTGCCGTTTCGCCGACGAAACGGCCCAGCAGATGGGCAACCTCTTCGCCGTCGATCTTCGATACCTCGACCAGGTGGCCGGCTTGCTGCCAGGCGTTGATCTTCGCGTCGAGCGTGCCGGTGAGCACGGAGTCGTAGAGACCCGGGATCGGAGCTTCGGTCATGTCATGCCCTCAGAGACATAGGAAGATCACATATCTAGCTGATGCCGTCCAGGATGGCAAGGGGGCACCAGGCGTCCTCGTCCGCAATGGCGGGCATGACCTGGAAGCCGCCGACCGATTCCATATACGTAGCTGTGCCGGCATTGTCGACCAAATTAGCCGATTCGGTTGGCCGCGGTTCGCCCCCTGCTCCAGCTTTCAACGACCATCTGGTAGCACTGACTCTCGCGCGATCCAGTGCCGCTGTCGTACTCACCATCGTTGGAAGCTTGGTCAAAGCTGCCGAGCGCCAGTGAGCGCCTCCTCTCCTGATGTACCAGCCCGTCTGCCGTCGCCTTATCCACAGGGGACGCCGGACAGGGCCACCGCTACATATCAGTTGGAGCGCCCCGGCGAACAAACGATCTGGTAACGATTGCCATGGCCTGCTCAGATCATTCCGTTTTGCCCTTAAATTTTCCGCTGCTCCCCTATGCTCCAACCTATGACGTCGGCTAAAGTCACCCGCGAAGATTTCCTCCAGGCGATCGAGCTATACAGGAACATCGGGCATCAGAAGTTCCCCGCTAAATACAAGCTCAGGAAAGCGCAGCACCTCTTCCTCATTCACGAGGGTGCCTGCTTCGGCTCCAAGGCGATCTTGAAAGCTGCCCGCCCAAGCGCTGCAGAGAAGGCGCGTGGTTTCTCGGGGACCGAAGCTGCGGCGTCACAGCTTCGCAGGTTGGGCTTCGATGTGGTCGATGTGCGTGATCCCACAGGTGGCGAGATTGTGCACTCTCTGTTGGATGAGAGTCTGCAGCCTGGCGAGATCAAGACGCGACCAGAACTAGCAAAGATCTTCGGGGGAGGATTGCGAGGTGGAATCATGCCATCAATAGGCACACCCACGGTGCTGATCTACTCCGATCCAAAGATTGGAGAGGAACTCGGTTACGTCGACGGATGGGTTCCTGATGACGAAAACGGCTTGTTGTTCGAGTACACCGGGCATGGACTCAATGATCAGACGTTCGCGGGCGGAGGAAACAAGGCCATCCGAGATCACGTGACCCAGGGGCGAGCCTTACGTATATTCAAGGCTGTTGGGAAAGTGCCCAATTCAGCCACGGTTCTCCATCGCTATGTGGGCCGGTTTAAGCTCGATGAGCAGAGTCCAATCGACGTGCGGTGGAGAGCCAATAAGGCCAAGGTTATGCGCAAGGTCATTGTATTCCGGCTTCGGCCGACTGGCCCATTCGAGCGCCTGGACGTAGACTGCATCCCGCCGACTGAAAAAACTCAGGCCATACTCGTCCCTGCGGACGTTACTACGAGCTCGATTATCAACCCGGAGAAAAACACGAAGAAGCAGGGATCCCGTTCTGCTGTTCCTGAACTCGAGTTCCAGCGCCGTGAAGCCGAACTAGATGCAGAGTTCCGCAAGTTCATGCAGGCCCACGGTCACGAGCTAATGCGGTTCGAACTTAAGGTGAGGGGCCTCGCGGCGCCAATGCTGACCGACTTATACGACACCACAGCCCACGTCCTGTACGAGCTCAAGGGCAACATAGGGCGCAACGCAGTACGCATGGCGATTGGCCAGCTCATGGACTACCGGCGCTACGTAAATCCGCCCGCCCCTGCCCTAGCAATTCTCCTCCCAGAGGAACCGCATGACGACATCAAAGCACTCCTAAACGATCTAGGTATAGCTCTGGTCTATAGCGCCGATGGCACGTTTATCGGCGTTCCCGGCTTAGGGCGCGAGACGCCTCAGCTCGCAAAATAAGGCGACTGACAGCACAAAGTCGCGCTGATCATTCCGCTGACCACTCCATAGAATCCGCCACAAAGCTACCCATGCCCCGGACGGTGAATATAAGACCTCGCCCTCTGAGGATCACGGTTGCTTTCCGCGCCGTCTCCCGTGCGACTCCGAACTCCTGCACGAGCCGCACTTCATAAATGGGATGCTTATGCGGATACTCCCCAGACCGGATACGCCGTTCCAGCTCAGTCGCTATTTGTGCCGACTTGGGGCTTGTGGGATCAAACTGCCACTCGTCCGTCATGCCCAGAACTATAGAGATCCCCTATTGGGCGCTGACGTCCCCCTCTGTCCGTGGGCAAGGGTCAACAAGGGTAGACATGTCTTCGAATAGTTCTTAGGCTGGCTGCAAACACGTCCAGCGGCGGCCAGAGCAAGGTCGCTTGCAACGCAACCGCTCTATATGAGGCGGGCCCACTACGGCGTCGACACCGCCAAGCGGGCCCTTGATCGGATACCGGAGGTCCGACCCATGGGCAACTCAACCACAGACAGACGATTCACACCCCTAGTGGCAGCCGACATCCAGGCCGTCCTGGAAAAGCACGGCTACCGGCTGCCGTCCGGCGGTGGACACGTCCACACGCTGGTCCTGGCTCGCGTCGACGTCGTCCTCAGGAACCTTGTCGAGACGTTCGAGGGGAGGACTCGGTGAGCGAGCGCGGAGAGATCCCCGACTTCCACGGACTGCACCCCCAGCCACGCAAGCCCGACCACATCAAGCTCTCCTGGTACGAACCCGCACACCGGACACAGCGCATCCGCGTGGTCCTCCACACCTGCGAATGCCGCCACACCGTCTACGAACTGTGCGCCACAGCCGGCCAGAGCTTCATCCGCCGCACAGACCGCGAGAAGGGAACGGTCCACGAGACCGCCTGGGCGCTGACCGCCGACGCCAGAGACACCTTCAACCGGATTCTCCTGGGTGAGGCCCAGTGAAAAGCGGCGCCCGCGGACGTCTGCGTGTCCCCAGGCGTCCGCAGGCGCCGTCCGAAACGAGACCCTTTACGGTGACCATCGCCGGGACGGAACGATTCGATGGAGAGGCGCCCTACACCTGGGTCGTGGAGGCAGCCGACCTGCGAAGCGCCGTGAACAAAGCCCTCGCCTACCATGCGCTCTCCCAAGACCAGCACTTGTGCGACCTGGAAGTCGATCTCCTGCACACGTTCGAAGGCGTGCCGCCCGAGAACTGCGCATACCACTGGAACGACATTAGGTGCAGCTCCTTCTGAGGGAGCGGCCGAGCTGGGGGTTCGTGGTGCGGCCCTGGTTGTGTGCGGCAGCATGTCCGCCCGTCTGAGGCAGGGCGGTGGTGACGATGGGCTCGTTGCTGGAGGAGTTGGCGTGGCGGGAGGCTGCGGCTCGGCGTCGGATCGAGGGGCTACGGCAGCAGATCAGCGAGTTGACCGAGCGGCTGGAGGTCGAGGAGGAACGGTGGCCTCGTTTGGTGGTCACGCGCGAGACGGTTGAGGAGATCCTTGGTGAGGCCGCCTCGCTCCGGCCACCTCGGCGGCGACCCGAGGCTGCCTCCTTATGCACCCGTCGGCGACGCGCGTGCTGGGATATCCTGGCCAGGCTGCCGTTGCGGTGCCATCCCTCTCAAGAAGAGGTGACGTGAGGTATTCACGACGTAAGAAGTCTCCCCCTCGCAGGCCGCAGAAAGGCCGGGCAACCGTGCGGGGAAAGGGATTCTGGGCTGCGGTGATAACGGCGGTGACCGCCGTCATCGTCGGTGTGGCCACAGGTCTGGGCACCTCTGCCGGCCAGAAATTCCTCGGGCTGGGTGAGAACAAACCGCCCGCCCCCATCGGCCCGCCGATCAAAATCACCAAGGTCACCCTGGTGCCGCGGGACACCGACCAGACCTGGGTCTTTCCCGATCCGCTGAGCGAGCAGGCGCTCGACAAGATCAATGGCGAGTACGCGGCGTTCAAGGATCACGACGAGATCCTGCGTTCAAGCGGAGCCGTCGAGACCGGTGTGTCCACGGTGGAGGTGGAGGTGGAGGGAAACCGCGCCAAGGACGTACGAATCACTGACATCGCCGTCGTCCCGCGATGCCAGACGCCATTACGCGGCGCGCTCTTCTACTTGCCGCCGCAAGGAGAGGCCGAGACCGTTCAGATCGGCTACGACCTCGACAGAAGGCCCTTGATCGGGCAATATCCGAAAAAGGACGAGACCGATCCGTATCCGCAACTCACGGGCAACTACTTCGCCGACCAGAAATACATCCTCAAGCTGGCCGAGCAGGCGACGTTCCGGCTCTCCGCGGTGACCCGCGGCCAGTACTGCGAGTACCACTTCGACCTGAAATACATCGCGGACGGGAAACCCGACTCCCTGCTCATCAACAACAATGGCAAGGATTTCCGCGTGTCGGCGCTGATCGAGAAAGACCGCACACTCGACTGTTCCGCCTACGGGCAGCGATACTCGCCTGGAGATCCGGGATGGAAAAGCATGGACACCTCGTCATGCGCCGACTGATCGCCGCGGTGCTCGCTGTCACGACGATCGCCTCGTGCGCGGCGGACAAGCCTGCCGCCAAATCCACGGCCGCGCCTCCTCGGGACTTCCGGGTGACACTTCTGCACGACGAGGTCTACCACGGTGTGGCGCTGAGTGCGGGCGCCGAACGCGCCGTCATCAGTTCCGTGAACCTAGAGGCCAGGCCGCCGCGCGGTTCCGTGGCAGTCTGGGATCTGAGTGACCCGATGAGTCCGCGTTCCTCCCCGCTGATCCCCGACCGGGGAGGCACGGACGTCGAGGTGGCTCTGAGCGGGGACGGCAAGCACGCCGCCACCTTCACTATCCGGGGGCAGTTGACCCTCTGGGATCTCACCGACCTCGCGAAGCCCTCCTCGCGAACACTCACCGACAAAGGATTGCGGGACTTCGCACTCAACCATGATGGTCGTTACGCCATGTCCAGTGGCGACGCGGGCGTTCACTTCTGGGATCTCACCGACCCTGACAGACCACGGAAGCGCCAGCTTCTGGCTCGCGGCACATACGATGACAGCACCTACGCGGTGGCGCTGAGCGGCGATGCCAGGCGCGCCTTGGTCAGCCCCATCCTGAAATACAACGAGGGTGAAGTGACCCTCTGGAATCTGTCCGACCCCACGCACCCGGAGGCGTACGTGTTGCTACGCAACGTCGACTATTACGCCGCCAACTCCGTCGCGCTCAGCGGTGACGGCAATCATGCGCTGATCGGTTTCCACCGCTGGACGACGTACGAAGACCTCATCACCTACTGGGACCTGCGTACGTGGGACAAGAGCGAGCTGAGACCGATGACCGGCTGGAAGATCATCCCAGAGGGCATGGAAAGCGCCTGGCATTGGCGGGTCTCGCTGGACCAGGACGGGAAACATGCGCTCATCGCCAAGAGCTCCTACGTGCCGGGGCCCGAAGGACCCCCCTACACCAACAAGAGCACTGTGCGGTTCTGGGCACTCGACAGCCTGAGTAGCTTCGGCAGGTTCAAGCTCACCCCTTGAGCGTATTCCTCGCGGTTGAGGACGTCGGTAGCCTCACATCCGGCTTCATCATCCGTCATTGGAGGGGTCTTACAGGCGGCAGAACCCGAAGCTGCAGAAGCGCGCGATCATGACATAGCAACGACCCCATCGCCACCACCGCCTCGACCCACGGTTAGAACTCGCCCTGATGGCCTCGTGTCACACGATCCAGGTGTAGTTGTCGTCGATGATCACGCCTTGGCGTGCACCCGACGGGCGGCGAGCAAGGAGGCCGCGACGAGAGCGGTGAGCACGCTCCAGTACAGGAAGCCGCGGGCACCGGTCACAAGGAGGTTCTCGGCCAGGTAGACCAGGCCGGGAAGCAGGTAGACGGCGGCCGCCAGCGCCCAGCGGCCGTCCCTGACGGCCAGCGTGGCGGCCAGAACCAGCAACAGGGCCACCACCTCGATGCCGGCCCGTGAGACGACCCAGACGGGTTCCCACATCGGCACCTGCGTGAGCTGCAGCGCCCAGCCTGCCAGCGGGACGAGCAGCCACCACGGCGACCGAGCGGGCATCGTCGCGCCCCACCACCGGGCCTTCCCGGACGTGCGGCCCTCCCCCGCCCGCCGAACGGCCAGCACCGCCGACGCGGCCGCGACCACCCAGTAGGGCGCGACCGGCGCGAGGTCGCCGTACATCGGACCGATGTCGAGCACCGGGATGTGGAACCCCTGGACCATGGGCCAGCTTGTCCACACCGCGGCGACCGTCGCAAGAGGAGCCGCGACACGCATCCATCCCCGCACGAGCGCCACCATCAGGACGATCCCGAGCGCCGTCCACACCGGGTAGATGAAGTACGGCAGGACGGGAAGCTGCGCGAAGGTGAGCACCGTCACGATCAGCGCGCCGAGGTGCAGGCCGTCGGTCCACGGCGGCACGCCGGACGCGCGGGTGGCCCGGACGCGGGCGGTGAACCCGCCGGCGAGGAGATGCAGCGTCTCGCGGACCGACGGCCGGTGGGCCCCGGGCCGGGACGCCTCCATCAGCGTGCCGATCAGTTCCTCTCCGTGCTCGGTGCGGTAGTCCTTGGGGTAAGCGCGCAGGAGGCGGCGGTACCGCAGTTCGAGAACGTGGTTCATACGCTCGCCACCCCGCTCGGCCGCAGGACGAGTGCGGCGGCGCGCTGCAACCGGGCCGCCTGAGCACGGACGGCGCGCACGCCGTCGTCGGTGATCCGGTAGTAGCGCCGCGGACGCCCGTTGACGGTCTCCTCGCGGTCCAGCCGCACCCAGCCGGTCTCCGAGAGCCGGTCGAGCGCGCTGTACAGGGTGCCGACGGCGAGGTCGACCTCACCGAGCGACTGGGTTCGGGCCTGTTTGATGATCCCGTATCCGTGAAGCGGTTCTTCCATCAAGGCGACGAGGATGAAGTACGTCGCCTCCGTCATTCCGGCCATGGCACCGACTATATATCGACCGTCGAAGTATTGGGCAGGGTGTGCGTACGCAGCCCAGGCCGCACAGTGTCCTTGACGTACTGCGCGAACCCAGCCGTCTCAAGAACGGCCTCTCGGTTGGGCGGGACGCATGGTGACCCCGCGCGAGGTGATCCGCAAACGCCTGCTGCTGGTCTTGTACGCGCTGGGCACGAACGTGGGGATCCAAGGGGACGAAGGCGCCGGTGTGGTCGCGCACGGCTCCCACGCATACGGGCGCTCTGGGGTCCACGAGGCGTGGCCAGGGAGACGCGGATCACATTTCCTGATGTCCCGTCACGCCGTAGTGCTTCGTCGCTTGGGTGACAGCTTCTCGCCAGGGGCCAGTCAGTTGACTGATTCGCAGGGTGATGCGGTGCAGCTACCTTTGGCAGCGCGCAAAGCCGAGAGAGGCGCGCTGTCAACGGCCGAGTGAAAGGACGGAAAGCGCGGATGAAAACTGCGATATGTGTACTGGGAGCTGCGGCCACGCTGGCCTTCGGTCTCACCGGGACGGCTACTGCGGCCGTGAATGCGTCAGAGACGGCCCAGACCAAGACCTGGAAGTGCCAGAAACCCCAAGACAAGAAGATCAAGGTCACCTGGGAGCGCGCGAAAGGCCGTAACTGGACCTGGCTCTCCTACGTGAGCAACTGCTCCGAACCCAAGGCCATCTGGCTCTCCTTCAAGAACACCGCAGGCGAAACCCATCGGCGATGCATGGTCGCCAAACCGAAATCCAGCGGGCGGAAGGCATTCAAAGACCGGTATGACTGGATCTCCAAGGTTACGGTGACGAACACCTGTTTCGGCTGAGGACAAAAACCGGTACGTCCGGCGAGGACGAGGAACACGCCGGAGAGGGTCGATATCGTTCGAGCGCCGCGCCACCCGCGCCGCAGTCCTTGCCCTCCGTCGTCGGCGCTGCGCATCGAGCAGGCAGTGGGCTGCCAGCCGACCGGGTCGGCTGGCAGCCTCTCAGGTTAGTGCCGGCGGGGCGTCGCGCAGGTCGCCGGCGTAGGGGACACGCCTTCCTCGGTTGCTGCACGAGTCGTTTCCTGTCGCGGGCCGATTTGGTGCGGCCTCGCCGGTCCGCCCCGGCAAGTCTGGGAATCGGTTGGTCCTGGCTGAGAACCAACCCGCAAACCTGATCATCACACCACGCATGTGGTCATTTCTACGAGCGAGCGCGTGGCTGACCGTGTTCGTCATCGGCCTGCCCGCGCTGGCCTTGGTCGCGGTGATCGTTGCGTTGCGGGGGCGGTCGTGGGTGCTGTTCTCGATGCCGTACCTGGTGCTGTTTTTACTGGTCTACCTCGCAGGCCTGATCCTGGTCGCCCTGCTGCGCTTCCGGCCGGACTGGCTGAGCGCGCTGGTGGCGGCCGTGGCGGTGTACGCGATCGCGTCGGTCACGCCGTTTATCGGCACGCTGACCCATTACCCGTACCACGTGATCAGGTGCGGCGGCTTGCCCGTCGTCGCCACCGGCTTCGCGGCCGCCATGAGCTACAGCCTCCCCGGGGACGGGGACTACGCGGTGTCGCCGTTCGACGATACGTTCTTCTGCACGGAAAAGGAGGCCAAGGCCGCCGACTATAACCACAACGGCGTCGCACCTGAGTAGGCCGGAGCCGCAGGACCGCCTCCTACGGCCGGCTTGGTCGTCGCGCGCCAGGACCGCCCCGGCCGAAGTCCACGCCCGCGACAGCGGCGCGAGTAGGTGCCCGCGCCTGACGGCCCCCTGGTGGTCTGCGGCGGCCTTGCGGCGCACCCTCATGCTCCCCACGCGCTGCGATAGCGTGACCTGACCTACAGCATCGAGCGAGTCGTCACCGCGGGAGCACAGCCATGGCGGCACCAGCCGAGACCTTCCGCCCTCACGTCGGGGTGCACCTGATCCTCATCCAGGACGGCAAGGTGCTGTTGTTGCTGCGGGCGAACACCGGCTTCGCCGACGGCTCCTGGTCGGTGCCCGGCGGTTGCCTGGACGCCGGGGAGACCCTGCCCGAGGGTGCGGCCCGCGAGGCCCGCGAAGAACTCGGCATCGTCATCGACCCCGCCGACTTGGCGTTCGCGCACCTGTGTCACCACGCCGATCCCGACGGCCAGGCCCGCATCGGCGTCTTCTTCACCACCGTCCGCTGGCGGGGAGAACCCGTCAACGCCGAGCCCGGCAAATGCGACAAGATCGACTGGTTTCCTCTCGACGACCTGCCCGGCGACATCGTCACCTATATCCGCACCAGCATCGACGCCTGCCGCCGGGGCCACACCTTCAGCCTCGACGGCTGGCCCGCCGACCCGCACGAGGACGCCTGAGCTGGTGCACACAGTTACTCAAAAAGTACACGAACGGTGACCGGAGAACTCCTCACACCCAGCGATACGTCTGGTCGGTCAAGGCTGGCAGCAGGACGCTATTGGGCGGCGCGTTCGGGCTTGACAGGGCCGCTAGTGCGCTTCCGAGCGCGGGATACAGCTGCAGGCTGCTGACGGATCGATAATCCACCCAGATGAACTCACCCTCCTCCACATCGCCGTTCGGCAACTCGTCATGTTCTACCGTCGCCAGCCCGGACCGCACCCCTGAGTCGACATGGACGCGGAAGACGAAGTGAAGCTTGCGCGGGGGTGCGGTCGGGCCAGGTCGGCTGACCATCTGGTCCTGCACCCAGCACAACTGGGGCCAGGTCGCACGATCAAGGTCCAGTTTCAGCTCCTCCCCAAGCTCTCTGCGAAGGGCGTCAATCAGGTCTTCCCCGAAGCTGACATTGCCTCCAGGGATCGAGTAATGGTCGCCGCTCGGCCGTGTTCGTCGAATCAGGACCACCTCGTCCTCACAGAAGACCAAGCACCCGACTCTGATCTTGGTTCGGGAGAACGGCACCTCGTCGCTGACGTCCTGGTTCATGCGCGCACCACGCCAGAGCTGTTCCCTCGTCCCCGGTTCGCCGAACCACTTGCACCATCACTGGCCATGCGGTCGCGGTGATCAGGTGGCCTTGCCGCGGGCGATGTAGAGGTTCATGTCGGTGAAGTCGAGAGTGACGTTGTAGGGCTTGTAGAAGCAGTGGAAGAAGGCGGCTGACACGTCGAACCCGAAGGGGGCGAGCTTGGCCTCCGGGTGCGTCTCGCAGTAGATCTCCTTGGCGGCGGCCTTGCCGAGGCGGATCTCCTTCGGGTAGCAGGGGTAGGTGACGGCTGGGTGGCTGTGGGCAAAAGTCCCGATCGGGCGGTCGTAGTCGCTACGGATCCCCAACCGCTTGGCCGTGTCCCCGAACACGACCGCGGCCATCTCGCCCCTTCCGCCGAAGTTCACGCCCACCACCCCCGTGCCGGAGCCGGCGACGCCGGTGATGCTGCCCCTGCTGTGCAGATATTGCTCACGGACCAGCCACAGCGGCAGGGCCTCTGCGCCCGCCCGTGTGGCGGCGGCGCGTGCCTGCCTGGCCGTTTCGGGGGTTCTGCGGCGCAGGATCAGCTGCCGGCCCGCGTAGTCGAAGGTGGTCAGCAAGTGGTAGAAGACCCACGTGCCGATCAGGCCGTCGCTGTCAGTGTCGACATCCGCGCCCGACTCCGTCGACGACCAGCCCACGGGGACGTTGCGCAGTTCGATGCCGCCCAGCTTGAAGGAGTCCAGCACCCCGTAGTGCGCCCATACGACGCTGTTCTCGTACTCGATCTTCTGACTGGCGACGGGGCTCAGCCCGGCCTCCTTGGCTACCGACGCGCGCATGCCCAGATTCGGGGCGCCGGTGTAGAACATGAAACGCTTCGGCGGCCCGCCGTTGACCGAGGCCTCCACCAGCGGAATCGGATCCATCTGCTGGAATGGCACACGCGCGATGTCGCCGTGGATCTGATACGCCTCGCCGCTGACCGCCGCGAACCACTTGGCGTAGGCTTCGTCGCCGGACGCTTGCCAGTGTGGTGCGGACAGGGAGAGTTTGTCCTGCCGGATGTAGCAGTCGGCCAGGAAGTAGTTGGCGTCCTTGTCGTCGGGCGCCAGGTTGAGGGCCATCTTGAGGTACTTTTCGGCGTCGGGGAACTGGTTGGCCAGTAGCGCTACATGGCCGCGCCGTCGGGCCGCGTGCAGATTCGCGGGGTCTGTTTTCAGGATCTCCTCGTAGGCGCGGCCGGCTTGCTCGAACTTTCCGGCCTTGAACAGCGCGTCCGCGTCACCGCTGCCGGCCACGGCCGTGGCCGCCCCGCTCAACAGCGGCGCCGTCGCGGCCGCACCGGCCAGCACGGCGGCGCCCCGCAACACCGAACGCCGGTCCCACTCTCCGTCATTTGCCAACGCCTTCTCCCTTTCGTGATCACCTTCGCCGGAACCTTCATCCAACGCCGGCTTCGCCGCACGCTCGGTAGCTCACCCGCAGTTCGCCCGCCGACCCCATCCACTGTCGGCCAGCCGTGTCCCCGCCTCGTCTGCGCCGCGTCATGGTCGTGTCACGGCCGCGACCACGGTGGCATCGACCGTGGCTTCTCCGGCACCACCCGCCGCAACTGCGGCGGCCTCGACCAGGCACTCGCCGCCGTGTGGGACGGCAGCGACTTCACAGTGACCACGTTCGACCGGTTCGCCCGCAACATGGCAGAGGCCAACGAGATCCTGACCGACTCGTCCGGACACGGCGTCTTGTTCGGCCTCGGCGCATCCGTCTACGACTGGAGCGACCCGTCCGAGCGGCTGTTCCTGCAGACCCCCGCCATGGTCGCCGAGTTCGAGGCCAACCTTGGGCACCTGCGCACCCGCGAGGGCATGGCCGGGGTCCTGTCATTACGGCAGGAAATTCCCGTTAAGCGATCAGCGGACTGGTTGTCGGCATTGTCCATGGCGTGGCGCGGGTCAGATGTCGCGCTCGATCACCCCGCGCGGTGGCGGGATGTGTTCGGTGACAAGGAGCGGCCAGGTCAGGGCGGCCATCTCGGCCGGGGCGCACGGGCAGCCGCGCTCGAGCCAGTCGGTGGCCACGCCGAGGAGCGCGCCGGCGGTGAACGCGGCGGGCACGTCGTGCGGGATGTCGGCCGAGGAGACGCTGTCCGGCGCGGCGCCGGCATTCAGGCGTACGGCGACGTGGACGGTGGTGGTGAGGCGGCTGCGGATGTGGCCGATGACGCGGGGGCTGCCCTGGTTTCCCAGCAGGCTGCGGTAGAGGCCGGCGTGCTCGCCGAGGATCTCGAAGAAGGCGACGAGGGAGCAGGCGGGGTCCGCGTCAGGGTCGGCCTCGGCAGGGTCGAGGGCGGGGAGGGACTCGATGAGGTTGTCGATCGTCGAGGTGCAGGCCGCCTCGGCCAGTTCATGCACGTTCCGGTAGTGGTCGTAGAAGGTCGTGCGGTTCACCCCGGCCTGTTCGGTCACGTCCGCGACGCTGATCTGCTCCAGGTCCCGTTCCTCGGCGAGTCGGATCAGCGCGTTCTGCAGGGCCGCGTGAGTGCGGCGCACGCGGCGGTCGACGGCCGGAGTGCTGTTTTGCGTCGTGGCCATAGCCGTCATTTTACATTAGCCGACACAAGTTGTTTTACCGACACATGTCGGCTAACTTGTGCCCGGGAGCTTCCCCTCGATCCGCAGACAGAACCCGCCACTGTAGCGATCGCTACACGAAAAGTTAGGGGTGCCCCTCATGGGCAAGCTGAACGGCAAGACCGCGGTCATCACCGGAGCAAGCAGCGGAATCGGCCTGGCGACCGCCAAGACGTTCGTCGCCGAAGGCGCGTATGTGTACATCACAGGCCGCCGCGCGGAGGAACTCGACAAGGCCCAGGCCGAGATCGGCCGCAACGTCATGAGCGTGCAGGGCGACATATCAAGCATGGAGGACCTCGACCGCCTGTGGCAGCAGGTCAAGGAGGAGAAGGGCTCCGTCGACGTCATCGTCGCCAACGCCGCCCATGGCGAGCAGGCCACCCTGGCCCAAGCCACCCCCGAGCACTTCGACAGGGTCTTCTCCGTCACTGCCCGGGGCACGTTCTTCACTGTGCAAAAGGCGCTGCCGCTGCTCAACGACAACGGCTCGGTCATCCTGATCTCCTCGGGCGGGCACATGGACAGCACACCGGACTACACCGCCTACTACGCCGCCAAAGCTGCCGTGCGGTCCTTCTCCCGCACCTGGGCAAGCGAGCTCAAGGACCGCGGGATCCGCGTCAACACGATCAGCCCGGGAGCCATTGACACCCCCGCATTCGACGCCGCTGACGACCCGGAGGCCCTGCGCACCGCCATGGCCGCCATGGTCCCCGTGGGCCGCATGGGCCTGCCCGAGGAGGTCGCCGCGGCCGTGCTGTTCCTCGCCGCCGACGACAACCGCTTCACCACCGGAGCCGACCTCGTCGTCGACGGCGGCCAAACCCAGCTCTGACACCCTGGCCGCAGCGTGATAGGGCGCCGCACGGTAGCCACAGCCCTGGATGCCGCCGACCCCGCCACTGGCATCCGGATCTGCGCCAGGCTGCCATCGTTCGTGAATGGGCGCATGGAGTCGGTGACCGTCCCCGAGGGCTGATCGAGCCCGCCGCGCTACACCCCCGCCGACATCTTTTCTGGCCGGCGCTGCCAGAACGGCCTACTCCGCGATTGCCTCTGAACGCTCCCTGACCGTCCAGCCGAGCGGCGCCGACCGGACGATGCGGATCTGGGACCCGGCCACCGGCGAGCAGCGAACTGAACGGGTCGGCGAGTGTGGGGGCGGCTGCTGGGCGAGCACCAGCATCGTGCGCGCGTTGATGCGTGCCGGCCTTGCCCTCCAACACCGCTCCCCCGGGCCGGACCTCAGGACGTTGTGCAGCGTGCCCGTACCGGCGTCGTAATGCATTCCGGGGTTCGGTCAAGTACAAGGTGTAGGCACTTGTAGGACGAAGGGAGTCCCCGCCCGTGCGGCTCAAACAAGAGGAACCGGCGGACCCGTTAGCTCCGACGCAGGCTTTCGAAAGCTTCTACCTGCGGCATTTCGAGGCGATAACGCGGTTCGTCGCGCGGCGGGTGGCTGACCCGCACGCGGTGGCCGACCTGACGGCGGAGATATTCCTCGCGGCACTGCACTCCCGGCACACCTACCGGCCAGGACGGGGCAGCGAGACCGGCTGGCTGTACGGGGTGGCGCGCAATGTGCTGTCGGCCGAACGACGCCGCAGCGAGCGCGAGGCCCGCGCCGTCGAACGCATCGTCGCGCGCCGGCTGTTGGACGGCGACGACATGGCCGACCTGACCGACCGCATCGACGCCGAAGAACCCGCCCGGCGAGCGCTGTCAGCCATGGCAGACCTGGCTGAGGGGGAAAGGGCGCTGGTCGAACTCGTGGTCGTCGACCAGCTGACCGTGGCCGAGGCGGCCCAGGCCCTGGGCATCAGAGTCGGGACGGCCAGAGTCCGGCTGCATCGCGCCCGCCGGACACTGCGGAATGTACCCGGCGTATCTGCGGCTCTCGTGATGGAAGGACTGTGATGACGGTGTCGTTCAGGGACAAGCTGCTCGAAGAACTGCGCGCGGAGGCCGCCACGGTCTCGTGGGAACCCGTGCCGACGCGCCGGCCCGCACGTCATCTGGTTACCGCGGCGGGGCTGGTCGCAGCGGTGGTCGCAGCGGTGGCGGTCGCGGTACCGCTGATGTCGGACGCGCCGGCGTTCGCCGTCGTCAAGAATCCCGACGGTACGGTCACCGTGCGGATCAACGAGTTCGTCAGGCCCAAGGAACTGGAGAAGAGGCTGAGAGACGAGGGGGTGCGAGCGGTGATCGACTACGTCCCCTACGGCCAGACCTGCCGCTGGCCTCGGGGCGAGACCGTGCCCCAGCCGGACCGGATGCCGCTGAGACAAGCCGAGGACTCGATGGACTTCTGGATCGACCCGAAAGACTTCGCGCCGGACGAGACGCTCGTCGTCCAGATGCACTCAGCCAACGGCGACCCGGCCAAGAGCAACGGAGGTATCCTCGGGGTCATCCGCGGACCGGTCGCACCCTGCGAACTCGTCCCGGCCGAGTTCGGCGGAGCAGAACGCGAGTGACCAAGCCCAGGTACGTGCCCGAACACGGGTCAGTGCACCGCTATGGGAGGACGGTCAGCGCCATGACCATAGTTGTATGTTGTCCGGCTCGTTCGCGCTAGCCCCGTTTTCCGCACGTGCGGTTGTTTGAAGATCGCCAGGTTGCTGTGGTGATCGTCATCGCGGTATGACCTGGCTGGTGAGACAGCGTGCG